>CAYNUW010000020.1:0-23691 GCA_964400455.1 uncultured Akkermansia sp. | reverse complement strand
CAGCGCGCGACCAGCAGCGGCTCCAACGCACTCCGCGCCGTCTCCGCCTCGTCCTCCACCACCGCAAGCAACACGGCAGGCGCGGCGGGTGCGGGCACAAACCCCGGCCCGCGTGGGCCCGCGTCGCTCGCCGCACGCGGCCGCACCTCCTCGCATCGCAGCAAGCCCCCACCCAACCGGGCGCGCGCATCGGCCGCAAACCCCAGCGCCGGATCCGCCACCTCCGCCTCGGCCAGCAATGCGCGACACCCGCCGGCCGCCAGCGCGTCGGCGACCCGGCGCGCCAGCGCCGCTCCGCCGCGGGCGGCACCCATGTCCGCCCCGCGCCCCGCCAGCAAGGCGTCCGCCGCCGCCAGCGAGGGCGCCACCGCCATCAGGCCCTGCTCCAGGGTGTCCGCCGCCGCCAGCACGAAGACCGTCAGCGGCTTTTCCCTCGCTCCGCGCCAGGCCCCTTCCATGCGCCGCTCCATCCGATTCGGCGCCCAGGGCACATCCAGATGCACCACCAAATCCGCCACCCGCAGGTCCGGCCCCGCGCCGGCCCGGTCCGTCGCCAGATACAGCCTGCATCCGGGGTCCAGCCGAAAGGCCGCCGCCGCCGCCGAACGCCCCGCCGCCGACACCTCCCCGCCGCACCAAGCGACGCCCCAGCCGCGCTTCAACGCATGCCCACGCAAGGGCTCCAGGGCGCGCTCCCATTCGCAGAACACCGCCGCCTTCGCCCCGGCGAAGGCCAGCGCCTCATCGAGCAGACGCACCGCCTCCGCCGTTTTGGCCGACTCCACCCCCGCCCCGCCCCGCACCAGCGACGGCTCCGTGCAGACCTTGCGCAACTCGCCGATCAACGCCATCAGGCGCCCCTGCTCGACCGGAGCCAGGGCGCGCCGCCGCCCCGCCAGGGCCAGCCGCGCCGCCTGAGCCTCCCGCTCCGCATAAAGTCGGCGCTGGGTCGCGTTCAACGGAGTCAAGCGCACCCGGTTCGCGCGCGCGGGCAACTGCGTCTCCACCTCGCTCCGCCGCCGCCTCAGGATCAACGGCGCCACCCGCGCATGAAAACGGTCCAGGTTCTTGTAACCCTTCGGCCGGCCCCGCTCGTCGAGCACCACATGTTCGCGATTAAATCGAAACAGCGGACCCAGCGCCGCCGGATCGAGAAAATCCACGATCGAACGCAACTCGTCCAGCCGCCCTTCGGCCGGCGCGCCGGTCAACACGAACGCGTAGCGCGACTTCAGGCGCTTGACCATGAGCGCCGTCCGGCTGGACCAGTCCCGGATCCGCTGAGCTTCGTCCAACACCACCACATCCGGTCGCAGCCGCTCATTGATCTCCAGCGCGTCAGCCACCGCCTGCTCGTAGGTCACGAGGGTGAAGCCAGGCGGCCGCGTTTCGGCGTAGGCGGCCAGCCGGACCGAACGGGTGCCCTCGACCAGACGAGCCGTCAAGGTGGTGGCCCGCCCGATCTCCTCCGCCCACTCCCCCCTCAGCAAACGCGGCGTCACCACCAGGACCCGGCGGGCGTGACCCAGACGCGTCAACAGCGCGCATGCCGCCACCGCTTGCAGCGTGCGATCCAAGCCCAGCTCATCCGCCAGCAGGGCGCGCTCGTTGAACGCCAGATGCAGCATGCCTTCGCGTTGATAAGGATGCAAAGGCACCCTCGTCTCCTGAGTCGGATGTCGACCGGTCGCCACACCGGTTTCGTAATCACGCCGGCGATCCCGGCGCTCGCGCTCCCGCCGGCGTTGCTCCAGCCAGGGTGCCACCTCCTGCGATATGCGCACCCCCGAGCCCGGCGCGCCCAAACGCGCCACCACGTCGCCCAAGGGAAGATCGGCCCGCAACCCGCCGTCCTCGCGAAACAAGGCCCGCAACCGGGCGGGCAGGCGTTCCAGATTGCGTTCCAACCGGAGCGTGCCCGCCGCCTCGTCCGGAGCCAGATCCGCCAGCGGCGAACCCTCGGCCAACGCCGTCGCCCAGGCCAGCGGCTCGCCCGCTTCCAGCTCGAGCAGAACTGCTTCAACGTGTTTACAGGTGCCGAGGCCGTTGATCCGAAAATCGGTGCAGGTGCAGGCATGGACCCTGCCGGCTAGGTCCCGCACCTCGACCCGGTAACGCTGGCCGCTCGGCGAGCAGACCTCGAAGTTGGCAAAAACCGGATGCGCCGCCGGATCGAGCTTCGTCACCCGCGGCCGCTCCTGCCGCGCCCGCAATCTTCGCTTCAGGCGTTCGTCCGCATCGGTCGTGCGCCAGTCCGTCGGAGGCGGCAGGCACGACTGGCGCTCATCCGCTTCGTTCATGGCGGCGGGTTCGAGCCCGGACGCTCGCGCTTGAGGTGCGCCCCCCGCTTCAAAGGCTTGGGCGTCTCGCCGCCTTCCGACGCCGAGCGCAGACGCTTGATTTCATCAAACTGTTTGGGCGAGAGCAGCCGCCGGGGCACGCGCTTCGCCGCCTCGTCGACCAAGCGGTCCCACAATTCCGCTCCAGGCAGAACAATCTCCTCCCAGGGCTGATGGTGGCCCTGCTTGCGTTTCCACGCGATTTCGCCGCCGTGAAAGATCGCCACGACTTGATACTTGCCCTCTTCAGGGTCTCGCACCCACCACCCAAACTCGGTTGCCATGCACCTAAGGAAAACCGGCGCCGGGCCGCTCGCGAGCGCAAAACCCACCGGACCCATCCAGCAAACGTCGCCCGCAAACTCGAAGAGGCTTGCCGCCCCGCGCCAGCCGGCTGGCATTCCACGACCATGCTACGCGTGCTTGCATCGCTGACGACCCTCTGCGCGCTGGCCGTTGCCGAGCCCAAACCAACGAACGCCCCGGCGGACCTGGCCCAATCCGTCGCGGACATCACCCTGATCCTTTCCGGCGGCGACGCCGCCCACCAAGCCTTGCACAGCCTGCGCGCCCGCGGTTTCACCCGCATCGGGGAACAGCAGGTGAACTTCGTGCTGCTCGCGGCTCGACCCGACCGGCTGCGGGTGGAAACACCCCACCCGGATGGAAACCTGGTGCGGGCCAGCGACGGCACCCATGAACCCTGGACCCGTCGCGGCGACGGCCCGCCCCGCCGCCTCTCTCCGGGCGAAGCCCGCGACTTCCTGCTCGAGGCCGATTTCGACCACCCCTTTTTCAGGCCCTCGGCACGCGGCCTGCGCCTGGAAATGCTCGGCCAAACCGAAATCAACGGAAGGTCGTTTCTCAAACTGCGGATGACCGACTCGAACGGCGAGATCTCGACACTCTACGTGGACGAGATCACCCGCATGCTCGCCCGGCGCGAGGTGGTGCGCAGCCATCAGGGGCGCGACCATGTGCTGGCCACGGAATTCGCCGATTTCCAAATCTGCGCCGGCGTGCTCCTGCCACGACGAGTGACCACCTACGTGGACGGCCGTCTCTCCAACGAAACCGTGATCAACGAACTCGAACCGAATCCGGTTCTGACGCCCGCTGACTTCGCTCCCCCGGCCGAGAACTGGCCGCTGCGGAGCACGCGAAAACCTTGAGCGGGCCAATTCAGCTCAAGATGTCGCGGACCGCAGGCGGGCGACCAAACTGTGCGCGCTCAGATAAAGCGCGGGGATAAAGACCAGCGTCACCAAAGTGGACGCCACCAGGCCACCCAGAACGACTCGGGCCAGAGCGGCCTGAATCTCTGCCCCCGCCCCCAGTCCGAGCGCCAACGGGAAGAGTCCCAGGACCGTGGTCAAGGTCGTCATCAGGATCGGGCGCAGACGACGGCGCCCGGCCTGTTTCACCGCCTCGACCATGTCCATGCCCTCCTCGCGCCGAAGCAGATTGATGTAGTCCACCAGCACGATGGCGTTGTTCACCACGATCCCGATCAACATGATGACCCCCATCAGGCTCTGCATGTTCAGCGTCGTGCCGGTCAGCAGCAAGGTCGGCACCACGCCGATCACCGCCAGCGGCACCGAACTCAACACGATGAGCGGGTCGAGAAAGCGCTCAAACTGCGCGGCCATGACCATGTAGACCAACAGGAGCGCGATCACGATGGAGAGCCGGAAATCAGCCGCGGCCTTCTCCTGCTCCTCATACTCGCCGCCAAAAAAGATGGAGAAACCCGGGGGCAGGCCGATGTCCGCCACGCGGGCGCGGATGGCGGTCACCGCCTCGCCCAACGGAGTGCCTTTGGCCAGACTGGCGGTGACGCTGGTGTAACGCTGGCCGTCGATGCGATTGATCTCGGGCGGCCCCAGACCAGCGCGGGGATCGACCACGGCGGAGAGCGGGATAACCTCCCCGCCGGGCAAACGCACCGGAATGTTCGAGAGGGACTGGGTGGTCCGCCGGTCATCCTCGCGCAGACGCACGATGATGGGAAACTCCTCGCCGCCGACCCGATAGACCCCCGCCTCGGTGCCGCTGACGTGAGTCTGGATGACGTCCGCCACGTCGCGGACCGTGAGCCCGAGCGCGGCGAGTTTGGCCCGATCGAGATGCAGGTCGGTTTGCGGACGACCCTGACTGCGCTGGATGCGCACGCCCTCCACGCCGGGTATGGTCTCGATCGCGGAGCGAATGGCGCGTCCAAGCTCCTGGGCTTGGTCCAGATTGTGGCCGCGAATCTCAAGCGAAACCGCCTCGTTGCCGTCGCCGGCGCGGAAGATGCGGCGCAAGATCCACAGCCCGGTCTGGGCACTGACCCGAATATCGGCCCCGGGGATGCGGCCATCGAGATCGGTGCGCAGACGATCGGCCAGCGCCAGGGCACCGACCGGACTGTCGGGCGCCATCTTCAACTCGACCTCCGCCCGCCCGTCCCGGATGTCGGTCGAGAGGTGACGGATCGCCTCGGGCGGCACGATTTCGCGCACCCTGACCTCAAGCTCGCGCAGGTAGCGGTCGAGAACGGCGATGTGGGTGCCATCCGCCATGAAAAGGTCGATGTCGATCTCGTCCGCCTCGGTTTGAGGAGCCAGTTCCACCGGTATCAGCGGCACGGCGGCAAAGCCGGCGGCCACCAGGGCGAGCGAGCCGGCGATGACGCGTCCGCGACGCCGCACCGCGCGCTCCAACAAGTCGGCGTAGGCGGCGTCGAGAGCGGCGAAACCGCGCCGCAGCCGGCCCTGCTCCTCCCGGGGAACGCGACGACGGGTGGCCAGGCGGCTGGCAAGCATGGGAACCAGCGTCAAAGCGGCCACCAGCGAGCACAGCAGAGCGAAAACGACCACCAGGGCGAGTTGCTGAAACAAGACGCCGGAGATGGTCTGCATAAAAACCACCGGCAAAAAAATCACCGCGGTGGTCAGCGTGGAAGCGAGGATCGCCCCCGCCACCTCGCGAGCCCCGAGCCTCGCCGCCTCGACCGGATCGCGCCCCTCCTCGCGCATCCGGGTGATGTTCTCCAGCACCACCACCGCGTTGTCCACCACCATGCCCACCCCCAGGGCGAGACCGCCAAAACTCATCTGATTGAGCGTCAACCCGCCGAAATACAACAAACCGAAGGTGGCGATGATCGAAATCGGGATCGAAACCGCGATGATGAAGGTCGAGGAGCCACGACGCAGAAAAACGTAGAGCACCCCCACGGCCAGAAAAGAGCCCCACAA
Source organism: uncultured Akkermansia sp. (assembly GCA_964400455.1). GTDB lineage: Bacteria > Verrucomicrobiota > Verrucomicrobiia > Opitutales > Opitutaceae > IMCC26134_A. The sequence continues at coordinate 18,107 of CAYNUW010000020.1, read as the reverse complement.
CGCCGATTGAGCGACGTTGTCGATCGACTCTTGAATGAAGGTGCTTTGATCGGAGGAAACGAAGAGGTGCAGATCGTCGCGCATCGCATTGATGCGCTCTATCTCCGCGCGTATCGCGGCGGCCACGGCCACCGTGTTGGCACCCGACTGCTTGTTGATGCCAAAACGCAGCATGGGGCGGCCGTCGATTTTCACCAGTCGCCAGAAATCCTTGTAGTCGAACCGCACGTCGGCGACATCACGCACCCGGATCGGCTTGCCCTCCACCTCGGCGACCACGGTGTCACGAATCTGCTCCAGGTCCGTGTATTCACCCAGGGTGCGCAGGTAGATCTGGCGGATGCCGGAGGTGATGTTTCCGCCCGGGCGGTTCACGTTTTCGGCGTTGAGGGCGGCGCGCACGTCGCCGGCGGAAAGACCGCTGGCGTTGAGCCGGTCTCGCCGCAAATCCACCTGGACCTCGCGCTCGACCCCGCCCCACACCCCGATGGAGCCCACCCCGCGGATTTGCTCGAAACGTTTGGTGACGTCGCGCTCCAGGATCAACGTGAGCTCCTGCAAGTCCCAAACCGGCGAGCTCGCGCCGACCACCACGATGGGTGTGTCGTTGGGATCAAACTTCCAAATGCGCGGAGGCTGGGCCTCGGGCGGCAGATTATCCCGCAGCGGCTCGACCGCCGCCCGCAGATCATTCGCGGCCTCGTCGAGATTGGTGCCGCGGGCGAAGTCGAGCGTGACCCGCCCGCCACCGAGGTAGGACACGGAGTGCCGGCGCTGCACCCCCGGCACGCCGGCGACGGCGTTCTCCAGTCGACGAGTGATAATCTGCTCCACCTCCTCCGGACCCGCGTTCGGATAATCCACCGCGACCGTGAGCTGGGGAAACTCCAGCGGCGGCAAAAGATCGATCGGCAGGTGACGCAGTCCGGTAACCCCGAGCGTGATGATGATGAGAAATACCATCATCGTCGCGATGGGACGCTTGATGGAGGTGTCGATGAGAGGCATGGCGACGGCGCGGTTTATCGGGTGGCGGGACGTAGCACCTCGCGGAGCAGGTTTTGACGCTTCAGGCTCTGCAGCTCCCGCACGTGATCCCAGGTGACGGAGCGCACCCGCGCCTCGGAGCGACCGGTCGCGAGCAGGTTTTGTCCCAACGTGACCACCCACTCGCCAGCAGCCAGATTCGCCACCGCAGTTTCCCCCGCCCCGCGCGCCACCGCCACTATGGGCCTGAACTCCACCGGCACCGGCGGAGAAAATCCGGCGTCATCCTCGGTGGACGGGATCGGGGACGGAGGAGCGGAAGCCAGCACAAACATCCCCTCGCTGCCCGTGTTGGGATCGGTGTAGAGCGCGCTGTTCGGCACCAAGGTCGCCGCCTGGCTCTCCCCGTAGCGCACATCGACCGGCACAAACATGCCGGGGCGGAGACGGCCCTCGGCGTTGGACAACTCGATGTCAGCCTCCGTGCTGCGCGTCGTCTCGTTCAGAAAGGGGGAAATGCGGGCCAGGGTGGCGTCAAGCGAGCTTGCTTCCGCAGCCTCCGGATCGTCGTGGGGGTAAACGCGCACCGGCTGACCTTCGCGCAGATAACGCAGCATGGCGTCGGTGAGCAGCACCCGCACGATCACGCGGTCAAGGTTGCCGATGACAAACAAACGGGTGGCGGGCGTCACTTGCATCCCCACTTCGGCGGCACGCTGACCGACCACCCCGGCCACCGGAGCCCGCACGAGGGTGCGGTCCAGATCCTCCCGGCGCTCGGCCAGGGAAGCCTCGGCGCGCTCCACCTGCGCCTCCGCCAGCTCGACATCGGCGGCGGCGGACTCGCGACGCGCGGCGAGCGTCTCCAACTCGACCTCGCTCACCAGATTCCGCTCACCCAGGGTTTTCATGCGCCGCTCCTGCGCCTCGATTTCTCCAAGCGCGGCGCGGGCCTGCCGCAAGCGGGCCTGCTCGATGCGCAGCCCCGCCTCGGCCTGCCGCACCTGCTCGCGAATCGCGTCGTCCTGCAGGCGAACCAGCAGTGCGCCCGCCTCCACCCGCTGGCCGTCCCCCGCCAGCACTTCCGCCACCCGTCCGCTGATCTGCGGGAAAAGGGCGACTTGGTTCTCCGCGCGCACCGTGCCGCTCAAGCGCTCCACCAGGGGCAAAGTGCCGGAGCGGGCGGGCAAGGCCTCGACCGGAGGAGCCGCGGGCGCTCCCGCCTCCTCCTTCAACGCGGAACAACCGGTGCCCAGGAGCAACACCCCCAGCGACAACCAGACCGGCGCTCGCCACGCGGCGGCGGCGGAGCGCAACGAAAGGCGCCGGCGCACGAGCGCGGCGAAACGGTGGCGAAGGATTTGCACGGCGACAGAGACGACAATCACAGGAGCACGTTACCGGACGCCCGCCAGTCCGCAAGAAGCCCGCCCGCCGCACCACGGAAACCGCGTTTCAGGTTTGCGCCGCACCTCACGGACGGGGCACGGTGCGTCATGGCCGCCTCGTCCGCCCGTCTCGCCAATCGCATCCTCGCCGGCCTCGGCATCGGTCTGGCGGCGGGTTTGCTGACCCTTTGGACCGATCGCTGGGCACCCGGGGTGCTGGACGGCGCGAAACGACTCGCCACCGACGTGCTGGATCCCTTCGGCCAGGTTTTTCTACGACTGCTGTTCTTCACCGTTCTGCCGCTGGTTTTCGCCTCACTGGCGGGCGGAGTGGTGAATCTGGGCGGCGGACGCAGGCTGGGCCCCCTGGCCGCCCGCACCTTCGGGCTCTTCGGCCTAAACATGGTGGTCGGGGTGGCCCTGGGTTTGTTGATGATGAACACCCTGACCCCGGGCGAACGCATCGCACCCGAAACGCGCGACGCCCTGCGCCAAGCCTACGCCGGCGATGCCGCACGACATGTGGCCACCTCGGAGGCACGAGAACCCTTCAGCCTCATGACCGCAGTGGACATGTTTATGCCGCGCAACCTGGCCGGGGCGGTGGCCGGCTTCAATCGCGGCAGTCTGGGAGAAGTGTTGCCCCTGATCCTGTTCGCCCTGCTGGTCGGCCTGGCCGGTGCCAGCCTCGGGGAAGAGCGAAGACGGCGACTCGCGGAGGCCCTGGAGACCACCACGGAGCTGATGACCACGATCGTAGGTTACGCCCTGCGGCTCGCTCCCTACGCGGTGCCGGCGATGATCTACTCGGTGGTGGTCAAGACCGGGGTGGAGTTTATCGCCGCGCTGGCCTGGTTCGTCGCCGGGGTGCTTGGGGTGCTGGCCCTCCATCTGTTCGGCACGATGAGTCTGATTCTGCGGGTCTTTTCTCGGCGCTGGCGACCGCTGGCGTTTTTTCGCGCGGCGCGCCCGGTCCTGGTGACCGCCTTTTCAACCAGCTCCAGCAATGCCACCCTGGCGGCGTCGATGACCCTGGCGCGAGACGAGCTGAAGGTCTCGCCCGGCACGGCCGGTTTCGTAATCCCGCTGGGCGCGACGATGAACATGAGCGGCACCGCGCTCTTCGAGGGCTGCGTGGTGCTGTTCGTGGCCCAAGTATTCGGTGTGGAGATGAGCCTGCCGGCGCAACTCACCCTCCTGCTGCTCTCCGTGTTGAGCGCGATCGCCGTCGCCGGCATACCCGGCGGGTCGTTGCCCTTGATCGCAGGTCTGTGCGCGACCTTCGGAGTGCCACCGGAGGGAATCGCCATCGTGCTCGGGGTGGACCGCCTGCTCGACATGGCGCGCACGACCGTGAATGTCGGGGCGGATCTGGTCACCAGCGTGGTGGTCGACGAACATACCGGGACGGCCGATCCCGAGGCGCCATGAACGACGCCTCCGCCGTCAAACTGTTTTGGCTCGGACTGGACTCCGGAGGCACCGGCACCCGCGCGATCTTGGCAACCCTGGACGGTCGCGTCAGCGGCCGGGGAGAGGCCGGGCCGGGCAATCCACAAGTAGTCGGCGCGGAACGCGCGGCGGCCGCCTGGTCGTCGGCGATACGTCTGGCCCTGGGTCAACACTCGCCGACCCTCGTGCAGGGGCTGGCGCTGGGCGTCGCCGGAGTGCGTTCACCGGAGGAGGCGGCGCGTGCGCGTCGGCTCCTGCTCGATTGGAGCGATATCAAGATGGTGCAGGTGACCGGGGATCTGGAGATCGCCCACGCCGCCGCCTTGGGCGGAGCAGCCGGAACCGTGGTCATCGCGGGGACCGGCTCGGCGGCCCTGGCCAGCGATGGACAAGGTCGTAACGCCCGTTCGGGCGGCTGGGGCTGGCTGGCCGACGATGCCGGCGGCGGTTACTGGCTGGCCAGGCGAGCCCTCGCCGCGGCCTGCGCCGGAGCAGACGGGCGCGGACCAGCCACCACCCTGGGCGAACGGGCGGCCGCCTTTTATCAAACATCCGATCTGCGCGGTGCCCTGGCGGAGTTACAAGGGCCGGGGCACGATCGCGCCCGCGTGGCGGCCTTTGCCCGCGAGGTGCTCGCGGCCGCGACGGCGGGCGATCTGGCGGCGAAACAATGCCGCGCCGAGGCGGTGGAGGCTTTGCTGAGTCTCGCCAAGGCAGCGCGCGAGGGACTGGGGCGAACAACCGGCTCGACGGAAGCGGTCGACCATCCGCTGGTGCTGGTGGGCGGCTTGCCCCTGGAGCCTTGGCTGGCGGAACGGGCGAGGGCGGAGGGTTTTTCACCCCGCGCGGCCTGGGGCCCGCCAGTGCTCGGCGCGGTCCTGCTCGCGGCTCAAGCCGGCGGCGGAAGGCTCGACGCGCAGGCCAAAACGCGTTTGCTGACCACATGGACAACGCCGGCCTGAACGACGCCACAACCACGGTGGGAGAGCTCAAGGCTCGCGCCCTCGCCTTCGCCCGCGAACGCGATTGGGAGCAGTTTCACGCCCCCAAAAATCTGGCCATGGCCCTGGCCGCCGAGACCGGAGAATTGATGGAGCACTTCTTGTGGGATACACCCGAGGCCTCGCGCGGCAAAACCGACGATCCGGACCGACGGGCCAAAATCGAAGAGGAGTTGGCCGACGTGGTGATCTACGCGCTCGAATTTGCCAACATGACCGGGATCGACGTGGCGGCGGCCATTGAACGCAAAATGGAGCGCAATGCTCTAAAATACCCTGTGGCCAAGGCCCGGGGACGCAGCGCAAAATACGACGAACTGTAGGCGGGTTCGCGGCGCAGAGGAGCCGGAGCTCAGCCAACTTTGGCCAGACGCTCGACCGTCTCCGGCGCCACGACGCGCTCGATATCGAGCAAGGTTTTCACCACGCCCTTCACCTTGGCGAGGCCGAGCAGGTAGGACGTGTCGATGCGGGCGCCGAACTCCGGAGTGGGCTCGATCTCCGCACCCGTCAGGCTGACCACCTCCTCGACGCTGTCGACCACCAGGCCCATTTGCACGTTGCGCCCGGCATCGAGGGCGATCTGCACCACGACCACGCAGGTGCGCTCGGCGATCTCGGCGTTGAGCCCAAACTTAAGGCGCAGGTCGATAACGGGGATTACCCGCCCGCGTAGATTGATCACGCCCTTCACAAAATGCGGCATTTGCGGGACGGGGGTGATCTTCTGCAGGCGAATGATTTCACGGACCTTTAGCACGGCGATTCCGTAAGCCTCGTTATCGAGAACGACGGTGAGATATTTGCCGGCAAGACGGGCGGTATCGGAAGCATTAAGGCTGCTCATGATGGGTAAGTTGGAGCGGTTGCAGGTATGGCGGCGGACGCCGATGATTATGATGGTATCGGCACCAATCCCGCAAACTTGAGCCTGCCCGTGCCAAGCGGAGGAACACGCCGAGGCCAACTCGCTGCGCCGCCCGTGGACTTGCGGACGCCCGGAAGGATCCCCCTGCCTACGGCGTTCGTGGCCGAGACGGGAGCCTCGACGCGAAGCCCGTCGGAGAATTTAGCCGAAGGCCTCAAGTAGGGGGTGAATTGTGCCGTTGTTCGGTTGTCGCCCGCAAGACGGCGGTGACGAGTCTCCTTAACAAGCCATGCCGCTGAACACCTCCTCCCACGCATTGCTGGACGAAGCCTGCAGTCGTTTCGCCGCAGAATCCATTTTCGCACAAGCCGGCAGCGACGAAGGGTTGATTCCGGCCTACAGCCTGCTGGGCGACATGCTCCCCCACGCGGAGGAAGAACCGTCCATCGCGCTCCCGCTGCGCGCGCTTCATCAACGCTTGAATGCGTTGCTCGATGCGGCCCAGCCCTTCGACGACGCCGCCGAACACGCCCTGAAGCAAACCGCCGCCTGGCTGGGCTCGGCGCTTGCCGCCTCAAGCGCAGGCCGTCCGATACCGCCCGCGCCGGCCCTGGTCACGGCAGCGCCGCACGAAAACCGCCCCGCCGCAGTCGCCGAGGCCACCCCAGGCGAACCCGACGAACTGCTGCAGCTAGACCTTTCCGAAAATCGCGAATTGCTCGGCGAGTTCCAAACCGAGGCGCTCGACCACCTGCAACAAATCGAGGCCGCGCTGCTGGTCTTGGATGCCAGCCCCGATGACCGGGACGCCCTGAACGGCCTGTTCCGCTCGTTTCACACCATCAAGGGCGTCTCCGGCTTTCTGCACCTGGGGCCCATGCACCGTCTGACCCACGAGGTCGAATCCCTGCTGGATCTCGCTCGCACCGACAAACTCCGACTCACCCCGGAGATCATCACCGAGATTCTGCACAGTCGGGATGCGATCCAGGAAATGATGGGGCAGATAACCGCCGCTCTGGAACTCGGCGTCCTGCCGGATAAACTCGTGCCGGTGCGACATTTGATCGCGGCAGTCCGGCGACTGGCAAGCGCCACCCCTCCGGCCTCCTACCCGCCCTCAACCCCGCCGGAGCAACCGTCTCTCGCCGCCCCGGGCGTCCCGAAATCAAACCCTCCGCAAGAGCAACCAACGTCCCCGCCGACCGACCATGCCGTCGCCACACCCGCCGGCCCCGCGCCGACCCGGCAAAACGCCGGCTTGGCGTCATCGGTAAGGGTCAACACCGAGAAACTCGACTCGCTGGTCGATGTGGTGGGAGAGTTGGTGATCGTGCAAAGCCAGCTGGTGGAGTCCGCCCGCACCCATGAAACCGGCGGATCTGCGCTGGGCCGCAACCTCGCCCAACTCAGTCGCATCACCAAAGAGCTCCAGCTCACCGCCATGTCCCTGCGCATGGTGCCGATAAAACCAACCTTTCAGCGAATGGAGCGCCTGGTGCGCGACCTCTCGCGCGACTTCGCCAAACCCTGCGTTCTCGAAACCCATGGCGAAGAAACCGAGATCGACCGGACCGTGGTCGAGGAAATCGTCGATCCCTTGGTCCACATGGTGCGCAACTCTCTGGACCATGGCCTGGAGCCTCCCGAGGCGCGCCGCGCAGCGGGAAAACCCGATCAAGGTCGGCTCCGTCTCTCGGCCTACCACGAAGGCAGCAACCTTGTGATCGAACTGTCCGACGACGGACGAGGGATCGACCGCGCCCGGGTCTTGGCCAAGGCCCGTTCGCAAGGCCTGGTGCCCGAGGGCGTGACGCCGCCGGCTGACGAAATCTGCGGACTGATTTTCCTCCCCGGCTTCTCCACCGCCGAGCATGTCACCGCCGTCTCCGGTCGCGGGGTCGGCATGGATGTGGTCAAACGCAACATCGAGCGGCTGCGGGGGCAGATCCAAATCGAGACCGAACCGGGCCGGGGCACGACCTTTCGTATCCGTCTGCCCCTTACGACCGCGATCATCGACGGTCTGCTGGTTCGAGTCGGCGCGGAACGCTTTATCCTCCCGACCATCACGGTGCAGGTGGCCCTGCGGCCGACCCGCGAAATGCTGGCCACCGTGCAGGGCCGGGGCGAGGTGCTCGACCACCGCGGCAAAATCATCCCCCTGCATCGCCTGCACCGTCGTTTCGACATAGCCGGAGCGGTCGAAAACCCCACCGCCGGCATAGTGGTCATCATCGAACTGGGCCGCAACCTCTACGCCCTGCTGGTCGATGAACTCCTGAACAAACAGGAGGTCGTGATCAAAAACCTCGGAGCCTTTCTGCAAAACCGGCCCGGAGTGGCCGGAGGCGCGATCCTGGGCGACGGCACCATCGCCTTGATCCTGGACCCCGCCTCGCTGTGCAGCGGTTGAAACCGGCGAACCCGCCGAAAAATCTTCGCCCCTGCCATGATCCCCCGACTCGATGAGGTCTGCCGCCGCGCCCTGGCCCTGCCTTGCTCGCCCAGTCTCCTCCCGCGCCTGACCGCCCTGCTTCACCAGCCACAGGCCGACATCGAGGAACTGACCGCACTCATCCGCCTCGATCCGGTGTTGGCCAGCGCCACTCTGCGCATGGCCAACTCGGCCTTTTTCGCGGGTGGCGATCCGGTGGACTCCATCTCCCACGCCGTCATGCGACTGGGAATGCGGGAAATCTACCGTTTGGCCGCCCTCTCCCTCGCCTCCCGCTGGATGGCGATCGAGGTGGACGGCTACCGTTGGGAGGCGGGGGACTTTTGTCGCGCCTCTCTGCTCAAGGCCGTGGCTGCCGAGGCTCTCGCCGAGAGCACCCACCTGGTCGAACCCAGCCTGGCCTACACCTGCGGCTTGGTGCACGAAATCGGCAAGCTGGCGGTGGCCTTCACCTGCGCGGAGCACTTTCCCGCGATTCGCCGCCACCGCGAGTCAACGGGTGGACCCTGGCTTGCCGCCGAAACAGCCGTGCTCGGCTTTAACCATGCCGACGTCAGCGCCCGACTGCTGGAGGAATGGCGTTTCCCCACCGCTGTCATCACGGTGGCGAGACACAATCCGCCCGGCCCGGATCTGCCCGAACCGCACCGGCCGCTGGCAGCTTTGATCCACGCCGCCCACTACGCCGCCAACGTGATCGGTGCCGGCCAGGGGGAAGACGCCTTCTTGTTCTGTCTCGACGCCGAACTTCTCGAAACGCACGGCCTTCACGCCGAACTGCTCGACCGAATACTTCCGCAGATCCTCGACCAGGCCACCCACCTGCTCCGCGACAAACTCATCACCGGCGGCATACGCTTTTAGCCGGATCTTCCGCGCCGCACCCGGCCCGCGTGCGAATCCCACACCACCGCAAAACCGGGAAAACGACGAACGGTCACCGTCTCACGGCGACGACGGAACGCGTTCGTCTCCCCGGCCGCCGGCTTCCCTAGCCGCGCCCCGCCCAAAGATCCGTGGCGACGACTGCACCGCCTGCGGAAACGGCCGCCCCCACAGGGTCGGGACCTCCTCCGGCCCGGGATCCGCCCCGGGCACCAAATGCTTGAGCAAATCCGCATAACGCAAACTGCACTGCAAACGCCGCTGCCCCTTGGTATCGATCTTGGGGTTCAACACCAAGATACTCTCGCTGAACGGCGGCCGGGACTTCATCGCCTGCGCCCGACGCCTCGCCTCCTCCACCGTCAGCGTGCGATCCGTAATCACCGCCACCAACCGCTCCAGATCCTCCCGCGTCACCGGCCCCCAGAGTTTTCGCCACGCCTCCGGCTCCACCCTGGGAGCGAGTATCTTGACGAATCGCTTTTCCCCCGGCCCGGACTGCACCCAGCACCCCACGACAAGAACAAAAGGCTCGTCCACATCGTATTGACGCAAGGCGTCGCCCATGCCGATCGGGGCGCCGTATTTCACCGCCTTTGGATTGACCGGCAACCCGGCCAGGTCCGGATCCGCCAAATGATTCGCCTCCCCCGGAACATCCCACTTTCCGGTGTAGTCGTTTGATCGATACCCTTGGAAGAACGTCTCGCGCACCCACGTCTCGAACACCAGCCCGTGCGACTGCACTTCCGCCGCGCGCGCCGACCAGCAGAGCAGACACAGCGACGCCACCAGGATGGAGGGAAAACTAGGCATGAAGAGCACGTTGCACCCGATTCCCGCCGCCGGCAAAATTGTTTCGCGCTGCATCGCCGCACCGGGTGCGCTGGGCGGATCCACGCCCATGCCGCCCGCCGCCACCTCCGCCCGCCCCCCCCTCGCTCCGGCCTTCGCCGCCGCTTTCCGTCTCGAGGCCGACAAGAGCGGAGGACCGGCCGGTGCCCTGCGTTTTGACGACTTTGTCCGCCTGGCCCTCTACCATCCGGAGCTCGGCTATTACCAACGAAACCGAACGCGAGTGGGCCGCTCTCACTCAACCGATTTCTACACCGCAACCAGCCTGGGCCCCGTCTTCGGCGAACTGGTCGCCGCCGCCGCGGCCAAACTGCTCCGCGTCGCCGGGCGTGATCCCGCCGCCCATACCTTTGTCGAAATCGGCGCCGAACCAGGCGGCGGCGTGCTCGCCGGCCTGACCTCACTTCCCTTCGGCGCCTGTCGCACCGTGCGCCTCGGTGAGCCTCTCGCCCTGTCCGGTGCTTGCGTCGTCTTCAGCAACGAACTCTTCGACGCGCAACCCTTTCGCCGCTTCCAACGCGCCGCGGAGGGCTGGCGCGAAACCGGCGTGGCGCTGTCGCCCAGCGGCGACGCCCTCGTGGAAATCGATCTCGGTCCGGTCGCGGACGAGGACGCTACCTGGCTGCCGCCCGCCGCCGAAACCCCCGTTGGCTATCGTTTCGACGCCCCGCTGGCGGCGGCCGAACTCGCCTCCCGCGTGGCCGGCGGAGCTTGGCGGGGGATGTTCATCGCCTTCGATTATGGGAGAAGTTTCGCCGATTTGGCCGAGGGTTACCCCGAAGGCACCGCGCGCGCTTATCATCGCCAAACCCTTTGCGCCGACCTGCTGGACCAGCCGGGAGATCAGGATCTAACCGTTCACGTCTGCTGGGACTGGCTGGAATCCGCCCTCACCGTCGCCGGCTGCTCCCGCCCCGTGCTGGAAGCGCAGGAAAGCTTTTTTGTCCACCATGCCGGCGAATGGCTCGCCGGCGAACTCACCCGCGGTGGAGCCGCCCCGACCGATCCTCGCCGGCGCGCGCTGCAACACCTGCTGCACCCCGCCCAGATGGGCCGGAAGTTTCAAGTGCTGCACGCGCTCAAGCTCTGAGCGGCTTAGCCGCTGCGGCCTCAACGCCGCTGATCAGCCGCGCGCACCCGCTCAAACTCCTCCGTCGTCAAAGGCAGCACCGAGCCATGGCGAAAACGGAAGGGGAACTTGAACCCCTCGGCTTTCTCAAATTTGCCCGAGCCAAGGTCGTTGGTGGTGAAGGGCTGATACCCCATGCCCCGGGCGTAGTGGTCCAAGATCAACCCCCACACCGGCGGCCGACCCTCGCCCGCCGGCTCGATCAGGTAACATTGCGGCCCCTCATACCCGGTAAGACGAGCCAGGGAAAAATCCGGCACATACCGCCAGGGACCCGCCAGCCGCTCGGCGGTTTCGAGCGTGATGGCCTTTAACTTCTCGTCTTTGGTGAACCGATAGTAGGCGCGACCATCATGAACGATGGTCGTATCGATGATCGTGGTAGGCTTCTCAATGAAAACGAAAGGCTCGCTGAAGTTGCGGAAATCAGTCGTCCGCGCCGCCCAGATCCGGTGCTTGGCGAAGTCGTCACGGCGCGTGGTCGAAGCCCAGAAGACCACGTAATCCCCGGCTTCCTCGTCATAGATTACTTCGGGCGCCCAAGCGCAACCCGCATCCTCCGGCGCCACCGCAACCAAGCGCGGTCCGCTCCACTCGACCAAGTCCGCGGATTCCCAAATCACTATGTTCCGGCTACCCGCGCGCACCGCCCTTCTCCAGTCACCATTGCGATTGATCGACAGGTCGGTCGCTATGATCACAAAGCCCTTGCCGTCGTGCCGCCGCAGCAGAAACGGATCGCGCAGCCCTTTCTCGCCCTGCTCGCTCACCAAGACCGGCGCCTCGCCGTTCAACGCCGTCCACTCGCGACCATTTTGGCTCAGCGCGAAATAGATCTGCTCGGAAAGCGGGCTTTGCTCGCCCTTGAACGTGGCGAACAAAAATCCGGCGGGTGCGGCGACAACACTGGATAGGGTCATGGTAAAAAAAGCGGCGAGGGCCGGCCAGAACGCGCCGGAACGGAGCTTTGGGTATGAGATCATCGGCACCAAGGACACCTTCCCAGGCCATGGGTTTCCAGTTTCTTCTCTCGTTTATTGACCTTAAACCAACATCGCCCAGCGGCCAAAACACCCTGGGACGTGCTTTGTGGTGCATTTCTGCGTAAAAAACCCCATTCTGTTTCGGTGAAGATTGAACACCTCGCCTTTAACGTCGCGGATCCGGTCGCGTTCGCCGCCTGGTATGTGCGCCACCTGGGGTTGCGTATTGTTCGCCACCTTCCCCAGGCCGCCGAAACTCATTTTCTCGCCGACGACCAAGGCACGATACTGGAGATCTACCGCAACCCACCCGACCAAGTGCCGGACTACCGCGCCATGGACCCCCTGCTCTTCCACCTCGCTTTCTCCAGCACCGACCCCGAGGCGGATGCGCAACGCCTCGTCGCCGCCGGCGCCACCCGCGTAACCGAAGTTAGACCAAACGACGGCTCCCTGCTGCTGATGCTCCGCGACCCCTGGGGAATCGCGCTTCAACTCTGCCGCCGCTCCCGCCCACTGCTCGACCCCTCCTGAGGCGGAGCCGTCCTCCACACTCCCTCTGCCCCACCCTATGCATACACCGACCAGCGTTCGCAGTCACCTGATTCGAACACTGCTTTTCTCCTTGGTTATAACCTTGATCGGAATCCTCGGTTTGCACCTGGCGCAAACCCGGGAGACCATCGCGCTAACCGAAAACTTCATCCGCGAAAGAACCGAACAACTTAACGATGCAGTGCGCGAAGAAAGCGAGCGGCTCAGCCTCTTCGCCTTGGATTACGCCGGTTGGGACGAGATGGTCGCCTTCGCCGGCAACCTCGATCCGGAATGGGCTCGCATCAACATCGACGAGGTCATGGAACGTTTTCGTCTGGATGTCGTCTGGCTCGTGTCTCCGGAAGGGCGCTTGCTACACACCAGCTTGTCCGACAGGCCCGATCTCCCCGCCGCGCCCCCCCCGAAAATCCTCACCGCACTCGTCGCGGAAAAAAACTGGCGTAGTGAAACGGGCGGCTTCTTCCGTCTGGATGATAGGGTATTCGACCTGCGCGCCCGTCCGGTCCAACCCTCCGGCGACCTCGAGCGCACCACGCCGCCGGTCGCGTGGCTGGTGGGCGTTCGCCTCTGCGACGAAAACTTTTTATCCGATCTGGGACGCCGCCTAAAAGCCGCCGCACATTTGCACACTCCGCCGCCTCTGGTGCCCGACCCGCGCCCAGAGGACGGCACGATAGTCGTGACCAGCCGGCTGTTCGCCTATCCACCAGGGCCGGACGTCGCCGAGATCCACGCGGAGTTCGATGGCGAGCCCCTCCGACTCGGCGAATTGTATAACGAACTGGAGATACTCGTCCTCATTCTTTCGGCGTTCTTTATGCTCGGCGGCGTAACGTGGAGCGCCCGCCGTCACGTCCTTTTGCCCATCGAGCATATCACGACCAGCTTGGAGACCAACTCCCCCGCTCCTCTGGCTGGGGTGGACCCCGATTTGCGCGAGTTTGCCCGTATCGCCGACCAAGTGAAACGCTCCTTCGCACAAAGCGACGCCCTGCGACATGAAATCGACGAACGCATCCGCCTCGGTCGCGATCTCCATGACGGCGTCATCCAGAACCTCTACGCCGCCGGCCTCGGCCTCGCCCATGCCCGCCGGTTGATCGATACCGATCCAACGCGAACCGCCGCCCGCCTGGAGGAGATTCGCCTCACCTTGAATGAATGCATGGCCACCCTGCGCGGCTACATCGCCCGTTCCGAGCCCGAGGCCAGCGGCGATATCGACCTCGCCGCCGGCTTCCAAGCCCTCTTCCAGACCCTAGCCATCCAGACCGAGGCGCGCCTCGAACTCGACGTCGACCCGGACACGCGCACCGATCTGCCCAGGGCCGTCAAAGCCGACTTGCTCTTCGTGGTGCGCGAGGCGGTTTCCAACGCGCTTCGCCACGGTCTCGCTCGCAAGATCTTCGTTATCTTGCACCGGGAAGGGCCGAACTGGGTGCTGCGCGTGCGCGACGACGGCAGAGGCTTTGATCCCCAACCATCTAATCCGCCATCTAGACATCAATCCAGCGGCCGGGGGCTCGGCAACCTCCACGCTCGGGCAAAAGAACTGGACGGCCGGGCTCTCATCAACTCCGCGCCAGGACGGGGCTGCGAGGTGATCTTCTCGTGGCCGGCCGAGGACTGATCAAGCCGCCGCCGCTCGCGCCTGCACCGCCCGCCGACAGGTCTTGAGGCAGCCATCCACTCCGCAGATGTGCCCCACCAGCCATTTGGTCAAAAAAGCATGCAACTCCTTCACCTTGGCCGGCGGCCTTCCGCTCGCCTCGTAATCTGCGCGCCACTCGGTATAAGTCTTCAACAAGTGGCGATGCGCGGCGAGATTTTTGGCCGTCGCCGGACAACGGTGTTTCTCCATCACCGCCTCTTCATGCCCAAAATGCTCGACCACGTAACCCGCCAGAAAATCCAGCGCCCCCGCGATCGCCTCAGGCTCCGCACCCGCCGCCACCGCACGCTCCAGTTCATTGATCCGGTTGATCAGTTGTCGGTGTTGATCATCCACGGTCTCGACTCCCGTGCCCATGGTGACAGGATCAAATCGCAAGCCACCCGCGGTGCCGGCCCCCAGCTCATTTGAACGCAACCGCGCCGCCGCTTCGTTCACCATATCGGTCGCCGACTCCGTGTCAGCGGCCGCCTGAAGGGATTCCTTTAGAGCCGCCTGCGCGCCGCCCGCCACCCCCTCCTCCTCTGCCGCCACCTGAATCAGCCCGCCCAAGCGCTCCCGGGTGCGCCCGGCCGCCTCGGCCACCCCCCCAATCCGGCGCGCCACTTCCTGCCCCAGCTTAGCTCCCTCCGCCGTGCCCTGGATTGACAACTCGATTCTACTACGAGTGTCACTGGAAGCCTCGGCCGACCGCAAAGCCAGGGCCCGCACCTCGTCCGCCACCACGGCGAAACCCGCCCCGCGCTCCCCCGCCCGCGCCGCCTCCACCGCCGCGTTTAAAGCCAGCAGATTCGTCTGAAAAGCGATCCCGTCGATCGCAGCCGAAATCCTCGCCGTCTCATGTCCAGCCGCCTCCATCTTGGCCAACAACTCCGCCATCACACTTATCTCGGCCAGCGCCGCTCGCGCGGCCGACTCCGTTTCCTCCGCTAAACCAATCACCTCAGCCAAGGCGGCTCGCCGCTCCCGCCGGCGCTCCTCCAAAACCGTCAAAGAGCCCGCCGTCGCCTCCTGCGCCTGCATCTGACGACCGTGCGCACTCGCCAGCCCCTGCGTGGCCGCCAAAAGCGCCGCCGTCATCTCTTCACCGGCCCGCTCCGAGCCGGTTTTTACCCGCCCTGCCTCGAACGCCGCCCGCCTGCGCCCCAACCGCCAACCGAACCAACCAGCCGACGCGGACGTGGCCAAAATCACGGCCCATAGGAGCCAATAATTCGAATGTAACATGGGGGTTGAAGGGGGCTTGCCTTCGCTAATCGACCCGTTCGACGGTTAATCAACTGCCGCCGAGGGGAATTTTGGGTTGCCACTCACGCGCGCCACTCGACAAGGTCCGCCTTTCTTGTCCGCGTTCTACTCGTCCCCTTTTAACCAAATAACAGCCATGTCCGAAGATCTTGTAGGTAATGTCCTGGTCGGCCAATCCGGCGGCCCCACCGCCGTCATTAATGCCTCTCTCGCCGGAGTCATCAACGAGGCGCTCAACCACCCCGACATCGAGGAGATCTACGGCTGCCTCAACGGTGTGCTCGGCATCCTCAACGAAGACTTGATCGACCTCGCCGCCGAATCCCAGCAGACTATCCGCGGCCTGAAGTTCACCCCCGGGGCCGCTCTCGGCACCTGCCGCTACAAACTTAAAAAGCAGGCCGATTTTGACCGCGTGCTCGAAGTCTTCAAAGCCCACAACATCCGCTACTTCTTCTACGCCGGCGGCAACGATTCCCAAGACACCGCCGACAAGATCTCCAAACTCGCCCAGGCCCAGGGCTATGCCTTGCGCGTGATCGGCATTCCCAAGACCATCGACAACGATCTGCCCATCACCGACCACACCCCTGGCTACGGCTCCGTCATCAAATACATCTCCACCACCATCCGCGAGATCGCCTGCGATAATGCCGCGATGGGCCAACACGACCTCGTGCAAATCGTCGAAGTCATGGGACGTAACGCCGGCTGGATCGCCGCCGGCGCCGCCCTCGCCAAACGCCGCGACCACCCACACGACGCCCCCCACCTCATCTATCTCCCCGAGGTCGCCTTCAGCACCGAGAAGTTCGTCGCCGACATCCAGCGCGTGCTCAAACGTGAAAAATTCTGCCTCATCGTTGTCGGAGAGGGCCTGGTCGATGCCGACGGCAACTACATCTCCGCCGACGACAAGACCGACGCCTTCGGCCACGCCCAACTCGGCGGCGCCGCCGACTATCTCCAGTCTCTCGTCGAACAAAATCTACCCGGCATCAAGTGCCGGACCGTGAAACTCGGCATGGCCCAGCGCTGCGCCACTCACGCCGGTTCCAAGACCGACGCTGACGAGGCGTTCCTCGCCGGGCAATGGGCGGTCAAATACGCCATCCGCGGCGAATCCGACAAAATGGTCACCCTCATCCGCGGCGAAGCCGACCACTACTCGGTCGAGACCGGCCTCGCCGCCCTCTCCGACATCGCCAACGGAGTCAAAAAACTCCCTCGCGAATGGATTAACGAGGACGGCGTTTCCATGAACCACCAGTTCATCCGCTACGCCACCCCCCTGATCCAGGGGGAAACCGCCGTGACGTTCGATAACGGCCTGCCCGCCTTTGCCCGCCTCGATAAAGTCGCGGTTGATAAGCTCCTTCCCGGCTACGAGGCTTGACCCAGCCCAGATCGCCATTCTCCCCCGGCCGCCTCCGACACGAGGCGGCCTTTTAATGTCCGTATAAATTCCTACCCCGCCAGAATCCGGGAGATCAATGCCCGCACCCGTTCGATCTGTATCGGTTTCACCATAAACTCATCCATGCCCGCCTCGATGCAGGCCGCCCGGTTTCCCGCCATCACATCCGCTGTCACCGCCACGATCTTTAACCGACCCGCCCCACCTCGCGCTTCTCGCTGACGTATCAACCGGGTCGCCTCCAAGCCGTCCATCAGCGGCATCTGGACGTCCATCAAAATCAAGTCGAACGTCTCCGCCCCGCTCAACTCCACCGCCTCGCGACCGTCATGCGCGAACACACAGCCATGCCCCATTCTTTCCAGCACGGCCTCAATCAAGCGCCGATTCACCTCGTTATCCTCCGCCACCAAAACACGCAAACGTCGCTCGCCGACTTTTGAAGTCAACGCCGACGACTCCGGATCCGCCGCCCCGGCCTCGGGTGCGACTGCAGCGTTGAGCACAAACGTCGCGACAAACAAAGAACCCCGGCCCGGCTCGCTGGTCGCGGTCAGGGACCCGCCCATGCGTTCGCACAAACGCCGCGAAATCACCAGACCCAAACCCGTGCCGCCATAACGCCGGGTGATCGAATCGTCCGCCTGGCTAAAGGGCTGGAACAGCCGCGCCATTTGCTCCGGCGCGATACCGATCCCCGTGTCGCGCACGGAAACCTGCAATTCCCAGCCCGTCCCCCGCCGAGCCGCAGCCGCCCGCACGTCAACCTCGCCGCGCTCGGTGAACTTGATCGCGTTACCAATCAGATTCACCAACACCTGCCCCACTCGCCGGCCATCCCCGCATACCCACTCCGGGAGATTCTCGGCAAAACCGCAGGTCAAGCACAGCCCCTTTTCCGACGCCAAGGGCTCCAGCATTCGCACCGCACCCTCGAGCCTGATCCGCAGGGCGAAGGGACGCTGCTCGAACACCACCGCACCGGCCTCCACCTTGGAAAAATCCAGAATATCGTCGATCAAGCCGAGCAAGGTCTCTCCGCTGCGCAAAATCGCTTCCATATACTCTTTTTGGCGAACATCCAACGAAGTGCCCTCCATCAACCGGGCGAACCCCAGCACCCCGTTCATCGGCGTGCGGATTTCGTGGCTCATCGCCGCCAGAAACCTCGACTTGGCCTCATCGGCTGATTCCGCTGCCGCCTTC
>CAYNUW010000019.1:16001-23882 GCA_964400455.1 uncultured Akkermansia sp. | reverse complement strand
GGTCGAGGGTGGAGCGGTCGGGCGAAGGGAGTTTTTCGAAGAAGTCCCAGCGGGGGCGTTCGACGGCGAAGCGGGGGCCGGCGGGCACGAGGTCGAGGGCCTTGTGGCGGGGGTTGGTCTTATCCTTGGCGGGGCAGACCTGGACGCAGAGGGAGCAGCCGGTGCAGTCGTCGGGGGCGACCTGGAGGAGGTAGCGGCGGCCGGGGTGTTCGTTGGAGCGGAAGGGGGCGGTGACGAGGCCCTCGGGCGCGCCGGCAAGGTCGGCCGGAGCGACGTGGGTGGCGCGGATGGCGGCGTGGGGGCAGACGAAGACGCACTTGTTGCACTGGATGCAGAGGGAGGCGTCCCACTGGGGCAGGTCGAGGGCGATGGAGCGTTTTTCGAGGCGGGTGGTGGCAGTGGGCCAGCCGCCGTCGGCGGGCAGGGCGGAGACGGGGAGCAGGTCGCCCTCGTCGGCGAGGAGACGGGCGGTAACGTCGCGATGGAAGCGCTCGGTGAAGGCGGCGAAGCGTTCCGGAGAGGGGGCGGCGTCGGCCTCGTCGAGGGCGGCGGGCACGGGAACCTCGATCAGGGCGGCGAGGGCGGCGTCGACGGCGGCGTGGTTCATCTGGACGACCTTGTCGCCCTTGCGGGCGTAGGTCTTGGTGATGGCTTTTTTGATGTGGGCGATGGCCTCATCCTGGGGCAGCACGCCGGCGAGGGCGAAGAAGCAGGTCTGGAGGATGGTGTTGGTGCGGCGACCCATGCCGGCGGACTGGGCGACGCCGTTGGCGTCGATGACGTGGAGGCGGAGTTTTTTGGCGTGGATGGTCTGCTTCCAAGATCGGGGCAGGCGGTCCCAGGTGGCGGGGCCGTCGTGGGGGGAGTCGAGGAGGACGGTGGCGCCGGGGGCGGCGTATTTGAGCACGTCGTGGCGGCCGACGAAGCTCCACTGGCTGCAGGCGACGAACTGGGCGGAGCGCACCAGCCAGGGGGCGTGGATGGGCTGGGGACCAAAGCGGAGGTGGGAGACGGTGACGGAGCCGGATTTCTTCGAGTCGTAGACGAAGAAGCCCTGGGCGAAGAAGTCGGTCTGTTCGCCGATGATTTTGATGGAGTTTTTGTTGGCTCCGACGGTGCCGTCGGCGCCGAGGCCGACGAAGACGCAGCGGCGCACGCCGGGGGCCTCGAGCTCGAGGTCGTCGTTCCAGCGCACGGAGGTGTGGCTGACGTCGTCGTGGATGCCGATGGTGAAGCCGTGGCGGGGGCGGGCGGTGGCGAGGTGGCCGAAGACGGCCTCGGCCATGGCGGGGGTGAACTCCTTGGAGCCGAGACCGTAGCGGCCGCCGATAACTCGCGAGATGGGGACGGAAGCGGGGTTTTCGGCGCGGGCGAGGGCGGCGACCACGCTGAGGTAGAGGGGCTCGCCGACGGCGCCGGGCTCCTTGGTGCGATCGAGCACGGCGAGGGTGCGCACGGTCTTGGGCAGGGCGGCGACGAAGGCCTCGACGGGGAAAGGCTGGAAGAGGCGGATGGCAAGCACGCCGACCCGGCCGCCGGAGGCGTTGAGGTGATCGGCGGCGGAGTGCAGGGCCTCGACGCCGGAGCCCATGCAGACGACGACGCGCTCGGCGTCGGGCGCGCCGTGGTATTCGACGAGGGAATACTTGCGGCCGGTGAGTTCGGCGAAGCGTTTGAGGCAGCGCTCGACCACGCCGGGGAAGGCCTCGATCACGGGGTTAACGGTTTCGCGGCCCTGGAAGTAGACGTCGGGGTTCTGGGCGGTGCCCTGGATGCGGGGACGGTCGGGGGTGAGGGCGCGGGCGCGGAAGGCGGCGAGGGCCTCGGCGTCGATCATGGCGCGGAGGTGGTCGTCGGACAGGGGGATGATCTTGGAGATCTCGTGGGAAGTGCGGAAGCCGTCGAAGAAGTGGATGACGGGCACGCGGCCCTCGAGGGTGGCGGCGTGGGCGACGAGGGCGAGGTCCTGGGCCTCCTGGGGGTGGTTGGAGCAGAGCAGGGCGCAGCCGGTGGGGCGGCAGGCCATGACGTCCTGGTGGTCGCCGAAGATGGACAATCCCTGCGCGGCGAGGGCGCGGGCGGTGACGTGGAGGGCGAAAGGCAGGAGCTCGCCGGCGATCTTGTAGAGATTCGGCACCATGAGCAGGAGGCCCTGCGAGGCGGTGAAGGTGGTGGTGAGGCTGCCGCCGAGCAGGCCGCCGTGGACCGCGCCCGCCACGCCGCCCTCCGACTGCAGCTGAACCACGCGCGGCACCTCGCCCCAGATGTTCTTCCGCCCGGCGGCGGACCACTCGTCGCAGGATTCGGCCATGGGCGAGGACGGCGTGATCGGGTAGATCGCGATGAACTCGCTCAGGCGGTGGGCGACGGAGGCGACGGCCTCGTTGGCGTCGCAGGTGACATAGGCGGGGTTGGCGCGCGCGGTGAGCTTGGCGGAGTCGGCGGCAGGAGGGGTGGCGGGAGCGGTGGGCATAGGGGCGCCGGCCAATTAGACCGACGGCGCATGATG
Source organism: uncultured Akkermansia sp. (assembly GCA_964400455.1). Taxonomy (GTDB): domain Bacteria; phylum Verrucomicrobiota; class Verrucomicrobiia; order Opitutales; family Opitutaceae; genus IMCC26134_A. The sequence continues at coordinate 21,373 of CAYNUW010000019.1, read as the reverse complement.
CCAAAATACGCGCAGGCGGGCTGCGCGGGGCTTGGCGAGGGTGGCGCGAAATTTGGTGGGGCTGGGTGGGCGATTTCCTTTGCCGACGGAGGGCGCTCCGGGCTGTGGTGTGTGCTTTTACCACCGTGGGCAAACCCAAGACATTCAACGCCGACCCTTTTCCCTACCATGCCGAGTTAGAGCTGGAGATCAGCACGCTGACCAACCTGGGCGTGGGGTTGGCGCGGGTGCCGCATCCGGCGGATGCGGCGGCGCGGTGGGTGGTGATGGTGCCCTTCGCTCTGCCGGGCGAGCGGGTGAAGGCGCGGGTGTTTCGCAATCACAAGAACTACTCGGAGGCGGATCTGGTCGCAGTCCTGGCGCCGTCACCGGACCGGGTGGCGCCGCGGTGCGAGTTGTTCGGTCGCTGCGGGGGATGCCAGTATCAAAACCTCGCTTATCCGGCGCAGCTGGAGTGGAAGCGGCGGCAGGTGGAGGAGTTGTTGCGGCACATGGCGGGTGTGGAGTTTGCGGTGGCGCCGGTGATCGGTTCGCCGGCGACCTATGGGTATCGTTCCAAGCTGACCCCGCACTACGAACCGCCGCGCAGGCCGGAGGAGGCGAAGATGCTGCCGGTCGGCTTTTTGCGCCAGGGCACGCGTTTCGATCTGCTGGACGTGCCGGCTTGTCCGATCGCGACGGCGGCGATCAACGAGCGTTTGCCGGCGGCGCGGGCGGCGGTGCGGGCGCGGGCGGCGGCGGGTGAGCTCAAGCGGGCGGGGACGCTGTTGCTGCGCGATGCCTCGGGCCGGGTGACGAGCGATTACGACGAGGTGGTGACGGAGACGGTGGAGGAGCTGAGGCTACGGTTTCTGGCGCGGGATTTTTTCCAGAACAATCCCTTCATTTTGCCGGCCTTCACGGCCTATGCCCGGGAGCAGGCGGCGGCGAGCGGTGCGCGCTATCTGGTGGACGCGTATTGCGGCAGCGGGCTGTTCGCTTTGCGGGCGGCGGGGGTGTTCGAGCGGGTGGCGGGGGTGGAGATCAGCGAGAGCAGCGTGGCTTTCGCCCGGGAAAACGCGGCGGCCAACGGGATCACGAACGCGACGTTTCTGGCCGGGGACGCGTCGGCGATTTTCGCCGGGCTGGATTTCCCCGGTGCGGAGACGGTGGTGTTGATCGATCCCCCGCGCAAGGGGTGCGATGAGGCATTTCTGGGGCAGTTGTTCGCGTTTGGCCCCCGGGCGGTGGTTTACGTGTCGTGCGATCCGGCGACGCAGATGCGCGATTTGCGGGCGTTTTTCGCAACAGGCTACGAGCTGACGGCGGTGCAGCCCTTCGACCTGTTCCCCCAGACGCGGCACCTGGAGTGCGTGGCGACCCTGCGGCGGAAGAGCTGAGAGCCGGGATCATGCAGTTGGGCGGCTGAGCGGAGGCGACGAGTCCGACGCGTGCGCTCGCTTGCCAAGCGGGCCGGAAGCGGCGTTTATGACCGACCCATGTCCGAAGAACTCGCCACGCTCGTCACCGGCATAGCCCGTCGCGCCCGTGCGGCCTCGCTGGTGCTCGCCACCGCGCCGACCGCGCAAAAGGACGCGGCATTACGCGCGCTCGCCCGCCTGCTGCCCGCCGCCGAGGCGGAGTTGTTGGCGGCCAACGCCCGGGATCTAGCGGCCGCCGAGGCCAACGGGCTGGCGAAACACCAGGTGGAGCGTCTGTCGTTGTCGCCGGCCAAGCTGGCCCTGCTGGCCGAGTCGGTCGCGCAGGTCGCGGAGTTGCCGGATCCGGTCGGGCAAACGCTGGAGAGCTGGACGCGGCCGAACGGCCTGCGCATCCGCCAGGTGCGGGTGCCGATCGGGGTGATCGGCATCATCTACGAGGCCAGGCCTAACGTGACCATCGACTGCGCGATCCTGTGCCTGAAGTCGGGCAACGCGTCGATCCTGCGCGGCGGGAAGGAGATTTTTCACACCAACACGGCGTTCGCGGGCTTGATCCAGCGGGCGCTGGCCGAGGCGGGTCTGCCGGCGGAGGCGGTCCAGTTGATCCCGACGACGGATCGGGCGGCGTTGAACACGATGTTGAAGCTGCACGAGCTGATCCACTGCATCATCCCGCGCGGCGGCGAGTCGCTGATCCGCTTCGTGGCGGAGAACTCCACCATACCGGTGATCAAGCACTACACCGGCGTGTGCTTCGTCTACGTGGACAAGGCCGCCGATCCGGTCATGGCTGAGCGGATACTGATCAACGCCAAGACGCAGCGTCCGGGGGTGTGCAACGCCGCCGAGCAACTGCTGGTGCACGCCGAGGCGGCGCCGGCGGTGCTGCCCCGGCTGGCGGCGGCGCTGGCGGCCAGGGGCGTGCAGCTGCGGGTGGATGCGGCGGCGGGCGGAATCTTGGCCAGCGCGGCGCCGGAGGTGACGCGCCAGGCCGCGACGGAGGCCGATTTCCGGGCGGAGTTTCTTGATCTCATCATCGCGGTCCGGGTGGTGCCCGATCTGGAGGCGGCGGTGGCGATCATCAATCGGGACGGCTCGGGCCACACCGACGCCATCGTGACGGCGGACGAGGCGGCGGCGCGTCGTTTCCAGGCGGCGGTGGACAGCGCGGTGGTGCCGTGGAACGCATCCACTCGTTTCAACGACGGCTTCGAGTTCGGTTTCGGGGCGGAGATCGGGATCAGCACGGACCGGCTGCATGCGCGCGGCCCGATGGGATTAAAGGAGCTGTGTTCCTACAAGTATCTGGTCGATGGCGAGGGGCAGGTGCGCGGCTAGGCGGGCCTTCTTTCTTCGACGGGGAGATTTTTCGTGTGGCACCCGCCGTCCCCGGATATTTGCCTGCCGCCATGTCCGACTCCGCCACCTCCCCTGTTGATCTGATCGCCGCCGCCGCCGCGTCGTTCGGCGGTCGTCCGTCTTGGGACGATTATTTCATGGCAACGGCCGTCCTGTTGTCGACACGCAGTCCGTGCGAACGGCTGCATGTCGGTTGTGTGATCGTGAGCGGCGGAGATCGAAAGAACCGCATCGTGGCGGCTGGATACAACGGATTTCTGCCCGGAACACCGCACGCGTCGCGGCTGCGTGACGGCCATGAGCAGGCGACGGTGCACGCCGAGCAGAACGCCATCGCGGACGCGGCCCGCCGGGGGAGTTCGGTGGAAGGCTGCGTGGCGTATGTGACGCACTATCCGTGCATCAACTGCGCGAAGATTCTGGCGGCGGCGGGTATCGCGGAGATCCGTTATCGGGCCGATTATCACAACGACGTGTTGGTGGGGCCCTTGCTGGCGGAGGCGGGCGTCACGGTGCTGAAGCTCGCCTGAGCGGGGCGAGCGTCGTCACGTTTTTTTTCCCGACCATGTGTGCCGCGTCCACCCGCCGCCCCTCACGCCCCGAATCGCTGGCCGGTCATCTGCTGCTGGCGCATCCGGGGCTGCGCGACGATAATTTCCGCCGCACGGTGGTGTTGCTTTCATCGCACGACGGCGAAGGGGCGATGGGGGTGGTGTTGAATCGGCCGACAGGCAAGAGACTGGCGGATTTCGGAGCGGATTTTGTGTTGGGGCCGCTGGCCGGGGTGCCGGTTTTCACCGGCGGTCCGGTGGCGCCACGCCAGTTGATTATCTGCGCCTGGAGGCCGCGTCCGGAGGCGGAGGGCGAAGGCATGCAGCTTCTCTTCGGCCTGGATGCCGAGCGGGCGGTGGACTTGGTGGGCGAGCCGGGAGTGCATCTACGCGCCTACCTGGGCCACGCAGGGTGGAGCGGGGGGCAGTTGGAGGGGGAGTTGGAGCGGGATGCGTGGGTGGTGACCGAGATGGATGCCGAGCTGCCCGAGCTGGCACCGGATGTGACGCTTTGGCGGGTGCTGCTGGGCGCGGTCGATCCGGGCTGGCGGCTGCACGCCGGGGAACCGGACGACCCAGCCCTGAACTGACGTCGGCGGCAGAGCGTGGCGGGCAGTCAAAGGCCCGCAAAATTGCGTTGCCCGTGTCCTGAGGACCCGGATACGGTTTCGGCTTTCAACTATCAAAGCCCCATTCGCGTCATGGCCAAAAAACCCGTTCCCGCCCCCGCTCCCCTAACCTTCGACCTGCCGGTCTCGCTACTCGCCAAAATCGAGACGCAGCGTAAAAAGCTCGGCTTGGCCTCGACGTCCGAGGTCGTTCGCCACGCGCTGGCGCAGTTCGATCTGGCGGGTTTCGAGGGAGCGGCGGAAGAGCGCCGGCAGATTTCCGTGCGCATCGCCGCAGCGGACAAGGCCGCGCTGACCAAGGCTTCGCGCAAAACCGGGGCCAGCCTCGGAGAGTTGCTGCGTTCGGCCATCGAATCCTTGCCGGACAAAAAATCCAAGAAGTGATCCGCCTCGGCCGGCAATCTGGCCGGGTCGCTTGGGCGCAGCTTGTGATATCCGTCGGCCGATGCCGTCGGGCTTGCGTCTCCTCGTGTTCCAAACTCCCTTTTTCAACGCGTCATGTCCGACACTCCCGCACCTCTCTCCACCTGGGCTCGTAACATCTCTCCGTCGCCTACACTGGCTGTCGATGCGAAGGCCAAAGCCCTCGCCGCCGCCGGCGAGGACGTTTGTGGTTTCGCCGCCGGCGAACCCGATTTTGACACGCCCGAACACATCAAGGCGGCCTGCGTGGCCGCTCTCGCCTCCGGCAAGACCAAGTATGCGCCGACACCCGGCATCGAGCCGCTGCGAGTGGCCCTGGCCGACAAATACATGGCCGACTACGGCCTGAAGGTGGCGCCTTCGCAGGTGATTGTATCCCCAGGCGGGAAGTTTTCCTGCTACCTGGCCATTCTTGCCACCTGTTCGCCGGGCGATGAGGTCATCATCCCCGCGCCCTACTGGGTAAGTTATCCGGAAATGGCCAAGCTGGCGGGCGCCAAGCCGGTGTTTGTGCTGGCCGACGACACGACCGGCTTCCGTCTCACGCCTGCGCAGCTGGAGGCGGCGATCACGCCCCGCACCCGGCTGCTCGTCTTGAACTCGCCCTCCAACCCGACCGGGGCAGTCTACAGCCGGGCCGAGATGGAGGCCATCGTGGCGGTGGCGATGAAGCACAACCTCTACATCCTCTCCGACGAGATCTACGAGCACCTGACCTACGACGGGGCCAAACACGTCTCGCCGGCCACTTTTTCGAAGGAGGTCGAGGCGCGCACCATCATCGTATCCGGCTTTGCCAAGACCTATGCGATGACCGGCTGGCGCCTCGGCACCACGGTGGCCCCCGCGCCCATCGCCAAGGCCATTTCCGAATTGCAGAGCCAGATGACCAGCAACGCGACCACCTTTGCCCAGTGGGGTGCGCTGGCGGCGTTGAAAGAGCGCGATAAAACCCAAGCGGCGCTGGCGCAGATGTTGGTGGCCTTTGA
>CAYNUW010000019.1:6764-15991 GCA_964400455.1 uncultured Akkermansia sp. | reverse complement strand
CGTAAGTTCCTGCACGCCGAGCTGAACAAGATTCCGGGCATCAAGTGCCTGCTGGCCGAGGGTGCGTTCTACCTGTTCCCGAACATTTCCTCCTTCGGTCTGACCTCGGAGCAGTTCTGCACCCGACTACTCGAGGAGAAGAAAGTCGCGGCCGTGCATGGTTCGGCCTTTGGCGCCGAAGGTTACCTGCGCCTGAGCTATGCCACCAGCGACGAGATCATCGCCAAGGGCGTGTCACGTCTGGCGGAGTTTTGCGCCGGTTTGAAGCGCTGAGCGACCACCTTTGGGGTTTCATCTACGGCCGGCCGGTGCCCTCGCGCTCGGCCGGCTTTTTTGCGGGGAAATCGGCGCGAGGTCGCGATCCTGGGCACAAAAACGCCCGCCCTGATGAGGGGGCGGGCGTGAAGACAGTGCCAGGGGGCGGATTTACTTGCCGAGGCTGTTGCGCAGGTCGGCGAGCTGGCCGGCGGAACCAAGCAGTTGGTTGCGCGAGGCGATGAACTTCGCGTATTCCGCGATGAAGATCTTGCCCGGGGGACGGAAATCGAACTCGGAGGGCTTGTCGCGGAAGAACTCGCGGTGGACGCGGGTCCAAACCAGGCGGCCGTCGGTATCGATGTTGATCTTGGTGACGCCGAGTTTGGCGGCCGGCAGGTATTCGTTCACATCCACGCCGGAGGAGTCGGCGATCTTGCCGCCGGCGGCGTTGATGCGGGCGACTTCGTCCTGAGGAACGGAGGAGGAACCGTGCATGACGAGGGGGAAGCCGGGGACGCGGGCCTTGATCTTTTCGAGGACGTCGAAGTGCAGGGATTGCTTGCCCTTGAACTTGAAGGCGCCGTGGGAGGTGCCGATGGCGCAGGCGAGCGAGTCGCAGCCCGTGAGCTTGATGAACTCCTCGGCTTCGGCGGGATCGGTGAGGGTGGCGTGGCCGTCCTCGACCTTGATGTCTTCCTCAACGCCGCCGAGCATACCGAGCTCGGCCTCGACGGAGATACCCTTGGCGTGGGCGCGTTCTACCACGCGCTTGGTGATCTCGACGTTCTTCTCGAACGGATCGTGGGAGGCGTCGATCATCACCGAACTGAAGAAGCCGGAGTCGATGCAGTCGTAGCAGGTCTGCTCGTCGCCGTGGTCGAGGTGCACCGCGAAGATGGCCTCGGGGAAGATCTCACCGGCGGAGCGGATGATCGCCTCGAGCATGCGCTTGTCGGTGTAAGAACGGGCGCCCTTGGAAATCTGAATAATGAAGGGTGCCTGCGACTCGATGGCGCCGCGGAAGAGGCCCATGGCCTGTTCGGCGTTGTTGATGTTGTAAGCGCCGACGGCGTATTTGCCGTAGGCGTGTTTGAACAGCTGTGCGGTGGTGACGATCATGGTGGGAAAGGTAGGGCGACGCCGCAAAAAGTGCGCCACGTCGCGACCCTACGGACCGGGCGGAAGGTGTCGCAAGGGTTTTATCTGCGCGGTGCTTGGGCAAAGCGCCGCGTGGTTTGGCACATTATCCTGTCCCGGGCGGGAGATTTTGGGGCCTCCCTTCAACCCGCGGCGCCCACCGGTTCGCCGTGGATGTAATGACGGAGGTGGCTGGCCTCGGCGGCGTGCTCCTCAAGGAGCTGACGGTTGACATCGCCGATCGAAATGAGGCCGACCACCGTTTCGCCGTCTGTGATCGGCAAGTGACGCACGCGTTTTTCCATGAACAACGTCATGGCATCCTCGACCGAAGTGTCGGCGGTCGCGGTCACCAAGTCCATGCTCATGACGTCGAGCAGAAGGGTGGTTTTGGGGTCGAGATCGGGAACGATGACGCGATTGAGCAAGTCGCGCTCGGTAAAGATGCCGAGCAGGCGGTTCTCCAGCCCCGTGACGAGCATGGCCCCGATGCGTCGTTGGTTCATGAGCAACACGGCTTCAGTTACCGTGGCCGAAGGTGGGAGGGCGGTGACGGCGCGGCCTTTGCGCGCGACAATATGAGCGAGCGGGGTATTCATGGGGTAATCTTGGGGGGTTAAGAATTTATCCGGCGGAGGGGGAGACCGGATAGATTGGACCGACCGGCATTTTTTAGAGCGGCCGACGCGCGAGGGAAAGTCGGAAATAAGCCGGAACGAGAGACCGTCAGCAGATTAGCAGCAGTCGAGGCGGCTGGCCGGGCAAGGTGGCGGGAGCGCGGTGCACACAAGGCGGGACCGGACAACCGGGATAAGCGGTCGTGATGCGCCAAAGGTGACCGAAACCGAAGGAATAAGGGCTCGCGCCGGCGCGGGCGACGTAGTGCAAGTCATAATAATGCTCCGACAACCAGAGGGCGAAGCCGGCGTCATCCGCCCCTCCGTAACGCCGCAGTAGTTCGCTGCGGATCGCCGGCACCTCCGGGCAAGCGAGCGCGTCGGCCACCGCCAAACCCTCGGAAGCGGCGGTGGTGTAGCTGCACAACCAGGTGTCCGCCTCGGCGTCGGCGCGGTCGGCATGGAAGGAGTAAACGTCGGTGGGCACCAAGCTGTCGCCCGTATCGCGTGGATAAGCCGGGATGCAATCGAGCGAAGGATCGAGCCCGAGGGCGCGAAGGCGATCAAGGTCGGCGATGAGATTCTCCCGGGCCAGGTCTCCGGCGGGACTGAGGGAAAGCGAGGCGAGGTCCTCCTCGTCGAGGGTTACGATTTCGTCGATCGGGCCCACGGCGCTTACAATCGCCTCGAAGTCGCCGGCCAGAGACCGCGGCCAACACAAGGCGTTTATCTGGTTCTGAAAATGCGTGCGGGATAAGAGATCGAAGGTCGGCACGATCCGGACGTTGGGGTGGTCACGGAGCAGGGGCGGGATGACGAGGTCTTGCATGGCTTTGGACGGCGGTCGACCGCGAGGTCATTGCTCCAGAGCCTCGGCGAGGACGGCGAGTAGGTCTTCAATGGGCTCGGCGCCGACGCTCAGGCGGAGCAAATCCGGGTCCAAACCATCGCGGCGGAGGGACGCGCGGCCCTCCGGGGTGGAGGCCAGATCATAGTGGGCCAGAAACATGAACGGGCAGAGCAGCGTGGTGTGGAGGCCGAAGCTAGGGCCCTTGGCCAGGCGGAGGCGGTCGTAGACGCGGGCCAGGCCGACCTCCGGGCGCAACGTGAAGGTGATCATGCAGCCGGGTCCGCCGCCGGGCCGCTGGAGCTTGGCGTAGTGGGCGGCTGAAGCGGGGTGGCCGGCCCAGAAGACCTCGGCGACGGCGGGATGGGCGGCGAGAAAAGCGGCGACACGCGGCGTATTGGCGTTGATGCGGGCCAGAAGTGCAGGCGTGGCGTCGATTTGGGCGGCCAGGCGCGCGACGTCGCGGGGATAAACGACGGGGCCGGAGCAGGCGTCGACAAGGGCGGGGCGAAGCCCGTCGGCGAAAGGCGAGGCGGGATTCAGCGCGGCGGCGCCGAGGATGACATCACCCTCGCCGGCGGCGTATTTGGTGAGGGAGCAGACGAGCACGTCGGCGTGCGGCAGAACATCGAGATTGAGCGGGGAGGCCAGGGTGGGGTCCACCACGAGCGCGATGCCGCGGGCTCGGCATAAAGCGGCCACGGCTTCGAGGTCGGGCATCTGCACGAGCGGATTGGTCGGCACCTCGGCCAGAACGCCGGCGATTTGACCGGAGTGGGCGTCGAGAAGACGAGCCAGACCCTCGAGGTCAAAGACGTCGCCGTGGCGCAAGTAATCCTCGGCCGGGCGGGCGGTGAATTTTTGCAGGATGGCGATGGTGTCGAGGTAGAGCCAGCCAAGCTGGACCCAGCGGGTGCGACCTTGCGGAGCCTGGACGGCGTTGACGGCTTGGAAGGCGGCGTAAGTGGCGGCCATGCCGCTGGGGCAAAGGTGAACCGCATCCGGGGAGAGGGCGGGGGCGATCATGCCGGCCATGGTGCGACGCACGTGGAGTGCGGCGGTGGCGGCCGGGGCGAGAGTCTCGGCGGTGGCGGCGGGAAGGGCGCCGACGGCGACGAGCCAGTCTTCGGCGGCGCGGGAAGAGGCGAAGCCACCCGTGTGCTGGAGAAAGAGTTTGGCCCGGCGGGATAGCTCGGGCGCGGCGCCGGCCGGCAGGGCGAGCGCACTGATAAAATCGTCCGCCGCCCAAACGGTGTCGGCATCGCCCAGATCGAGATGGGCATGGAGGGCGGCGGCGACCCGGGGACCGGCGCAAAGCCAAAGCTCGCGACCAGCGAGGGCGGGATGCCGCCGACGCAGCTGGTCCGCCACGGCACGCAGCAGCGGGTGAACGACAAAACGCGGGTAGCCGCTGGAGAGGTGCGCCAAGGTGGCGGGGTCCTTCTCCTCGTAACCAATGACATCACGCAGGGTGGGCAGGCTGCACGAGACCGCGTGGCGGCGGTTCGGGATGGGCTGGCCGAGCGGGATGGGAGCGAAAGCGGAGGACATGAGCAATGTAATCGAAGCGGGCACACTCCGCTTGGCGCGGGGGCGGCGCAAGCATCCGGTGCGCAGCGACGGCGGCTTCGCGGTCAGCCACAGGAGGCGGAAAGAGTTTTTTTGGGGGGCGCGATTTTGGGGCTTGTCAGGCGAGGACCGGTCGGCCTTGTTCGCAATCCCCTTCGTTAGAAGCTGCTCAGGTGGTGGAATTGGTAGACACACACGTTTGAGGGGCGTGTGCCGTGAGGCGTGCAGGTTCGAGTCCTGTCCTGAGCACCAAATCAGCCCCGAAAAGGGGCACGTATCGGATCGGGAAGATGTTCGGGCCGGGGATTGACCACCGCCCGCGGGATGCTCCCCTTGTGGCATGAATCTTCTCGTTGTCGGCGCCGGCGCCTGGGGCACGGCCTTTGCCCTGCATCTCGCCCGCCAAGGGCACACGGTGACGTTGGTTCCCCGGCGCTTCGAGCAGGCCTTGGCTCTCGCCTCGACGCGGGAAAACACCGCCTACCTACCGGGGCGACCTTTGCCACATTCCGTGCAGGTGGCGCACGAGCTAGGGCCGGTTCTGCTGGAAGCGGACGTGGTGTTGCTGGCGTGTCCGTCGCAGGCCCTGCGCGAGACCTGCGCGCGGGTGCAGGCCGGTCGGGCGGGGGCGGCGCGGCTGCGCCTGGCGATTTCGTTGGCCAAGGGTTTGGAGCTGGGCACGCATCTGCGGCCGACCCAGGTGATGGCCGAGGTGCTGCCGGGGCTCGCGATCGGGTGTTTGACCGGGCCGACCAACGCGGACGAAGTCGCGGCGGGCAAGCCCTCGGCGATGGTATTGGCGGCGAGCGGGGCCAACGGAGCGGAGCTGGCCGAGGTGCAGGCGGCCTTGAGCGGTCCCAGTCTGCGGGTCTACCTCGGCGACGATGTGGCAGGGGCGGAGTTCGGCGGGTGCCTGAAGAACGTCTATGCGATCGCGGCGGGGTGCGTGGACGGGTTGGCGCTGGGGGACAATGCCAAGGCGGCGCTGTTGACCCGCGCGCTGGCCGAGATGGTGCGGGTGGGGGCGGCGCTCGGGGCGCGGGCGGAGACGTTTTATGGCCTGGGCGGGTTTGGCGATTTGGTCGCCACCTGCACCGGCGGCTGGTCGCGCAACCGCACCTTTGGCCAGCGCATCGGCGAGGGTCGGACGGCGGCCGAGTTGATCGCGGCCAGCGCCTCGGTGGTGGAGGGGTATCGCACCGCGCGCAGCTTTCATGAACTGGCGGTGGCGCGAGGCATCGACGCACCGATCTTGGCCGAGGTGAACGCGCTGCTCTACACCGCCAAACCACCCCGTGAAGCACTCGCCGCCCTGATGGGCCGAGGCCTGCGCCGGGAGTAGGCGGAAAAAGACCGGCTAAATGTGAAGGCCCAACCGGGGCCTGATCGTTCTCAACCAAACAACAACCAGCCCGCCACACCCGAGACCGCCACGATGCCGGGTATGGCGAACTTGTTTTTCCAACGATAGACGGCCAGCAGGGCCCCGGCGAACACCACTCCCGCCTGCCAATCCGGGATCGCCAGAAGGCCAAGCTTTACCGCCGTAACGGCGATGATGCCCACCACGCCGGCCGTCACACCTTCGAGAAAACCATGCAGGGTGGAGTTCTGGATCACTGCTTCGAGATGCCGGAAAAACAGGATGGAAAACAAAAACGCGGGCAGAAACACCCCCGCCGTGATCGCCAAGGCGCCCAAGGGCCCCCCACCAAAAAAACCGACAAAGGTGGAAAAAATAATCAACGGGGCCGGCAACGTGCCAGACAGCGCCACACCGTCCAGAAAGTCGCGCTCCGACATCCACCGTCCGCGCTCGACCGCGTCTTCGCGCAAGAACGGAATCGCCGTGTAGGCTCCGCCAAAGGTGAGCAGGCCGGCACGCAAGCCCGAGCCGAAAAGGGCGGGCGCACTGGCCTGTCCGGGGCGAACAGACTCCGCCTGCACGGTCTCCATCGCCGGCCGCACCACGGGTTCGCGCCCGGTCAAAACCGGTGAGAATTGCCAGGCGGCCACGACGAACGCCACACCGACGCATGCCGCCTCCAGCCAACGCCGCCGCCCCGCCAGCACACAGGCGAGGCCGGCCAAGGGCAGAGTGAGATAGAACGACACACCCAGGACCTCGCCGAAAGCCGCAAGCCCTCCGATCACCCAGAGCGGCCGGTTCGTGAGGCAGTGCCCGCCGATGCGGTGACAGGCGCGGACGATGAGCGCGATGACGGCGGGTTGAATGCCCAGAAACACCGCCTGAAACACCGTCTCGGCTAGGTTGATCGAAAGATACAACCAGGAGAGCAGAAACATCAGGACGAAGCCCGGCAGCATAAAGCCCAGCCCGGCCAAAAAGCCTCCGAGTCTACCACGGGAGAGCATTCCGAAATGAACGCAGAGCTCGTGCGCTTCAGGCCCTGGCAACGCCTGGTAAACGGCGAGCAGGCGTTTAAAGTGAGCGGGCGAAATCCATTTTTCTTCGGTCACCAGTTCCTGCCGGATCATGTCGATCTGCGCCACCGGCCCCCCCCAGGCAAGCGCACCAAAGCGTAGGAAACGAAGGAAGAGTTTACGGTAGGACTCAGGGGGCGCGTGGTGTGGATCGTGGTTCACCGTTCGATTCGTTTTGGCGATTCGTTCAACTTTTTGGATCGCAACAGCCAATTCAAACGGAATGAGCCTGGATTAAGCGGATGAATCATGCACCTAAGACTGCTAAGCGCCTGACAATCATAAATCAAAGAAATTTAATAATATAAGTAGCGTTTTTAGATTGAGTAGCCCAAGGCAAACTGTGGTTATTGGTGCTTAGACACAAAAATTACTTTATTAATTACAAATGATCAGGTTATACTTATCATCACTCATACTTATACTGGCCCTTCGCCCAGGCCAAGCCGAACAGCTACCGCCCACCATCGTCGCCAATCCCCAGTTTGTGGATACCGCTCGCGTCCTCGAGGTTCAGACCAATTACGTTTTTTCCTTCGAGGGCACGGCGGCCGGCCAGAAATGGTTGGCCAAACAACTCAAGACCAACCCAAACCCGCGCCTCTTGGCCATTGCCGCCCAAAAACGACTCGACGACCCGGCGCATACCGACCCCGAACTACGTGAAGCCGACTGGGAAATCATACGTCGCCTGTCCCTCGAAGGTGACGCTTTCGCGCAAGTGACCCTCGCCCGGTCTTATTTGGAAACCGCCCACGAGCAACCGCTTGGGCTGCGCCCCTTCCGCTACATGGATGCCGTCCGTTTGCTCGAGCCTTTGCGCAACAGCCAATACGCCGAGGCCAACTCGCTCTATTCTTACATGCACATCTACGGCCTCGGGGTGCCCCAAGACTTGGACCAAGCTTGGACCTACTCCCAGGCCGCGCTCTGGCACGGTGAGCCGATCGCAGCCTCCAACTTGGCGAAATACTGGCTCTCGGACACCCCGTCGGGCATCAGGGATCGCGCTCGCGGACTCGAAGCCCTCTACGGCGCCGCGCGCGAAGGCTCCTCCTACGCTTGGAATAAACTGGAGTCCATGCAGTCCGACGGGGACGCCGACGCCACCCGTCTCCTCGCCCTGGCGACACTCTGGCGCCATTCTTTGGGCGCGGACTACGTCACCCCTAAAGTCAAAAAAGCCCAAAAACTCGCCGAGCAACTCGCTCCAGCCGACGCCGAAGCCGCCTTCATCCTCGCCTATCACGGTTTCAGCCGCGGCGCCGGAACCAAGGCGGCCAAAGCCACCTACGCTTGGGCGCAAAAAGCAGCTGAACTCGGCAACGACAACGGCCATGTCATGGTCGCCTGAGTCCTGGCGGTAGGCCACGGCACCGAAAAACAACCGACTCTCGCCATCGCCACGCTCCGCACCTACGCCGCCAAAGACAACCCCCTGGCACTCGGTTTGCTGGGTTACTATTCCTATTGGGGTGAGCTGCATAAACACGGGATGAAAAAAGATAAGTCCGCCGCCTACGCTTACTGCAGCCGCGCCGCCGCCATGGGAGACATCATCTCCGTAATCAACACCGCCTTCTGCTTCGAGGAAGGCATCGGCGTGCCCAAAGACTACCAACAGGCCCTCTTTTATCGTGACTGGGCGGCGCGCCGCGGGCACGTCGAATCCCAGAACTTGATCCCGGGTCTCTACGCTGCATCTCGCTGAACCAACCCGGCGCCCACGGCTTTTAAAAAAGCCGCGGCAGGATGTGAGCCTGCCCACCCCATCCGCCGAAATTGCGGGCTTCCCCTGCGACGATTAATCCCCTTCGTTAGCCGGCTAGCGCCCGCCAAGCGTCCGCCGACTCGTCGCGCTAGAGCTCCCGATTCATCCCGTGACCACTCTTTACCCGCACCTCCGCGACGCTTTTTCCAACCTGCTCCTTGCCTGCGCCGGCCGCCGCCTCGTCGTGGTCGGCCACGCCCGCCCCGACGGCGACTGTATCGGCTCCCAGGTAGCCCTAGCCCTCCTCCTCCGCGCCCGCGGCCTCGACGTGGTCTGCGCCAACCCCGACCCCGTGCCCCGCCGGCTCGCCTTCCTCGTGCCCGCCGACCTCCCCTTCGTCGCCCTCGAAACCGCCGTCGCCGAACAGCGCGCCGCCGTCTTTGTCGACTGCGCCGACCGCAACCGCGCCACCGCCCGCTTCGCCGACGCCTTCCCCCGCCCCCTCGGCAACATCGATCACCACCTCTCCAACCCCGGCTACGCCGAGCACAACCTCATCGACACCCCCAGCGCCGCCACCGCCGAGATCCTGGCCGGCCTCGCCCGCGACGCCGCCCTCCCCCTCTCCGCCGCCGCCGCCGCC
>CAYNUW010000019.1:0-6754 GCA_964400455.1 uncultured Akkermansia sp. | reverse complement strand
ACACCGGCATCGCCACCGACACGGGCCAGTTCCGCTTCCCCGCCACCACCCGCCGCACCTTCGAGCTCGCCGCCGAACTCGTCTCCGCCGGCGCCGACCCCGCCCGCATGGGCCTCGAACTCTACGAGCGCGAAACCTTCGGCAAACTCCAGCTCCTCCAACGCTTCCTCGCCTCCCTCCGCACCTTCGCCGACGGCCGCGTCTGCCTCGGCCTCCTGCCCGAGGGCATCTACGAAGAGACCGGCACCTCCGCCGAGGACACCGAGGGCCTGGTCGACTACGCCCGCTCCATCGAGGGCGTGGAGATTGGCGTGCTGGTCGAAATCCGCCGGGATGCGATCAAGGCCAGCCTCCGCGCCAAGGACGCCGCCTACCGCGTCGACCGCATCGCCAACACCTTCAACGGCGGCGGCCACGCCTGCGCCGCCGGCCTCAACCTCAAGGGCGAAACCCTCGACTCCTTCCTCCCCCGCCTCACCGGCGCACTCGAAGCCCGCGTCGCCGAAGTCGCCTCCTCCCGCGCATGATCACCCGCGCCTCCGCTCCCGACTACGACGGCGTCCTCCTGGTGGACAAACCGTCCGAACACACCTCCCACGACGTCGTCGCCCGCGTGCGCGGCATACTGCGCATGAAACGCGTCGGCCACGCCGGCACCCTCGACCCCATGGCCACCGGCCTGCTGGTCCTCCTGCTCGGCAAGGCCACCAAGCTCTCCCAATTCCTCATGAGCGTGGACAAGACCTACACCGGCTCCGTCACGCTCGGCAAAATCACCGACACCCAGGACGCCGAGGGCGAGGTCCTCGAAACCCGCCCCGTCCCCCCCCTCTCGGAGGACCAGGTCCGCGCGGCCCTGCGCGGCATGGTCGGCGACCAATACCAGACGCCGCCCATGTATTCCGCCATCAAGATCCAGGGCCGCCCCCTCTACAAGGCCGCTCGCGCCGGCGAGGAGGTCGAACGCGAACCGCGTTTTATCCGCGTCAAACGCTTCGACCTCACCCGCTGGGCCGCCCCCGACACCCTCGACTTTATCGTCGACTGCACCAAGGGCACCTACGTGCGCACCCTCGCCCACGACCTCGGCCACAAACTCGGCTGCGGCGCCCACCTCTCCGCCTTGCGCCGCCTCTCCTCCGGCTCCCTCCACGTGGACCGCGCCGTCACCCTCGAGGCGCTCCAGGCCATGAACCCCGCCCAGGTCCAGGCCGCCCTCATCCCCGGCCACGAGGCCGCACCTTCGGTCGCCCTCGGCTAAGACCACGCGCCCCCCTGCCCGCCCTAGATCCGCCCACGTCGCGCCTCCGTGCCTTCCGTCTTCCCTAGTCTCGCCGCCGCCACCCCGCTCGCCCACCGCCGCGGCCCCCTCCACCTCGCCATCGGCATGTTCGACGGCGTCCACCTCGGCCACCGCGCCGTCATCGCCTCCGCCGTGCGCTCCGCCCGCCGCAGCGGCGGCGTCGCCGCCGTCCTCACCTTCGACCCCCACCCCAGCCGCCTCTTCCGCCCCGACGATCCCGTCAGCCTCATCATGGACCGCGACGCCCGCGTCGCCGCCCTGCTCGCCCTCGGCGTCGAGGCCGTCGTCGTCCAGCCCTTCGACGCCGCCTTCGCCGCCATCGAGGCCGAGGACTTCCTCGCCACGCTCACCTCCCGCCTGCCGTCCCTCCACACCGTCTACGTCGGGGAAAACTGGCGCTTCGGGCGCGGCCGCCGCGGCGACGTCGCCCTGCTCGTCTCCGCCGCCCGCCAGCTCGGCCGCCACGTGGTCAGCGCCCCCCGCATCAACGGCGACGGCGAACCGATCAGCAGCACCCGCATCCGCGCTCTCCTCGTCGAAGGCCGCATCGCCGAGGCCAACGTCCTGCTCGGCTCCGCCTACGCCAGCGAGGCCGCCGTCACCCCGGGCAAACAGCTCGGCCGCACCCTCGGCTTCCCCACCCTCAACCTGCCTTGGTCGCCCGACCTGCGCCCCCGCCTCGGCGTCTACGTCGTCCACCTCGCGCCCGCCGGCGCCGACGACCACGCACCCCGCCTGCGCGGCGTGGCCAACTACGGCCTGCGCCCCACCGTCGAGTCGAGCACCGCCCCCCGCCTCGAAGTGCATTTGCTCGATCCCTGCCCCTTCGGCCCCGCCGACCGCCTGCGCGCGGAGTGGCTCCACTTCCTCCGTCCCGAAACCACCTTCCCCGACCTCGACGCCTTGCGCGCCCAGATCGACCTCGACCGCGCCGCCGCCCTCGCCTGGTTCGGCGAGTAGTTCCCGCCGCGGCCCTCAGCCTACGCAATCGCGGATCACCCGGCTGAGCCCCGTTCGGGCGCCCAATCGGCCGCCAGCGCTTGAGCTTGGCAAGCCAGCTTCGCGAAAGGCACCCGCCGCCAGCGTCGCCAAAACACCAGTTCACCGCCACTTCCACTACGTGCTGCGCCTCCGGCAGAATCCAATTTGCCATCCATGGCACTTTGGCATCCTTTGCATTCCCCAACCCCTTACCCACCGCTACGGCCGCGCCTGGAACGATGCCGGTCATCAACACCCCCCGCCACCGGACACCCCCACCACGAGTTGGTCCAATCGGATCAAATCGCCGACCTTTCTTCCCCTGCCCATGTTGCCCCATATCCTTCGCGCCACGCTCCTCCTCGCCGCCGCGACCCTGACCCTCGCGCAAAACACGCCCGCTCGCGCTGAGAACCAGACGCCGCGCGATTACTTCGCGCCGGTGCCGGAAGCGATCTACGCCGGCGTGCCCTTCTCCATGCCGCGCGTCGCCGTGCCGAAGATCCCCGCACGCTCCGTCACAATCACCGACTTCGGCGCGGTGGGCGACGGAAAGTTTCTCAACACCGACGCCTTCGCGCGCGCCATCCGCCACATCGCCGACCAGGGCGGCGGTCGCGTCGTCGTGCCTCGCGGCATCTGGCTCACCGGCCCGATCGTCCTCCTCAGCAACATCCAGCTCCACACCGAGGCCGGCGCGCTCGTGCTCTTCAGCCCCGACCGTTCCCTCTACCCCCTGGTCGAGACCAACTGGGAAGGCCTCGAGACCCTGCGCTGCCAGTCGCCGATCTCCGCGCACCGCGCCGAGAACATCGCCATTACCGGCGAGGGCGTTTTCGACGGCTCCGGACAGGCTTGGCGCCCGGTGAAAAAGTTCAAGATGACCGATCTTCAATGGCGCAAGCTCCTCGCCTCGGGGGGCGTGCTCGACGAGGCGGACGAGATTTGGTGGCCGAGCGAGGGCGCCCTCGCCGGCGCGCGTGGAAACTTCCAGGGTCCGCGCGGCGACCGCACCGCCGCCGACTACGAACGCGTGCGCGACTACCTCCGCCCCGTGCTCGTGAGCCTCCGCGAGTGCCGCAACATCCTGCTCGACGGCCCGACGTTCCAAAACTCCCCGGCCTGGAACATCCACCCTTGGCTCTGCGAAAACCTCATCCTGCGCAACCTCACCGTCCTCAACCCGTGGTTCTCCCAAAACGGCGACGGCGTCGACCTCGACTCCTCACGCCACGCCGTCATCTACCACAACACCTTCGACGTCGGCGACGACGCCATCTGCCTGAAATCCGGCAAGGACGCCGAGGGGCGCGCCCGCGCGCGGCCGACCGAGCTCGTCGTCGTGCGCCACAACACCGTCTACCACGGCCACGGGGGCTTCATCATCGGCAGCGAAATGTCGGGCGGCGTGCGCCACGTCTTCGCCGCCGACCTCACCTTCATCGGCACCAACGTCGGCCTCCGCTTCAAAAGCAATCGCGGTCGCGGCGGCGTGGTCGAGGACATCCACATCACCGACGTGAACATGGTCAACATCCCGACCGAACCGATCCGCTTCAACCTGTTCTACGCCGGCGCCGCGCCGGGCAGCGCCCAACCCGGCCCGATCGATCGCGCCGCCTACCTCAGCGGCTATCCCGCCGTGACCGAGGAAACCCCGGCCTTCCGCAACATCACCATCCGCAACGTCGTCTGCCGCGGCGCCGGCGCCGCCCGCTGGATCCAGGGCCTGCCGGAAATGCCCGTTCAAAACGTGCGCCTCGAAAACATCGCCATCACCGCGACCCAGGGCGCGCGTTTGATCGACGTCGCCGGATTTCACTTCGACCGCGTCCGTCTCGAGGCCGCCAAGGGCCCGCTGCTTGAACTGCACAACGCCCAGAACCTCGTCATGCGCGACTCCACGATTGCTTCGATTGCCCGGGCGGACACCTCCGCCCCGGTGCAGCTCTCCGGTCCGCTCACGCGCGGCGTCGACCTCCGCGGCCTCGCGCCAGCCGCAAACGGCGAGCCTCTCGATTTCAAAATCGCCGCCGACGTCATCGCCGAGGAGGTCCAGTTCCCCGCCCGCTGAGCTCAGGAACCGCGACGCTGCGGCGCCCAGGACGATCGGTGAATTCCCCGTGGTCGCCTAAAGACGCGACACCCACCTACCCGGGGTTTGCAGCGCAGGCGCTGACGCCGCCGGATGCCCCGAAAAAGGCGCTCAACCAACGCGCAAAGCCACCTGGATGCCGGGGCCGTGCACGCCTTCGATCAGGATGCCTTCCACGTCGGCCGTCTTCGAGGGCCCCGTGCACCAGACCACGTTCGCATCCTTCGGCAGCGCCGCGATCGCCGCCGGCACGTCCAGATGGATCTGCTCCGTCCGCAACACCGCCACATGCACCCACGGCGCCAGCGCCGCCAGCCGCCGCGAGGTGCCGTCGTCGGTCAACACCAGCGTGCCCGTCTCCGCCACCGCCGCCGCCGCCGCCGTGATGCCGAACTGGTAATCGTCCACCCGCTCGCGATCAAACTCGGTCTCCACCGTGAACCCGCCCGCCGCGTCAAACGCCGGCCGCAAACCCGCCCACAGCGCCGGGTCGCAGTAACCCCGCGTCCAGCCGTTCTTGACCAACAGCGCCACCAGCTCGCCCACCTCGGTCAGCGGCGTGCCGTTCACGCCTTTCAAGCGCTCCGCGAAAAGGCTCCACGCCTCCACCGCCCCACGCGCCTGGCGCATGATCACCAGCTCCCGATCCCAATCGGGCAGGGGCGCTCGCTCCGGCAAGGGCGCGAGCGCGGCTTTGACGCGGGCCAACAGGGTCTCTCGGGCGGATGACATGGGTAGTAACGTCAGGGTCGACGAAGTTTATTTTTTGGCACGTTCCTTCAGCCACTGCCTGAACGCCCCGCCGCGCCACGCCGGCAGGGTGCGGTCGCGCAACCAGGTCTGCATCGGCGGCACCGGGATCAGGCTCTTCGGCATGTAGTTCAACGTATGCCCCGCCAGCAGCGAGGTCTTCCACGCGAAGGGCTGCGAGGCCAGCAAGGACCACGCCCCCATCGGCGGCGTGCCGGCGGCCGCGTTTTTCGCCCCCGCTTCCTTGCCCCGGTTGCGCAGGCGCAACAACAAGTCCGGTATCGGTATGTTCACCGGACACACCTCGTTGCACGCGCCGCACAGCGACGACGCCTTGGGCAGGTCGGCCAGCTCCGGATACCGCTCCCCCGCCAGCAAGGGCGACAACACCGCGCCCACCGGACCCGGGTAGACGCTGCGGTAGGCGTGCCCCGACGCCTGCCGATAGACCGGGCACACGTTCAGGCACGCCCCGCAACGGATGCAGCGCAGGATCTCGCGGCAATCGCTGGCCAGCGCGTCGGTGCGCCCGTTGTCCACGAAGATCACGTGCATCTCCTCCGGCCCGTCCGGCTGCGTCGCGCCCCGCGGCCCGGCGATAAACTCGGTGTAGACCGTCAGCTGCTGCCCCGTGCCCGACCGCGCCAACAGGTTCAAATACAGGCCCAGGTCCGTCTCCCGCGGCAGCAGTTTTTCGATGCCCACCATCGCGATGTGGCACTTGGTCGCGGCCAGGCAAAAACGCGAGTTGCCCTCGTTCGTCACCAACACCAGCCGCCCCGTGTCCGCCGTCACGAAATTCGCCCCGGTCAGCCCCACGTCCGCCTCCAGATACTTTTTGCGCAGATGCACCCGCGCCCGCCGGGTGATGGTCTGCGGATCGTCGTTGTAGGCCCCGAGCCCGTGCTTCTCAAACGAGGTCGCGATCTCGCGCCGGTTTTTGTGGATGATCGGTTTTACGATGTGCGAGGGGTGGTCCCCGTCGATCTGGATGATAAACTCGCCCAGATCGGTCTCCACGCACTCCACCCCGTTTTTCTGCAAATAGTCGCCCAGGTGGGTCTCCTCCGAAACCATCGTCTTGGCCTTGACCATCTTGGTCGCCTTGCGCGCCCGCATGATCGCGAGCACCGCCGCGTTCGCCTCCTCGGCCGTCGAGGCCCAGTGCACCTTCACGCCGTTGCGCTCCAGCGCCGCCGCCGCCGCCGGCAGCAACGTATCCAGATTCTCCACCACGTGCTGCTTGATGTTGCCCGCCAGGCGCCGCAGATGATCCGGGTCCGGGTAGTGGTCGAACAACACCGAGGTGCGCTTCTCGTGACCTTTCTTCGAGCCGTCATAGACCGCCGCCCGCGTCTCGGGCCGCAGCCGGGCGGCGAACTGATCGATTTGTTGCAGGGCCATGGGAATCGGGATCTGGGTTCGTGCGGGGTGGACTCTCGGCTCAGGCGTTCTTCAGGGCGTCACGGAGGATCTGCGCCACGTGCAGGGTCTTGATCGGCTTGCCCTCCTTCTCGGCCAGACCGCCGAGATGCATCATGCAGCTCATGTCGATCGAGGCCAGCACGTCGGGCCGCGCCGCCCGGATATGCTCCAGCTTCAGCTCGCCCATGCCCTTGGAAACA
>CAYNUW010000018.1:0-24378 GCA_964400455.1 uncultured Akkermansia sp. | reverse complement strand
CGAACATGGACTTCTTGCTTCGTTGAACAAGGCTTTTTTTGTGAAATTTCATAAATACCATAAATAAAGGGAAATAAATGATGTATTTGGAAGAAAACACCTCATGCTCAGATGTAGTTTTCCGGTGCTCTTCGCGCAATCAGCCAGTTCCAGCTCAGTTTCCGGCGGTGCAAACTACCTTTGGGCTTAGACGACCGCTCACATCGCTCTCCTCGTCAACGCCTTAGTGGTTCCACAGTTTTCCTATAATACGCATTAAAACAGGAACTTGCGTAGATAATGTTCTCCGGACTATCGTCCGCCGCTTACCCGCTCGACGACACACCCATGCCGCCCCGCCTCGCCATAGTCGTCTCACACCCCATCCAGTACTATGCCCCGTGGTTCAGGTATCTGGCGCGCGAAGATTGGCTCACGCTGCGGGTTTTTTACCTCTCAAACCACGGTATCCAACCTGGGCGCGATGAACAGTTCGGCTCAACCTTCGCCTGGGATACGGACCTGCTCACGCACTACGATTCGGAGTTTGTACCCAATCGGTCACGACACCCATCTGTCACTCGGTTTGGAGGACTGCACAATCCCGGTCTAAGGCCCCGGCTTCGGAACTTTCGCCCAGAGGCCCTCCTGCTCTTTGGCTACGCTTATCGCACTCACCTCGGTCTCATCGCGCGCCCCCCCGCGCCTATCATCTTCCGCGGTGACTCCCATCTGCTCGGCGGTCCACCGTCAGACGGACTCAAAAGGTTCATCCTGAGCAGGATATACCGGCGATGCTCGGCCTTCCTGCCCGTCGGTCAAGCCAACGCCCAGTATTTCGCCCATCACGGAGTTCCAGCAAACCGACTTTTCAACGCACCGCACTGTGTGGATGCGGACCATTTTCAGGCCAGCCCAGGGTATCGCGACGAAGCCCATGCCTCACGCGCAAAATTGGGCATCCCTGAAGATGCACCCGTCGTCTTGTTCAGCGGCAAATGGCTCCCCAAAAAGCGTCCCGACCTGCTCCTGGCCGCTTTTCTTCGCGCCCGGGTGCCCCGCGCCCATCTCATAATCGCGGGCGAGGGCGAACTCGGTCACCTCCTGCGCGCCGCCGCCCAAGGGCAGGCGAACATCCACTTTCTGCCCTTTGCCAATCAATCCAACATGCCTGCGAGGTACTTGATGGGCGATGTATTTGTCCTGCCCTCAGAGGGCCGGCACGAAACATGGGGCCTCGCGGTCAATGAGGCCATGCACCTCGGACTGCCCTGCATCGTCAGTGATCATGTTGGCTGCCAGAGGGATCTTGTGCCAACCGGCCCCGATGGCGTGGCACGCACCGGATGGAGTTTTCCAGCGGGTGACGAGGAGGCCCTGGCCTCCTGTCTGCGCGCGGCGCTCAGTCCGGGCCGCGCCGCACTCAGCGACATCGGCAAGCGCGCACAAGACCACGTCGCCAAATTCAGCTTTGAGGCCGCGGCCGTCGGACTGCGCAAAGCATTGAATCACTGCCTCGATCTGCCTTGATCACTCAACGCATTCACCCATGCGCATCACCATCGCACACGGTTTTTTTCTGCCCGTGCCTCCTGCCGCCGGTGGAGCAATGGAAAAAATGTGGTGGGATCTGGCGCGCGTTTTCGCCGCCGCCGGTCATGAAACCACCTCGGTCTCGCGTCGCTGGCGAGGGTGGCCGAACGATGCGCCGCGCGACGGCGTCCGCTGCCTACGACTGCCCGGTCAAAGCCATACCCCACGACTGTGGTTGAATCTGATCCACGACGCGTGCTGGGGGCTACGCGTCCTGCGCGCCCTACCGGCGGCAGACATACTTGTGACCAACACGGTGCTCCTGCCCGCACTTGCTTCCCGACTAAAGCCCGGCGCTGGCCGCGTTGTCGTGAGCCTCAACCGAATGCCCAAGGGCCAACTACGCACCTATGCTCGTGTGGCGCGCATCCAGGCCCCCTCCTCCGCCGTAGCAGACGCGGTGCGCCACCAGGCCCCGTCGCTCCTCAACCGCCTAAGAATCGTGCCAAATACGATCTCGCACCAGCGTCTGAGCGACGCGCGGACAGGCACCTTGCTTCCGGCCGCCAACACCCCGCCACAACCCTTGCGTCTCGGCTACATCGGGCGGCTTCATCCGGAAAAAGGCTTAACCCTGCTCGTCGAGGCCGCCCGACGTCTCGCCGCCCGCACCGATCTACCGCCGTGGCGATTAGAGCTACGCGGACCGTTGGATGTGGCCCGCGGCGGCGGCGGCGACGCCTTTGCGGCCACTCTACGCGCCGGGGCGCCCGAGCTATTTGCCAAAAAAATCATCGACCTCACCCCTCCCGAGTTCGACCCCGATGCGTTGGCACGCGCTTATGCCGCACTCGATATCTTCGCCTATCCGAGTTTGGCTGCTTCGGGTGAAACGTTCGGCGTTGCCGTGGCGGAAGCCATGGCCTCCGGCGCGGCCTGTATCGTCTCGGACCTGCCCTGCTTCACCGACCTGATCGTGCACCGGCGCAACGGTCTCGTGTTCGCTCGTCAAGCCAGCGACCCGGCCGCCGGCTTGACGGATGCTCTTGCCACACTCATCGCCGACGCCGCGCTCAGGACTGAGTATGCCGCTGTCGCACGCAGGGACGCCCTGCGTTGCGACGTGACAGCGGTGGCAGCCGCCATGCTGGCGGACTTTCAGTCGCTGTGCTCCGCTGATTGACCCGCGACCACGCCAGCGCCCTGCTCCCATCCCATGCCGCACGCCGAAGCACCCGAGCCTCCATTTCTCGCGCAAGGCTGCGCCACGCCTTGGACGCGCAGCGAGCTGATCCGCCAGCGTCTCTGGGCGTTTGCTCAAGCCACACTTTTCCGCTTCAGCCCGCCGCGCGCACATGCCTTCCGCGCCCGATTACTGCGACTATTCGGTGCCGACATCCCCGACCCAAACCGCGTGGTGATCTTTGCCTCGGCCCAAGTTTACTTTCCTTGGAAGCTGCGCCTGGAGCCCCGCGCAATGGTCGGCCGCTGCGTCAATCTGTACAATCTCGCTCCAATCGTGATCAGGCGCGGAGCCAACTTATCCCAAGGGGTGCACCTATGCGCCGGCTCGCACGATTACCGACGCTGGTCGATGCCCCTAACCACCGCGCCCATAGAAATCGGTGAAAACGCCTGGTTGGCGGCTGAGGTTTTCGTAGGTCCCGGGGTCACCATCGGAGAACTGGCCGTTATCGGTGCGCGCAGCGTGGTCTTGCACGACCAACCGAGGCGAATGATCTGCGCCGGTCATCCTTGTAGATCCTTGCGAGACAGGCCTCTTCCCACCTGAACCGGCAAAAGCACGCGCCCCCGGATGTTCGACATCATCCATGTCACGCCCAGCATCGAGCCAGCACACGGTGGACCCTCCCGCACCGTGCCGGCACTCGCCTCGGCCCAAGCGGCCCTCGGCGCCCGCGTCGCCCTCGCCTGCGCCGGCCCCGCACCCCGCGACTTCGCGGCCCGCTACCCTGGCGTCGCCTTGCGCGTCTTCCCGTTGGCCCGCGGACCTGCCGGAAGCGTATTCCGCTTCTCCCCCGGACTGGTGCACTGGCTGCACTCCGCCGAGGCCACCACTTCGACCGTGCACGCCCACGGCGTCTGGCTCCGTCCCTTGCACTACGCGCGCCTCGCCGCCGTCCGCCAAAACGCCCCCCTCGTGCTCGCTCCGCGCGGCATGCTCGAACCCTGGTCCCGCACCCACCACGCCTGGAAAAAACGCCTCGCGGCGCTCCTCATCCATCCCGGTGCCCTCCGCACCCTACGCGGCTGGCACGCCACTAGCGCCCAAGAAGCCGAGCACCTGCGTGCCTTTCACCCGGCCCCGGTCGCCGTCGCGCCCAACGGCATCGACCCGCCGCGACCCGAAGCCGCAGCCCCCTCCCGCGCCGCCTGGCTCGCCGCCCATCCCGAGCTGGCCCGCCGGCGCATTGCACTCTTTTACGGCCGCTTTCATCGCAAAAAGAGGGTCTTGGAACTCATCAAGCTATGGTGCTCGCGTCCTCGCCCCGACTGGACCTTACTGGTTGCCGGTCTGGAGGGGGAGCTCACCATCAGCACGCTGCGGGCCTGCGCCAGCCTCGGCGACCCTGCCGCCCCGGTCGTCGTGGCTGACGGCTCCGCGCTGCCCCCACCCTACGCGCTGGCAGAACTGTTTCTACTGCCCTCACACTCCGAAAACTTCGGCCAGACAGTGGTCGAGGCCCTCTCCCATGGTGTGCCAGCGCTGGTGACCGACACCCTGCCGTGGCGCGACCTGCCGGCACACGGAGCCGGAGAATGGGTGCCTTGGGAGGTTTACGCGGAAACCCTGGAACGTCGCATCGCTTTGCCCGCAGCAGAAAACAGGGATGCCGGCATGGCGGGTCGGGCCTGGGTGCTTAGAGATTTCACCTGGGAAGCACCCGCGCGACAACTGCTCGCCTTCTACCCGACGCTCCGTTTTGATCAAAGGAACAAAGGCAACCTTGGACGCTAACGACGCAATCCGCTCCCGCCGACCGCCTCGCGAGCTTTTTGCGCTCACGCACGCCGCGACCACCGTGCTGCTGGCCTCGTGGCTATTGGGTGGCATGGGCGCGCGCGGGGAGTGGTTAGTAGCCCTGATTGCCTCCCCGGCATGGTTAGTCCTGGCCCTGGAAGCAAGGGACCGGATGCGCCTTCGTGATCGCGGCGGACTCCTCCGCATGGCGCGCTGGGCGGCGCCGCTTTTGGCGCTGGGCGGCTTCGCCATCCTCTCCGCCCTGAACCCATCGCACGCGGTCGGGTTGCTAGGCGGGGTGGAGGTGCTGAGACCCATACCCCACTTGGAGTGGCTGCCCGCCTCGGCCAATCCGACCGGCTCGCTTCGCATTTTCGCCTGCCTCGGAGGGCTCGCCTGCGTAGGTCTGAATCTGGCCTTCTGCGTCCAGTCTCGCCGCAGCCTTCGACTTCTGGTCCTGACCCTGTCGATACACGCGCTTTTCCTGGCGGTCGTCGGCACTCTGCAGCGCCAGGGCGGGGCCGACGGACCCTGGTTTGGAAGGGCCGCCGCAGTCAACGAAGCATGGTTTTCGACTTTTCTCTACCACAACCACTGGGGCGCTTTTGCCGTGCTTCACGTAGCCGCAACCTTCGCCGGAATCTTCCACGCCTTACGCCATCCGGAGATCCGGGGCTGGCACCACACCCCCGGACCCCTGCTGGCCCTGACCGCACTCTTGATCGCCGCCACCGCGCCTCTCTCCACCTCGCGCTCAGCCACTTTACTGATGGCGGTGTTATGCGCGGCAGCTGCGGTGAGTGCGCTGCTCCACGCGCGTCGCCGCGCGCGCCGCTCCGGCCGCGCGCCGTCCCGATGGATACCGGGACTCACCGGACTATTCATCGCCGGCGGCGGGCTGCTCGTTTTCCAACAAAGCGGAGACATTCTGTCCGCCCGCGCGGCAAAAACCATCGATCAAGTAACCGCCATCAAACTGGGCCAGGCTCGATACGGGCGCCCGGAACTCTACATCGATACCTGGCGCATGGCGGCGGAAAAACCCGCCTTTGGCTGGGGCTTGGAAAGTTATGGCCCAGTTTTCCTGCGCTTTTCCACCTTCAAACCCGGTTCCGACGGCCTGATGAACACCTTTGAAGACGCGCACTCGGACTGGCTGCAATCTTTGGCTGAAGTCGGTTGGGTCGGCACGCTTCTGCTCGTCTTGATGGGCCTCGTGCCACTGGCGGAAACCTGGAGAAAAGGCGGGCCCCCGGTCTTCACCGGCTGGCTCCTGGCCGGCTGCGCCCTGATCGCCCTGTTCGCCTGGATCGAATTCCCCTTCGCCTGCCCCGCGGTCGTGGGCGCCTGGTGGATCTTCTTTTTTTCCGGCCTGCGCAACTGGCAGCTTGCTCCCGGTCCCACGGAATCATCCTCACCAGGGCCGCCGTCCGGGAGTTGCGGAACGCGAGCAGATAAGTTTGCGTGACTCTTTACTTATGTCCGCCACGGCCCGCTTTTTCCCATTCCCCTGCCTGAGCCTGCTGCTGTTCCTTTGCTGCACCCTGCCCGCGAGCTTCGCCGACGTCGGTCCAACCGCCCCGGTCGACCAAGCCCGGCTCGCCTTGCAGACCAGCATCACGGAGATAACCGCCGCGCTACGCGCCCCCGGCGAAGAAACCGACTTGTTGGCCCGACTTGAGACTCTCACCACTACCCACTTCGCCTTGGAGACCACCACCCGGCTCGCGGTGGGACCAGCCTGGCGAGACTTCACCAAGGACCAACACGAACAAGCCATACGCCTCTTCAGCCAACTGGTCGTCCGCACCTACGCCGAACGCCTGCGCGGCGAGGCCGCCGCCGCTCCCGTAGTCGAGTATGGAAAACCAGTGGAGCTGCGCGCGGGACGCGTCGAAGTCCCCACCCAAACCCGCAGCGGCGGGAAAACGTATCTCGTCGCCTACCGCTTGGAAGCCAGCCCTGGCGGGTGGCGCATCTACGATGTCGTGGCCGAAGGCGTTTCTTTGGTGGGCAATTACCGCGCCCAGTTCGAACCCGTGCTCGCCCGCGGCGGCGCACCCGCCCTGCTTCGCACCATCGAAGCCAAAATCTCCGCGCCCTCTTCCTGAGTTACCTCTTCTCCTTCACCATGCCAAGCCTACGTCACTGCTTGTTGGCCCTCATTACCGCGGGCACACTCTCCACCGCCGCCACGGCCTCCACCCCATCGTTAATCGCCGCCGACGCCCATGACGATTACGACGAGTACGCGCTCGCCTCGATCAGCGACCCGCTCGAAGGGTTCAACCGACGCGTCTTCGCTTTCAACGACTGGACCTACGACCACGTGCTCCGCCCCGCCATCCGCGGTTACGAATGGGTCGTGCGCCCACCCATCAACCAAGCCATCGGCAATTTCTACGACAACGTGCGCTACCCCGTGCGCCTTGTGAACAGCCTGCTTCAGGGCAAAGTGCGCCGCGCCGGGCTCGAAACCGCCAAGTTCGCGGTCAACACCACCGCCGGCCTCGGCGGCTTTATCCGCCAGTCCGACCAGGTCCCCGCACTGGCCGACCTGCCCGCCGAAGACTTCGGCCAGACACTCGGCGTCTGGGGCGTTCCCCACGGTCCTTACCTCGTCCTGCCCATCCTTGGAGGCACCAGCCTGCGCGACCTTGGCGGCCGCGCGGCCGACACCGTCACCTCCCCGCTCGGCTGGCAACACATCGAACTCGGCGGCCGCGAGTGGACCGACGAGCTCGATTGGGAATGGCAGACCGCCATCACCGTCACCGACACCATGTCCGGCCTGCCCTCCGCCCTCGAAGCCTACGATCAGGCCAAGGCCGGCGCGGTCGATCCCTACGCGGCCGTGCGCGACGGCCTGCGCCGCTTCCGCGACGCGCAGACCGCCCGCTGAGTCCGACCCCGCGACCACAGAGTCGCTCGCCCCCCCGGCCCGGCTCACGCCGTCAGTAGTCGCGACCAGCGTTTCAGCTGGGCGGCTACCAGCGCGGGGCCGGGCATGCCGGTCCCGCGCCGCTTGGCGAGCGCACGCTTCAAGTCGAACACCGTCGCCCAATCGTCCCCGTAACCCGCGTGGCACTTCTTCACCTCGGCGGTGGCGAGCTGGTTGAGCGGCTTGCCCTGCTGTTCGGCCAGCTTCACCACCGCTCCGACCGCGTGGTGGGCCTCGCGGAAGGGCACGCCCCGCTCCACCAGATAGTCGGCCAGATCCGTCGCCAACAACGCCGGGTCGGACACCGCCGCGGCACAACGGTCAACGTTCACCGTCGCCCCGGCCAGAGTTCCGGCCAGCACCTCGGCGCAGATCGCCACCGTATCAAAAGTGTCAAACACCGGGGGCTTGTCCTCCTGCAGGTCGCGATTGTAGGTCAAAGGCAACCCCTTCACCATGGTCACCAACGCGGCCAGCGAGCCGGCCAACCGGCCCGATTTGCCGCGCAACAACTCGCAGGAATCGGGATTTTTCTTCTGCGGCATCAATGACGAACCGGTGCAGAAAGTGTCGGGCAACTCGACAAACTTAAACTCTGCGCTCGACCACAGGATTAAGTCCTCCGCGATCCGCGAAACATGCACACCGAACATGGCTCCGGCGGCGGCGAATTCCAGGAAAAGATCCCGGTCGGCGACCGTGTCCATCGAGTTCTGCGTGACCCGCGGTCGGCCCTTTTCATCGACAAAACCCAACGCCTTGGCGGTGAACTCACGATCGATCGGCAACGTCGTGCCGGCGATGGCCCCGGCCCCCAGCGGGCACCAGTTGGCATGTTTACCCACCGCAGCAAAACGCGAATGATCGCGCTCCAACATCTCCATCCAAGCCAGCAAATGATGGGCGAGATAGACCGGCTGCGCCCGTTGTAGATGCGTATAGCCCGGGATGAGCACACCGCGCTCCCGCCCGGCCAGCTCGAGCAGCGCGCGCTGCGCCTGACGGATGCGCCCCTGCAACTCGCCGCAGGCCCACTTGAACCAAAGCCGCATATCGGTCGCCACTTGGTCATTGCGCGAACGCGCGGTATGCAGCTTGGCGGCGGCGGGCACGCGTTTGGTCAACGCCTGCTCGATGTTCATGTGTACATCCTCCAGCCGCACATCCCAGGTAAACTTGCCCGCCTCGATCTCGGCCAGGATGGCGTCGAGCCCGGCATGGATGGCGTCGCGCTCCTTGACCGTGATCAGTCCGACGTGGGCCAGCATCGCCGAGTGCGCCTTGCTGCCGGCGATGTCGAAGGGAGCAAGCCGCTTGTCGAAGGACACGGACTCGCTGAAACGCTGCATGAGCTCGGCGGGGCCGGCGGAAAACCGCCCGCCCCAGGTCGCCTGGGATTTCTTGGCCATGGATAAAAAAGGAAAGGCGCAGCAGACCGCCCGAACGCTCCGTGGGCAACGGCAATATCCGCACCCCACGACGGCCCCGCCGCCTCACGCCCCCGGCGCCAGCCCCCGCTCGCTCGCCCGGGCAAACTCCAGCATGCGCACAAACTCCGGCGACCCCGCCTGCTCATGCGCGGCCAGCTTTGCCAACGCCTGCGAACGGTTCAGCCCATCTCGATAGAGGACACGGAAAAGCATTTTCACCCGCTCGATTTGCTCGGGCGTGTGACCTCTTCGTTCCAAACCGATCTTGTTAAACGCCCGGACCACCGCCGGCGCCCCGTCCGCGATGAAATACGGCGGCAGATCATGCACCAACTTCGCCGTGGCGGACAACATGGAGTGCGCACCGAGCCGGCAAAATTGATGCACTCCGCCGTAACCACCAATCACGACGTGATCCTCCACCACGACATGCCCGGCCAGTACCGCACCGTTGCTGGCAACAACATGACTGCCCACCACACAATCATGCGCGATATGCCCGGAGGCGAGGAAGGTGTTGTCATCACCCACGACGGTGAAATCGCCATCGTTGGTCGCCGCGTGCACGGTGAAGTATTCCCGAAACACATTACGCGCCCCGATGCGCACCCCCGTATCGCCACCTTGATATTTAAGATCCTGCGTCTTGCCCCCCAGACACGCGTAGGGAAAGACCTCGCAGGCCTCGCCCAGCCACGTGTTGCCCTCGACCGAGGCGTGATGATGCAGACGGGTGCGGTCCCCCAGGCGCACCCGGGCCCCCACATAACAAAACGGACCGATCTCCACGCCCGCGCCCAGCTGGGCGCCGGGCTCTATGACGGCGGTCGGATGTATCGAAGTCTCCATGAATAAAAATGAATCGGTCCAGACCCGGTGATGTGCGAATAACCGCCCGGAAGTCCAGCCCTCCGCTTCTTACACCTCCGCTTGCCTTCCCGCCATGCCACCGTGTCCTCAGCTCGTGGACCGCTTTTATCGCACTTTATTCCGATTGCTCCAACGTTTCCTCCCGGCGCTGTGCCTGGCGTGGACGCTGACCGCCTGCGCTCCGCGGGAGACTCCGGCCGAGGCGGGCGCCCGCTCCGGAATCTTGCATCTCTCCCTCGGTCCCGAACCCGGGCGCCTGGACCCGCACCTTGCCACCAGTCTGGCCGACGTCCGCGCCGTCTCCGCGCTTTTCGAAGGTTTGGTGGGCCAGGATCCCGCCACTTTAGACCCGCTGCCCGCCGCCGCCCTGCGCTGGGAGTCATCCGCCGACGGTGTCACCCACACCTTTCACCTTCGCCCGAACGGCCGTTGGAGCGACGGCAAACCGGTCACCGCCGACGACTTTGTCGCTTCCGTCCGACGTGTTCTCACCCCCGCCTTGGCCGCCCCCAACGCCCCCTTGCTCCATACCGTGCTCAATGCCGAAGCGTGGCACCGGGGCCGCCTTACCGACTTCACCTCCGTGGGCATTCGCGCCATCGACGCCCACACGCTGCGCATCCAGCTGGAGCGTCCGGATCCGGCTTTCTTTTCCAAGCTTTCCCATCCCGCCTGGTTTCCCGTGCCCGTCCACGCCATCCTCGCCTCCGGTCCGGAAGATGGCCGGGAAAACCGCTGGGACGCCGCACCCGCCACCTTGGTGGGCAACGGTCCCTTTGTTCTGAAGGAATGGCGGACCGGCCGCACGCTGCGCTTCGCAGCCTCGACCACCCACCGCGACGGAACGTCGCTCCGCTTGCGCGAAGTGATGGTGCATGTTTTCGACGGACCGGATGCAGAGGAGCGGGCCTACCGCGCGGGCCAGTTGCACGTCACCGATTCCTTGCCCGCCGGCCGCGTCGATGTCTGGCGAACCGAGGCCCCCGGACAGCTCAGAACCGAGCCCGTGCTCGACGTGTATTTCTACCGCATCAACACCACCCGCCCCCATCTCTCCGACCCGCGGGTGCGCCGCGCCCTCTCCCTCGCCATCGACCGCCCCGCCCTGGTCGCCGCCTTGCTCCGCGGCGGCCAGACACCCGCTCGCGCCTTCGTTCCGCCCTTCACCAACGGCTACTCCCCGCCCGAGGTTCTGCGTCACGACCCCGCTGCCGCGCGGGCGCTGCTCGCCGAGGCCGGCTACCCGGACGGCGCCGGACTGCCAACCCTGGAACTGCTCTACAACACGTCCGAGAATCACCGCCGCATCGCCGAGGTCGTGCAACAACAATGGCGCGCCATCGGCGTGCAGTCACGCCTGACC
The DNA here is from genome assembly GCA_964400455.1 of uncultured Akkermansia sp. Classification (GTDB taxonomy): domain Bacteria; phylum Verrucomicrobiota; class Verrucomicrobiia; order Opitutales; family Opitutaceae; genus IMCC26134_A. The sequence goes on along the minus strand of CAYNUW010000018.1, from coordinate 13,279 downwards.
AACCAGGAATTCGCCTCTCTTTTGGAAGCCCGGCGCGCGGGAGATTTTCAAATTCTGCGCTCCAGCTGGGTGGCGGATTACAACGAGCCTCTCAGTTTCCTCGATTTATTCACCTCCACCAATCCGAACAACTACACCGGCTGGTCGGACCCCGCCTACGACCATGCCTTATCCCAGGCCGCGCTCACCCAGGATCCACAAGCTCGACACGAACTGTATCGCTCGGCGGAGACTCGCCTCTTGGATGCCGCCCCCCTCCTCCCAGTCTACGTAAACGCCCACGTCTACCTCATCCATCCCGCCGTTCGCGGATGGTTCGCCCACCCCCTGGCGAGACACCCGCTGGAACGAGTCTGGCTGGAACCCTGATCCGGCGACGACCTCACCATCGCCGCGCCATCATCCGGCGCGCGAGGACCCGGGCTTTACATCCCGCCTTCGATAGCCAACCCTTCTCCCATGGATGCCCGAACAGGCGGCTCATCTGTTTCGACGGTGGAAGAATCAATCAGTCTGCGGACCATCGGCTTTTTCGGGATTCTTTATTTCATGACCGCGCTGGCCTGCGGCGCGCTTCCCTCCTGGCCGGGTTGGGCCATTCACCAATGGCTGCCGGGCGGTTTGCTACTGGGCTGGTTGGCCCGGACATCGCCGAAAAATTGGCCGGCTCTCTTGCTCGCAGCCGCCTTTGCGACGCTCGCCTTCGGTCTGCTGCGTCCCGAGCTACCGGCTTCGCGGCAGATTGGCTACTTCGTCGCGAACATCCTGGGGGCCGTCGCCAGCGCCGCGTGGTTGCGTCGCGGCGACTTTCCCTCCTCCCCCCTGGCCACGCCCGAGCAGTTCGGTCGCTTTCTCCTGGCGGGTTGCGGTGGCAGTTTGTTTTCCACCGCCGTCCTGCCCCTTACCTTGCCCGACGGCTATGGCATTGATAATCTGCATCAAACCATCCTGACCTGGTTCTTCAACGCCCAGGCCGGCATCTGGGTGCTCGCCCCCCTGGTTTTGGTGTGGTCACCGGAACGCCAGCCAGGTGCCACCCCTCAATCCAGACGACGCATCGCCGAATGCGCCCTACTCCTCGGCGTTCTCCTCTATGTGCTGGTCTGGCTGGCACCCCTGCTCGGGCAGATTTGGACGATTGAGCCCCGTTATCTGGCGCTCCCCGCCATCTGCTGGGCTGCAGTGCGACTCGGACGCACCTGCACGGGCATAACCATCATCGCTGCCACGCAGTTCGACGCCCTGCGCCGCACCGGCGACAGCCGCGCCAACCCGGAAGCACTGTTCGACGCCCGCCTCGACGCCTTCATGGACGCCGGCCTGCTCGCGGTCTTCGGATACGGGCTGGCGCTTACCTTCTACGCTCAACGTCGCAGCCGGATCGAGGCGGAACGTCTGGCCGCAGTCGTCCAGAAAACCGGCGCCTCGGTCGTGCTTACCGATGCCGAGTGCCGCATCACCTGGACCAACGCCGGCTTCACCGCACTGACCGGCTACACCGCCGAACAAGCCCTCGGGAAAAAGCACCGCGAACTGCTGCAATGCTCCGAAACGGATGAAGCCACCCTGGCCCGCATCGCCGAGCGCCTGCGCTCCGGTCGCGGCTTCAACGAGGTGCTCATCAACCGCCGCCAAGACGGCGGACGCTTCTGGAACCGCGTCGACGTGGAGCCCCTGCATGGCCCGGACGGCCGCTTGCGCGGCTTCTTCGGCGTGCAGTTCGACGTCACTCGCCTGCGCGAAGCGGAGTCGCTGCGCGCCTTCATCAGCCAAGCTCCGGTGGCCCTAGCCATGATCGACCGCGACAGTCGCGTCCTGGTTGCCAGCCGCAGCTGGACCACCCTGGTGGCCGCGGACGCGCCCTTGCCCGCCGGCACACCGCTGCGCGCCATCATACCTTCGCCACCAAAGGGCTGGCTTCGCCTCCTCGCGACAAGCCCGGGTGAGAGCAAGCACGGCTCCGAGGGCGAGGACTGGACGCGCGCGGACGGAACCGCACTCGTGCTACGCTGGACCGCCAGCCCCTGGCACGGCGCCACCGAAAGCGCCGGGGGCTTCATTCTCTTTGCCGAGGATATCTCCAGCCGGCTGGCGGCGGAGCGTTTGATCCGCACCGAGGCCGAGCGCTTTGACCTGCTGACCCGCGCCACCCACGAGCTCGTCTGGGACTGGGACCTCGCCTCCGGCAGCCAGTGGTGGAACGATGCCTACCACGCCTTCTTCGGCACCGACCCCGCCCGCTTCTCGCCCACCTACGAATGGTGGCTGGACAGGGTGCACCCTGAGGACCGGCCCGTCATTCAGGCCCGGTTCGCCACCTTCGCCGCCAGCCGTGAGATCCGTTTCTCGGCGGAGTTTCGTTTGAAGTCGGCCGACAACCGGTATCCGCCCATGAATACGCAGGCCTACTGCCTGCGCGACGCTTCGGGCGCGATCATTCGCATGATCGGCTCGGTTGAGGACCTCAGCGCCAAACGCGAGGCGGCCGAAGCCCGCTTGATTCGCGGTAAACTGGAGGCGACAGGCACCCTGGCGGCCGGCATCGCCCACGACTTCAACAACCTCTCCACATCCCTGATGCTGAACCTCGACCTGGCCTTGCTGAAGGGCCGGGAGGATTTCGCCAAGGCGGTCGACTTTATCCGTTCCGCCCAAGACTCGGTGATGACTTCACGGGCGCTGACCGAGCGCCTGCTTACGTTCTCGGAAGGCGGCGCCGCCGTGCGCACCGCGATCGACCCCGCCCGACTGCTGCGCCGGGCCGCCGAGCCGGCGCTGATCGAAACGGGGGTCAGGCTTCGCTTGGAACTCGCAGAAAACCTGCCTTGGATGGAAGGCGAAGAGCACCAGCTGGAACAGGCTTTCCGCAGCCTCGCAACCAACGCCTGCGAAGCCATGCCGGAAGGCGGCGAATTGACCCTGGCCGCCCAAGAGCATCTCGTGACCAAACCCGGACCGGACGGCACGGCGCCCGGCCGCTACGTTCGCGTGCTCGTCTGCGATCAGGGCCCTGGCATCCCGCCGGAAATGGCCTCGCGCATCTTCGACCCTTATTTCTCCACCAAGCCGCGCGGGAACCGCAAGGGCCAGGGCCTCGGCCTGACCATCTGCCAATCCATCCTGCGCCGGCACGGCGGCTCCATCCGCCTGGAGCCGGAGAAACGGGGCGGAGCGGTCTTCGAAGTGCTGGTTCCTGCGCTGGCCCGCAGCCACAACCCCGGCACCGCCCACCCCGCCAGTCTAGACTCCGCGAACCGCCGTTCCCTCCGTGTGCTGGTGATGGACGACGAAACCAGCCTGCGCGAAAGCCTAGGCGAACTTCTCTCTCTCCACGGAGAAGAGGTGACCCTCGCCGCCGACGGCGACGAGGCCGTGGCGCGATTCTCGGCCGCCTTGAAGGAAGGCAGACCCTTCGACGTCGTCGTCCTCGACCTGATCATCCACGGCGGCAAAGGCGGCGAAATGACGCTTCACGAACTGCGCGCCCTTGACCCAAACGTCGCCGCCATCGCCATCAGCGGCTACGCCCAGGCCGACGCGATGCGCAATCACGAGCGCCACGGATTCAGCGCCGCCGCCCCAAAGCCGTTTAAGATGTCCGAACTGATCGACCTCATCCGGCGCACCGCCAGCCGGAAACGAAGCTAGCGCCGGACGGACGAGGCGACGATGACCGCCTGCGGGAGAAGGCGGGCTGCAGTCGCCGCTTCCAGGGCAAATCCGACCTCAACCATCGCCCTTCGAAAGCACAATCAACTGCTCGGCGCATCCCAGTTCGCCGGCGCCAAACGTTACCTTACGGCCCGCACCCACACTGCCGACATAGGCGATATGGCGCGCGGCCAACTCCGCCCGCAGGCGATCCGCATCCGCCAACAACGCAGCCGGCACGTCGTCACCGACTCGCAGGAGATGAAACTCGACCCCCTCCGGCCGGGCGAGCTCCCGGAAAAACTTCTCCAAGCTCTTCTGAAACGATATCTGTGCGATGTATTTGGCCGCCAGTTTGTGCGACAACACGGTATTGCGGTAGCGGGCGTTCGCATTGAGCAAACCCTCGATCACCGGATCACTCAACACCGTGACCACTTTCTCCAAAAACGGATCATCCGCATCGCACGATGAAATCAAGTGCATCGTCAGGCGGAAGCCGGTCTCGTCGTCCAGGTTGATCACCACGTTGTCATAGTTGCCCTCCTTCAAGGCGGACACGAAGCTCGGGGCGAAAAAGTCGGCCGCCTTCTCAAACTTGAAATGTGCGGCGCGCAACGCCTCTCGGCTCTCTTGATCAAGGAAGGTATCAAGATTCTCCACCGGCCAGGCCGAGCCGATCAGACAGAGCCGGCGGTGGATGATCTCGCTCGGAGCGCGGATGGCCGACACCGGCAAGGATGCTCCCGCCGACACCGGAGGCACATACTTGAGCTGACCGACGTCGTGGGTGATGAACAAAAACCAGTCTCCTTTCTCCAACCCGATCCCAAACGGACATAACAACAGACTGAAACGTCCCTCCGCATCCGTTCGGGAGTAACCCACCAGCGTGCCTCCCTGAAAACCCAGCAGGAGGCGCTCGTAATCCACGCCGGGTTCCACGCCCGCGTCTCGAAACCGTTCCGGCGAGACAAAATGCACCGAGTGACCATGGAATGACAACAACTCGAAATACACCTTGTAGTAGACGATATCGATGATCGAGCGCGACAATACGCTGACAATCACATCGTCCGGATTGATCACGGCGAACAAGGAATCGGTGCCGCTGCGCGTCATGGCCAGGGCGATATCCCGGCTGCAAAGCTGGGAGCTCAACTCGACGGCGCATTTCACCGGACGCCAAGCCCGCTGCCGCTCTTCCAAATGCCGCATGAAATCGGGCTGATTGGCCAGACACGCGAGAATCTTGAGATTCTGGTTGTCCGCCAAAAAAACATTCTTCGCCGCGTCGGAAGCGAGCACCACCATTCCAAAGGCCTGGTCCAGCCCGATCCGGCGGTATGTTTCGTAATCCGTGGCGTCTCCCTGCCGCAGGCTGATTTGCAACTCCGGCCAGCGCGCGAAATCGTAATGCTCGGCCACCTCGTTTAGCGCGACGCGATCCTCCAGCAACAGCAGCACTTCGCAAGACTCGCCCAGTCTCCTCGCCCGCCCTGCCACCTCGTCCAACAAAAGCGGCAGCCGGGCATTCTTATGCACCACGACCAAATGATCCCCCTTTTTATAGGGCAAGGTGCCGCCCCGTATCCGGTCGATCAAATCGCCCAGCGCGGCCGAGAGCACGGAGATGACAAAGGAAAAAAGCACCAAACCCAGAATCATTTGCAGCAGCCCGAAAAACACCTGCGTCGCCCCTTCGGTGTCCGCATAACTGGCTGGATCGACAAACAGACTGTAACTTGTGGCGATGGAACCAACCAGCGGTGACATCACCAAGATAATCACCGCGGAACAACCGAGGATCGCCGTCAGCTGCGCCCAGACCGGCCCGAGCGCAAAACCGTCCAGACTAAAAAATCGACGTAGGTTGCGCAGCGCGCGTCCGAACTTGTTGGGAGAATTGAGAAGACTGGACATGAACGAAGCGCGATTAGGGCACCGGGCTTGAAACCAGCTGCGCGGCTTCCCCGCAAGCCTGCTCAAGCACAACGTTGCGTTGATCAAAACAATGCGCTGCAATGTTCATCGATTCCAGCTTGTTACCCAATTAAACTTATGCCCGTTCGCGTCCTCTTCTTCACCTTCCTCTCCCTGCTAAGCATCACCGCTTGGGCGAAAAAAGACCCGTTACCCGAAGCGGAAATTCCCGCCTCCGCCCGCCGGGTCGAGGTCGGGGTGTTTCTGATGAACATCTACGACCTCTCACCGGCCTCCAACTCCTTCTACGCCGATTTCTACCTTTGGGCTCGCTGGCGCGGGGAAGACTTCGACCCGCTGCGCGGCTTATCTTTCTCCAACCTGGTCGAAAAGGGCTCCTACTCCATCACCCCGGCGCTCGGCGAGCCCGTGGTCTCCGCCGATGGCGTGCATTACATGAACTGGCGTGTCGAAGGTCGCTTCTTCAACTCCTTCAAGGTGGATCAATTCCCGCTCGACCGGCAGTCCCTCTCCCTCCGGCTCGAAAACGACGAGTTTCCCCTGGATCAATTGGTCTACGTTCCCATGCCGGCCGAGAGCGGCCTGTCGGATGACATCGAGCTCACCGGATGGAACATCGAGCGCTTCGAGACCGCCATGACCCGGAACGTCTACAACACCACCTTCGGCCTCGGTGAAGGAAACCAGGAGGCCTACAGCAACACCTCTTTCTCCGTCGTCATCTCCCGTCCCTTTAATTTCTTCGTCTGGAAACTGGCCTTCCCCCTGCTGATCGTGCTCATCTCCAGCTTGGCCTTTGTCTTTTTCACCGTCGACGACTTCGGCTCCCGTTTCTACCTGCCGGTCTACGCGTTGCTCACGGCGATTTTTCTCCAGATGGCCTACACCAGCATCATCCCGGAGACCGGCTACCTGGTGCTGATGGACCGCATCTACGTGGCCGCCTACGGACTCATCATCCTCAACATGGCCCAGATCATCTGGACGAGCTGGCTGTGCTCGAAGGAGAAGATGGACGTAGCCCGGCTGTCCAAGATCGACCGCGCGCTGGCGGCCGGCACCTTCGCCGCTTTCGCCGGCTACGCCGCCTGGCTGGTCGCGGCCGCCTCTTGAGCCATCGGGCCGGAACGCCCCGTGCTAGCGATCCAGCTTGGCGCGCAGATAGGGCGCGGTCGGCGAGCCCTTGCAATTTAACAAACCCTCCAGCGGTCCTTGATAAAGCAGCTCGCCGCCATCGGGTCCGCCCACCGGCCCCAGCTCGAGGATCCAGTCCGCCTCCGCCAAAAGATCGAGATGGTGCTCGATCACCACCACGGTGTGCCCCTGCTCCACCAGCGCGTGCAACACCCCGATCAGCTTCTCGCAATCACTCAAGTGCAGGCCGATCGTCGGCTCCTCCAGAATGTAGAGATTCTGAAACTGAATGTCGCGGCTCCGCTCCCGATACGACGCCAGGCCCCGGGTCAGCTCGGTCACCAGCTTTAGGCGCTGCGCCTCCCCGCCCGAGAGCGTGGGCGAAGACTGGCCCAGCGTGAGGTAACCCAGACCGCAGTCGCACATCAACCGGCAGGTTTGCTCGAGCTGACTGTGAAAATCGAAATAGGCCGCCGCCTCCTCGAAGGTCAGCGCCAGCACGTCGGCGATGCTCTTGCCCTTCCAGACCAGGTCGGCCAGCTCCGGCGCGTAACGCGAGCCCCGGCAATCCTCGCAGGTCAAAAACGTGTCCGGCATGAAGGCCATTTCCAGCTTCACCCGCCCCGCCCCCGAGCAGGTCTCGCAACGCCCGCCCGCAGTGTTGAAGGAGAAACGCCCGGGCCCGTAGCCCCGCACCTTGGCCTCGGGTAGACCGGCGAAAAACGTCCGGATCAGATCGAAGATGCCCAAGTAAGTCGCAGGCGTGGAGCGCGGCGTTTTGCCGATCGGCGACTGATCCACCTCGATCACTTGCTTAAAAACCTGCGCCCCGACCAGCTCGTCAAAATCCACGATGTTCGCAACACGAACATCACCGGGCGCCTCGCCGCGGGCCTTGGCCCAGGCCTTGCCCGTGAGGCGCGCCGCCTTCGCCTTGATCGCGTGCGCTGCCGCCGGGTGCAGCAGATCGCGGAAAAGGGTCGATTTACCCGCCCCCGAAGGTCCGCAAACCATGGTCAAACGGCCGATCGGCAGCCGCAGGTCGAACCCCTTCAAATTACGCAGACGCGCGCCGGCGAGCTCCACCCACGCGCCCTTCGCCTTGGGCCCGGGCAGGGCGCGATACGCGCCGCGCAACGGGTGCCGTATGCCCGCGGCCAGATAGCGGCCCGTAAGCGATTTTTCGATACGTTTAACCTCGGCCGGGCTGCCCTCGGCCAGGATCTCGCCGCCGTGCACCCCCGCCGCCGGCCCCAGGTCGATCAACCGGTCGCACCGCTCCATCAAATCGTCGTCGTGCTCGACCACCAGCAAGGTGTTCCCCTTGTCCCGCAGCGCCTGCAAGGTCTCGATCAGGCGGTCGTTGTCCCGCGCGTGCAACCCGATGGAGGGCTCGTCGAGCACATACAACACGCCGGCCAGGTTGGTCCCCAGCTGCGCCGCCAGCCGGATGCGCTGCGCCTCGCCGCCGCTCAGCGTGTCGGTCGGCCGATCCAGCGAAAGATAACCCAGGCCGACATGATCGAGGAAACGCAGCCGCTCCCGGATCTGCGGCAGGATGTCCTGCACGATCGCGCGGCCGCGCTCGTCCAGCTCCAGCCGCTCCAGGCTGTGCAGCAGACTCGCCGGCGTGGAGGCCAGCAGGCGGGGCAGCGAAAGCGGGGCATGCCTGCCCTGGAAATGCAGCTTCACCGCCCGGGGAATGCGCGCCAGCCGCTGCCCGTCGCACTCGGGGCAGGGCGAGCCGGCCTCGGCAAGATCCTCCTCCGACTCGATGCCGAAGGCCCGCAGCCGCGCCGCCGGATCGTCCTCGGCCTTCGCCTCCTCATCCGGCTCCAGCATCCACGGAAACACCCGGCCGTGACCGCGGCAGGTCGGACACCACCCGCGCGGCGAGTTGTGCGAGAAATGCTTCGGGTCCAGCTCCGGAAAACTTTCTCCCGTCTCCGCGTCGGTGCGCGTAGTGGAGAACCAGGACAAAACCGCGCCCTTGGGCGTGAGCAGAAAACAGGAGCCTTTTCCGAGGGCGAGGGCCTCGTCGAGCGCGGCGGAAGCGCGTTCCGGCTCGGCCCGCAGATCGGCCACCACGACTTCGACGTCATGCTCGGAATAACGGTCCAATTTTTGAAAGGCCGAAACCGGAAACACCCGGCCGTCCGCCCGCATCAGCTCGTAACCGTGCTTCTCAATCCAGGTGGCGATTGGCTGATGATGCCCTTTGCGCCCCCGTATGAGCGGCGCGCACAGATAAAGGTGTTTCGCCTTCTTGGCCTCGGGCGACTCGAGCACTTTGGCCAGCAGCCGCTTCAACTGCGCCGGGCTCAAGGGCTGCACCGGCTTGTCCGTGTCCGGATGGTGCTGCACCCCCAGCCGCGCGTAGAGCAGCCGGAGATACTGCGCGACTTCCGTGATGGTGGCGACCGTGCTCTTCCGCGAGCCCCGCGTGATGCGCTGCTCGATCGCCACGGTGGGCGGTATGCCCGTCAGCCGATCCACCGCCGGCCGCGGCATCTGCTCGACGAACTGCCGGGCGTAGGCGCTCATCGAATCCATGAACCTGCGTTGCCCCTCGGCGAAAATGATGTCGAAGGCGAGGGTGCTCTTGCCCGAACCCGACACCCCCGTGACCACACTCAGGCGGCGATGCGGTATGCTCAGCGAGATGTTCTTCAGGTTGTTCTCCCGCGCCCCCTCCAGCCGCAGCACCGGGGCCGGCGCCTCTCCGCTTCCCCTCGCGGATCCAGCGGCCCCGGCCTCGGCGGCCAGCAGCTCCACCCCCGCCGGCTCCGCCGGAGCCAGCGCCTCCGCCAGGTAGGCCGCCGTCGCGCTGCGACTGCGCGCCACCTGCTCCGGCGGCCCCTCGGCCACGATGCGCCCGCCGCCCGCACCCGCCTCCGGACCAACCTCGATGATCCAGTCGGCCGTTTTCAACACGTCCAGATTATGCTCGATCACCACCAGGCTGTGACCGCGATCCACCAGCGCCTGCAACACCCGCAGCAAGCGGGCCACGTCGTGGCGATGCAGGCCGGTCGTCGGCTCGTCGAGCAGCAGCAGGGCGCCCGCCGCCGCTCCGCCGCCCGCCGCGCCCGCCAGGTATTTGACCAGCTTCAGCCGCTGGGCCTCGCCGCCGCTCAAGGTGTTCAACGGCTGCCCCAGCGTGAGGTAGCCCAGCCCGACTTGCTCCAGCACGGCCAGCCTCGCCTGGACCGCCGGTTCGCCCGCGAAATGCTCCAGCGCGTCGGCCACCGGCGTGGCGAGCAGATCCGCCACCGAGCGCCCTCGCCACGTGATCGCCAACACCTCCGGCTTGAAACGCCGCCCCTCGCACACCGGACAAGGCACGAACACGTCGGAGAGAAACTGCATCTCCACCCGCTCATGGCCCAGACCCTGGCAATGGTCGCAACGTCCGTCGCCCGCGTTGAAGGAAAACGACGACGCGCTAAACCCCGCCGCCTGCGCCGCCTCGGTCTTGGCAAAGAGCTCGCGCACCAGATCCCACGCCTCGACATACAGGGCCGGATTGGAACGCGGCGTCCGCGAAAGCGGCGACTGGTCCACCAGCACGATCTCGCTCAAGGCCTCGTCACCCGTGATCGAGCGGATCTCCGCCGCGTCCTCGACCAGCTGGCGACGCTTGGCCAGGAGCCCTTGGTGCACGACCTTGTCGAGCAGCGTGGACTTGCCGGAGCCGGACACGCCCGAGATGACCACGAAGCGGCCCAGCGGCAGCGCCAGATCGACCCCGCGCAGATTGTGCTTGGTGACCCCGCGGAAGGTCAGACGCCGCTGGTCCGCCGCCACTGGTCGGCGCACCGCCGGCGTCTCGATGCCCCGCCGCCCGGAAAGATACGCCCCGGTCAAGGACCCGCCATCCCGCAGCAAGGCGGGCACGTCGCCCTGAAACACCAGATGGCCGCCCCGGGCCCCCGGCTCCGGGCCGATTTCCAGCACGTGGTCGGCCGCGCGGATCATGGCCTCGTCGTGCTCCACCACCACGACCGTGTTGCCCGCGTCGGTCAGCGTGCGGATGATGCCGATCAGCCGGTCGATGTCGCGGGGGTGCAGGCCCACCGAGGGCTCGTCCAGGACAAAAAGCGTGTCCACCAGCGACGTGCCCAGGCACGAGGTCAACCCCACCCGCATGGTCTCGCCCCCGGACAGGGTCTTGCTGGTGCGATCCAGCGTGAGATAACCCAGACCCACCCGGGTCAGATAGCGGAGGCGCGTCAGGATGGACTCGTAGGCCAGCTGGGCGGAACGGTCCGTGCCTTCGACCCGCCCCGAGGTCGGCGACGCCCGCTCCATCAACGCCAGCAGCTCCTCGACCGGCAGGCGGTAAAGCTCCGGCAGGGTTTTGCCCCGCCACTTCCAACACAAGGCCTCGGGCTGCAGACGCGCACCCCGACAGTCCGGACACTCGTTGTAGGCGCGGAAACGGGAGAGAAACACCCGCACGTGCGTCTTGTAGGTGTTTTTTTCCAACCAGCCAAAAAAACCTTTCAACCCATACCAGGCCTGCGGCCATTCACGCCCGGGCTGGCCGTAGTCCGGCTCACCCTCCAACACCAGCCGACGATGCGCCTCGCTCAGCTCGGCAAAGGGCACGTTGACCGGGATGCCGGCCTTTTTGGCAAAGCGCAGCAAATCCTTCTGCGACTCGCCGTAGGTCTCGCCCTGAAAAGCCCGCACCGCGCCGTCGGCGATCGACAGCGAGCGATCCGGCACCGCCAGATTCAGGTCAATCTCGATCACCCGCCCGAAACCCCGGCAACGCGGACAAGCCCCCAGCGGCGAGTTGAAGGAGAACAACGCGGGCGAAGCCGCCCGAAACACCCGGTCGCTGCCCGGCGAGTGCAGTCCGCGCGAGTAGTGGCCCACCACGACAAATTCGGCCGCCCCCTCCGCCGCCGGCGCGAAGAGAAACACCTGCCCCCGGCCGTGGTGCAAGGCCTGCTCCACCGCCTCCAGGAAGCGCCCCCTCGCGTCGGCGGTCAGCGCCACCCTGTCCTGCGCCACGAACAGATGATCCGTCCCGGCCAGGGGCGACGGCTCCGCCAGCAACTCGTCCACCCGCCGCGCCGTCGTCGCCACCCCCGGAGCGCCCGCCAGGATCCTCACGTAGGCCTGACTCTTCAAGCCGTTCAACACGTCCGCCCAGGGCAGCCGCTCCGGGCGGTTGACCCGAAAGGCCACCACCACAGTGCGACCCGGCCCGGCCGTCTGCGCCTTCGCCCAGATCGTCGCCGGCGTGTCGTCTTCCACCGGCTGCCCCGTGGCCGGGTCGAAGCAGCCCGCCACATGGCTGAACCAGACTTTGAAATAGTCGGTCAGCTCGGTCATGGTCCCGACCGTCGAGCGCGAGGTCTTCACCGTATTGGTCTGCTCGATCGCGATCGAGGGCCGGATGTTCTCGATCGAATCCACCTTCGGTTTGTCCAGCAGATCCAGAAACTGGCGCGTGTAGGCGGAAAAGGTCTCCACGTAGCGCCGCTGCCCCTCCGCATGCAACGTGTCGAAAACCAGCGAGCTCTTGCCCGCGCCGCTCGGTCCGGTGACCACGATGTAGCGCCCGAGCGGCAGATCGAGGTCGAAGCCCTTCAGGTTGTTCTGACGCACCCCGCGCAGGCGGATGCACTCGGGCGCTGGGCGCGAAACGGACGAAACGGAGGCGGAGGAAGCGGAGACCACGCCGCGAGGAAGACCGACGCCGGCCGGAACGCAAACGCGCGCCCCACAACCGCTCGCGGACGCCGCTTTTTGGCGGATGAGCGGCACGGCTTGGCGCACGCTCGACTCGGCCGGGCTCCGCCCCCAGCGAGGACGCCTTCCCGTCTCCGCCATGTCCGCCTCCACCTCCTCGCCCAAACTCGCCAATCCCGCCGTCGTCGGCCTCGCCGGCTTCGGCCTCACCACGCTGATTCTGCAGCTCCACAACCTAGGCCTCGTGGGCCTCGGCCCCGTGGTCTGGCTCGGCCTCGTCTTCGGCGGCCTCGCCCAGTTCATCGCCGGCCTGCAGGAACAGAAAACAGGCAACGGCTTCGGCTACTGCGCGTTCACCTCCTACGGCGCCTTCTGGATCGCCCTCTGCGCCCTCCTGCTCGGCAATCGCTACGGCGTATTCGCCGCCTCCACCACCGACGTCGGCTGGTTCCTCGTCGTCTGGACGCTGTTCACCGCCATCCTCTGGGTCGGCTCCTGGCGGGTGCATGGGGCCATGGCCGTCACCTTCACCCTGCTGCTCGCCGGCTTTGTGCTCCTCGACCTCGGCCACTTCGGTTTCCCCGTGCTCAACACCGTCGCCGCCTACGTGCTGATCGCCTGCGCCCTCTCCGCTTGGTATATGATGGCCCGGCTGCTCCTCAACGAACTCGCCGGCCGAGAGATCTTGCCCGCCGGTCGCCCCTGGGTTGCCGCCCAGCCCGCCCCGGCCCGCGTATCCGCCACCGCTCCCGCCCAGCCGGCGACTGCGTCTCGCCCCATGGCCGCCTGAGCCGGGATCATGCAGTTGAACGGCGGAGCAGCGGGGCGAGATGACGAGCAGATT
>CAYNUW010000017.1:0-24811 GCA_964400455.1 uncultured Akkermansia sp. | reverse complement strand
GCCACCGCGCCGTCCAAGACGCGCATCGAACGTTCGACCTCGGCGGTGAAGTCCACGTGCCCGGGGATGTCGATGATGTTGATTCGCTGCTTGATACCCTTCCAGGGTCCATGCGAAGCGTTCCAAGCGCAGGAAATCGCCGCCGCAGTGATCGTGATGCCACGCTCACGCTCCTGCTCCATCCAGTCGGTCACGGCCGTGCCTTCGTGCACTTCGCCCATCTTGTGGACGGCGCCGGAGTAGAACAAAATGCGCTCCGTGGTGGTGGTCTTGCCGGCATCGATGTGCGCGGCGATACCAATATTGCGCGTCCACTCGAGGGGGAAGGGACGGTCCTTCGAGTTGGCGGCAGAGATTTTCGCCTTTTCAGTGACGATACTAATTTGCGGAGCAGCAGACATGGCGTAGAGAGTCGATTGAGTTGCGGCCGAAGGAGGGCTTACCAGCGGAGATGGGCGAAGGCGCGGTTGGCCTGGGCCATCTTGTGGGTGTCTTCCTTCTTCTTCACCACGTTACCGGTATTGTTGTAGGCATCGACGATTTCGGCCGCGAGGGCGTCCTTCATGGGCAGGCCTTTGCGAGCGCTGGCAGCGTTCACCATCCAGCGGAAAGCCAGCGACTCCTGGCGCTCATAGGAAATCTCGATCGGAACCTGGTAGGTGGCGCCACCAACACGACGGCTCTTCACTTCGAGACGGGGGCGGGCGTTTTCCAAGGCGCCGATCAAGAGATCAACCGGATCGCCCTTTTGCAGCTTCTCGGACACTTTTTCGAAGGCACCGTAGACGATGCGCTCGGCGAGGGTCTTCTTGCCGGAGTCCATGACCGCGTTGACCAGGTGCGCAACGAGGGTGCTGTTGTAGCGGGAGTCGGGCGTGGTTTGACGCTTGGTGGCTCTGTGACGACGAGACATGTTTGAAAAGGGCTAGGGTTGAAACGATCGTGACTGGGTGGTCTTACTTCTTGGCGGCCTTCGGGCGCTTGACGCCATACTTGGAGCGGGAACGACGGCGCTTTTCGACGCCGGTGGCGTCCAAGGTGCCGCGGACAATGTGGTAACGCACACCGGGAAGGTCCTTCACACGACCGCCGCGCACGAGGACGATGGAGTGCTCTTGCAGGTTGTGTCCCTCGTCGGGAATGTAGGAAATGACTTCGTTACCGTTGGTCAGGCGCACCTTGGCGACCTTGCGGATAGCGGAGTTTGGCTTCTTGGGGGTGCGGGTCATGACTTGCACGCACACGCCGCGGCGGAACGGATTGTTGTCCAAGGCCGGGGACTTCGACTTGGCGCTGACCTTGCGGCGCCCCTTGCGGACGAGTTGGTTGATGGTAGGCATGACGATGGAAAGACGCGGGGAAAGAGGGAAAAGGCGGTGAACCTGCGGGGCCGAAAAAACGGGTGCAAGCGAATTCTGGACAAAAATGAAAAAACCTCTGTGCCCGGTTGTGTTCCCGGGAGCAAAGAGGTCAGAAACAGAAGAGAAGGGTCGGATACTGCGGTTGGTGTGTCGCGCCAACGGGAAGTATCCGTGTTGGTTGATTGCTGGATAACTTAGTTTCGGGCAGCAAGCCTGAAATTCTCTCTGCGCGACAATCTCAGATGGCGTGGATCGCGGTTTTACTCACCGCCATGGCCGCTTCCTTTACCGCCTCACTCATCGTCGGATGGGCATGTATGGTGCGGGCAAGGTCCTCGGCGCTGCCGCCGTATTCCATGTGGGCGACGATTTCACCGATGAGTTCGCCGGCGTTTTTGCCGAGGATCTGGGCGCCGAGTATTTTATCGGTCTTGGCGTCCGCGATGATCTTTACAAAACCGTCGCCGGCGTCGTTGGCGAGCGCCCGGGCGTTGGCGGCGAAGTTAAACTTGCCGACGTTGATTGCGATACCCTTGGCCTTGGCTGCGTCCTCGCCTAGGCCGACGGTGGCGATTTCGGGGTCGGTGTAGATGATGGCGGGCATGAGGTCCCAGTTGATGTGGCCGGGCTTGCCGGCTATCCACTCGGCGACGGCGACGCCGTCCTCCTCGGCCTTATGGGCCAGCATGGGGCCGTCGATGACATCGCCAATCGCCCAGACGCCCGGGGCGGAGGTGCGGAGATGGGCGTCGACTTTGATGCGCTTTTTCTCCGTCAGCTCGACACCGGCCTTGGCGAGGTCGAGACCGTCGGCGTAGGGGCGGCGACCAACGGCGACGAGCACCTTCTCCGCCGGCACTTCGAGGACCTTGCCCTCGCGCTCGGCGAGCAGGGCTTTTTTGGTCGAGTCGTAGCCGGTAACCTTGGCGTTTACCTCGATCTTGAGGCCCTGCTTCTGGAGGATGCGGGTGTAGGCGCGGACGACGTCGTCGTCGCTGGCGGCGGCGATTTTGGGCAGGAATTCAACGACCGTGACCTCGGCGCCGAGGCGGGCCCAGACGGACCCGAGTTCGAGGCCGATGGCACCCCCGCCGACGACGGCGAGCGACTTGGGCACGGCGGGCAGGGCGAGTGCCTCGGTGCTGGAAAGAATGGTGGTCCCGTCAAACTTGAGGAAGGGCAATTCCACCGGGACCGAACCGGTGGCGATCACAATGTTTTTGGCCGTCAAGGTTTGGTCGCCCACGGCGATCGTGTTGGCCGCGAGGAATCGAGCCTCGCCGTTGACGACCGTGACCTTGCGCGCCTTGGCAAGGGCGGCGACACCGCCAGTGAGTTTGGCGACGATGCCATCCTTCTTTTTCAGCATGGCGGCGACGTCGAGCGAGACGCCGGAGATCTGGATGCCGTGCTCGGCGGCGTGGCCCTTGGCGAAGGCGAAGTGCTCGGAGGAGGCGAGGAGGGCCTTGGACGGGATGCAGCCGACATTGAGGCAGGTGCCGCCGAGGGTGGCGCGTTTTTCGATCAGGGCGACCTTGAGGCCGAGCTGGGCGGCGCGAAACGCGCAGACGTAACCGCCGGGACCGGCGCCGATGACGATGAGGTCGAACGAAGGAGAAGAGGACATGATTGAAGCGCGAAGAAACGAGGGCGCAAAGAACGGAGCGAGGAACTAAGCCTTTGAATCTGACTTAGCGTCCTCGGTTCTCTGCGCTGATTTTTCAGACACTGAGCAGCAGGCGAGTGGGATCTTCGATGGCCTGCTTCACCTTCACCAGGAAGGTGACGGCCTCTTTGCCGTCTACGAGGCGGTGGTCGTAGGACAAAGCCAGATACATCATCGGGCGGATGACGACCTGGCCGTTAACCGCGATCGGGCGATCATTGATCGCATGGAGGCCGAGAATGGCGCTTTGGGGGGCGTTGATGATCGGCGTGGAAAGCATGGAGCCGAAGATGCCACCGTTGGTGATGGTGAAGCAGCCGCCCTCGAAGTCGGGCAGTCCGAGTTTGCCGTCGCGGGCCTTTTTGGCGACCTCGCCGATGGCTTTTTCGATGCCGGCCATGTCGAGCTTGTCGCAGTCGCGCACCACCGGGACCACGAGGCCCTTCTCCGTCGAGACGGCCATGCTGATGTCGTAGTAGTGGTTCTGCACGATCTCGTCGCCGTCGATCTGGGCGTTGACGCCAGGGACTTCCTTGAGGGCATGGACGACCGCCTTGGTGAAAAAGGACATGAAGCCGAGCTTCACGCCGTTTTTCTTCACGAAGTCGTCCTGGTATTTGGCGCGCAGGGCCATGACGGCAGACATGTCCACCTCGTTGAAGGTGGTGAGCATGGCGGCCTCGTGCTGGGCGGAGACGAGGCGCTTGGCGATGGTCTGGCGCAGCTTGGTCATCTTGACCCGGGTGCGCTTGCCGACCGGAGCGGCACTGACGACGGGCGGAGCGGAGGGAATGGCGGCGACGGGAGCGGAAACCACCGCCGCGGCCACAAGCGCCGGGCTGGGAGCTGAGGCGGCGGCCAACATGTCGCCCTTGGTCACGCGCCCCGCTTTCCCGGTGCCTTCAACCGTGGCAGGGTCTATGCCCGTGTCGGCGGCGAGGCGGCGCACGGCCGGGCTGGCCACCGTAGCGATCGGGGCCGGACCGGCGGCCAGTGGGGGCGCAACAGCCGTGGCTGGAGTTGCCGTGACTGGGCCCGCTCCTGCTTCGATTCTGGCGACCACCTGGCCGATTCTGACCTCTGTCCCCGGATCGACGGCCAGGGTTATGACCCCGGCGCTTTCAGCCACACCCTCGGAGGTGATTTTATCGGTCTCGAGCTCAAAGAGCGGCTGATCCTTTTTCACGGTGTCACCGTTCTTGACGTGCCACTTGGCAAGCACGCCGGAGCTGATGGATTCGCCGAGCGGCGGGATTTTTACTTCGATGAGGGACATTTGAAAAGGTGTGAATAAGTTGAACGGGGTGCGGGCTCAGGCCCGGAAGGCGTCGGTGAGGAACGCGTTTAGCTCGATCTTGTGGAGCGCCAAGGCACCGACGGCGGGTGAGGCTGCAGCCTCTCGGCCGACGTATCGAGCTTTGCGCGAAAAGAAAGTCTCCAACTCAGGCGCGATAAACGACCAAGCACCCATGTTCTGGGGCTCTTCCTGACACCAAACCAAATCAGCCTTGGCGTAACGCTTGGCCAGCGACTTGAGGTGTTCTCCATTCAGCGGGTAAAGCTGCTCCACCCGCACGATGGCGACATCCTCGATGCCGTTGGCCACTCGGTAACTGTGCAGATCGTAATAGACCTTGCCGGAGCAAAGGATGACCCGGCGAGGTTTGGCCGGAGCGATGGGATCATCGATGATGGACTGGAACGAACCAGAGGAGAAATCCTCGAGTTTCGAAATGGCGAGCGGATTGCGCAGCAAGCTCTTGGGGGACATGACCACGAGCGGCTTGCGCAGGTCGCTCTTCATCTGGCGACGCAGGGCATGGAAATAGTTGGCCGGAGTGGTGATGTTGCAGACCTGGATGTTATCCTCGGCGCAAAGCTGCAGGAAACGCTCGAGACGGGCCGAGGAGTGCTCAGGCCCCTGCCCTTCGTAGCCGTGGGGTAGAAGCAGCACGATGCCCGAAACACGTTGCCACTTAGATTCGCCAGATACGATGAACTGATCAATCACCACTTGGGCACCATTGGCAAAATCGCCGAACTGAGCCTCCCAAATGCAGAGCATCTGGGGATAATCCAAGGAGTAGCCGTAATCGAAGCCCAGCACCGCAGCCTCGGACAAGAGGGAATTGTAGACACAAAAACGGGCCTGTCCCTCGGCCAAGTTCAGGAGCGGCACGTATTTCTCGCGGGTCTCGGCGTCGTAGAGCACCGCATGGCGGTGGCTGAAAGTGCCGCGTTCGCAGTCCTGTCCCGATAGGCGCACCGGAGTGCCTTCGACCAGCAGCGACCCAAACGCGAGCGCTTCGCCCATGGCCCAATCCACCGGGCCTCCGGTGAGCACCGCCGCGCGCTGATCGAGCAGGCGTTTGATTTTGGGATTGGCGTTAAAACCATCGGGCAATCGGGTGAGGCCTTTCACCACATCCTGTAACACCTGCATGGATACGCCCGTGGGTAGCGGTGCGTGGGTGTAGCCAGTTTGAAAAACCGCGTTCGACTCGCGGAACGGATCACCTTTTTCACCCGCAGCCTTGCGCTCCAACTCGGCCTGCTTGGCCTTTTCCAGCGAGGCGTCCATCGCGGCGGAATACTCCGCCTTGATGGCGTCGGCGTCGGCTTGGGTGTGTGTGCCGGCAGTCACCAAGCGGGCAGTGTAAAGCGTGGAAATCTGCGGGTGGGCGGCGATTTTCTTGTAGAGCGTCGGCTGGGTGAACGCCGGCTCATCGGCCTCGTTGTGGCCGTGTTTGCGGTAGCAATACATGTCAACCACGGCGTCGCGCTGAAACAAGCACCTGAACTCCAAGGCTAGACTGGTGACAAAACACACCGCCTCCGGATCATCACCATTCACGTGAAACACCGGGGCCTCGATCATCTTGGCCACGTCGGTGCAGTAGCGCGTGGAGCGCGAGTCCTGGGGCAGGGTGGTAAAGCCAATCTGGTTGTTGATGACGAAGTGCAGGGTGCCGCCGGTGCGATAGCCGGGCAGTTGGGAGAAATTCAAGGTCTCCGCCACCACGCCCTGACCGGCGAAGGCGGCATCGCCGTGGATGAGCAACGGGCACACCCGCTTGCGCTCGGTGTCACCGCGGATGCGCTGGCGTGCGCGGGCCTTGCCCTCGACGACCGGATTGACGATCTCCAAGTGGGAGGGATTTGCGGCCAAACGCACCTCGACCGTTTTCCCGGTGCTGCTGGTCAAGACCGACTCGTAGCCCAGGTGATACTTCACATCGCCATCACCCGCCACGGTGTGAGGCAGATAGTTCTCCGAAAATTGCTCGAACAGCACGTCGAAGGGCTTTCGCAGAATGTTGGTCAACACGCTGAGGCGACCGCGGTGGGCCATGCCCATGACGACCTCCTCAACGCCGATGTCGCCGCAGTGCTCAATGATCGTATCGAGCGCGGCAATCATGGTCTCCCCGCCTTCCAGAGAGAACCGCTTCTGACCTACGAACTTGGTGTGGAGGAATTTCTCGAACAACTCGGCCTTAAAGAGCCGACGCAAAATCCGAGTCTGCCGCGCCGGCGGAAACGACGGGGTGTTTTCCACTGATTCCATGCGCCGTTGCAACCACTCGCGAGCGTCGTGATCCTGGACGTGCATATACTCCACACCGATTTTGCCGCAGTAGGTGGTCTTCACCGCACGTTGAATATCGCGAAGTTTTTTTTGCCCGCCCCCTTGGAAATTAGTCAGCGTAAAGGTCTCATCGAGGTCGGCGTCACCCAAACCAAAGTGACCCAGTTCCAATTTCGGATGCGCCGGTGGTTTCTCACCCAAGGGATCAAGGTGCGCCTCCAAATGACCATGCGAACGGTGCGCGTTGATGTAGCGCAGCACCTGGGCCTGTTTATAGGAATCGACCACGTGCACGCCCGCGGCGGTGGCAACGGCGGCACTCGGTTTAGAGCCGGGCGCCACAAAGCTGTTGCCCAAAGTAAAACCCTGGAAAAACGCCCTCCAAGTCGGGTCCACCGCATCTGGATTATCCAGCCATTGGGCATAGGCGGCCTCGATGAGGTCGGAATTGGCTCGGGTGGCGAGAGGAACGGAGTTCATGGAAGGGTTTTGGGAAAAACGTCATGCGTCCGACCTCACCAAGGCGGTGGAGGCGGCAAACAGTCAGAGCGACTGGACATGATTAAGCGCATGTAAAATGGACGCAGGAACCCCATACATTACCCAATTCTTCGTCGGCCTCAAGACGGTAAGCTGTGCTGATGCAGGATTGAGATTTTCTAAATACAGGACATGCAGACGTGAAAAATTTGAATACCACCCGTGCCATGGAATCCGACATCAAGAATTCGCTCGAACAGTTGCTGGACGCGATCCGGCGTTCGGATGCCCGGGTCATCGCGCTTGAGATGGCTCGGCTCGACGACTTTGCCAGCCGGGGCCGCGAAACGCTTCACCCGCAACTGCTGCATTTTTTGGAGCGCCGCAGCTACGCCAAGGCCGTTCTCTTTTTGGGCGGAGCCTCGGACATACCGGTGGGCCTCTGCGGCGGAAAGGCCGGTCGATGAGCCGCCCGGACCCCCGACGCATCGCCGTGAATGGTGGCAATGACCTGGGGCAGAACCTATTCGGCGCATTGGGGGCCTTAAATTTACCCGCGTCTCCGGCGACCCGTCCCCCCCCTACCGTCCCGGAAACGGCGGACAAGCCAGCAAAGAACCGAGGCCGCGTCGACGTGCTTCGCACCACCGCCGGCCGCGGAGGCAAAACAGTGACCGTAGCGAAAAACTTTATCGGCATCGGCGAGCCCGAAAAACAAGCCCTTTGCAAAGCCATGCGCGCCGCAGCGGGTTGCGGGGGCACGATCAAAGACGGCCAGATTGAAATCCAAGGTGATCAACGCGATGTGGTTATGCGAGTGCTGACCGATGCGGGCTTTCGCCCCGTGGCGGCAGGCGGTTAACCATCCACCCACGCGCCACCAACCAGCACTCCAGCAAAGCGGACCAGGGCGGTGCCGGCCGCTCCGGACGGCCAAGGCCCAGACCATGCTCTCCGCGGGGAAACACATGCAGGGCGCACTCCACGCCCACTCGCCAGCAGGCCTCGGCGTAAGCGACAGCGTTGGCCACCGGCACCAGTTCATCGTCGGCCGTGTGCCAGACGAACGCGGGCGGAGTCTCACGCCGCACCTGCTGCTCGGCGGAGAGCAAGCGGACACGCTCAGCTGTCGGCCGGGTGCCCAAGACCCCGGCTCGGCTGCCCGCGTGGGTAATCGCCGGATCAAGACTTACCACCGGATAACACAAGACGGTAAGATCCGGCCGCGCGGACTCGCCACCGCTCGAGTCACCGATCGGATCCGCCGCATCCGGGTGCGCAAACAGCGTGGACAAGGTCGCCGCCAGGTGGCCGCCAGCCGAGGAGCCCATCACGCCCACCCGGGCCGGATCACGTCCTGACTTCCGCGCTTCCGTCCGCAAACAACGCAAGGCCCGGGCGGCATCCTGCAACATGTCGGGATGCTGATAACCTTGGCTGGCCAGACGATAGTCCAGCACCGCCGCGTGCACACCTCTCGCCGCCAACCACCGGGCATAATCCTCACCCTCATGAGCCGACAAAAATCCATAACCCCCGCCCGGCAATACCAACATCGAGGCCCCGCCGTCCCCACCCCAGGCCACCGGGAAATGGGTTAAACTGGGGTGATGCTCACGGCCATCACCTCGCGCACCGGGAGCGCCCTGCGGCCAGATAGGTAAGATCTTCGACACGATGAAACGCCAGACCCGTTGCGCACGCCTGGCGAGCGTAACCGCACGCTCCTCCGTTTGAGACGGACGGGGCTTCGCCCCACTTGCCAAATGAATCCACCGCATAAGGTCTGCCTTGATGACTTGGCGCGTCGAATACCGAGATGGCCTCTACCTGCCTCAGCTGGACTGGTGGCTGGATGCCCGCCGACCCGTGGCGCGCTGCTTTGTCTCCCACGCCCATTTCGACCATCTCGCCGCCCATGCAGAAGTCCTGCTCACACCCGGCACCGCCGCGTTGATGCGCGCTCGGCTGCCGGACCGAGAGGGCAAACGCATCGAACACGAGCTGCCGTTTGGCGTCACCCGTCCCCTGCCCCACTCCAGCCCGCTGCCGCCCACGCCGGACGCCGTCGCCACCCGCGTCACCCTCCTGCCCGCCGGCCACATCCACGGCTCGGCCATGATCCTGCTGCAACACCCCGACCACGGGCGCCTGCTCTACACCGGAGATTTTAAACTTCGCGCCGGTCGCTCAGCCGAGACCTGCACCCCGATCGAGGCCGATGTGCTGGTCATGGAAACAACCTATGGCCGACCGGCTTATCGACTGCCCCCGGTGGAGAAAGTGCTCGGCGAGGTGGTGGCCTTTTGCCGGGCCGCCCTGGAGGACGGAGACCTACCCGTGCTCTTCGGCTACAGCCTGGGCAAAAGCCAGGAAATCCTGCACTCACTGGCCGGCGCGGAACTACCGATTATGCTCCACCCGCAGCCGCTGCGGTTAACCCGGCTTTACGAGACACTTGGTCATCACTTTCCGCCCTTCTCCGCCTTCGACCCCGCCACGTGCGCGGGCCATGTGGTGCTTTGCCCGCCACTAGCCCCCGAAGCCCCCTTTTTACGCCGCCTGCCTCGCCGACGCACCGCCGCCTTGACCGGCTGGGCCCTTGATGCCGGGGCAAGATTCCGCCTGCGCTGCGACCAGGTTTTCCCGCTATCCGACCATGCGGATTACGACGACCTCCTCCGCCTGGTGGACTTGGTGCGCCCTTCTCAGGTGCGCACTCTTCACGGCTTCGCCGCCGACTTCGCCCGCGATCTTCGCGCACGGGGCCTAGATGCCTGGTCGCTGCTAGGAGACAACCAGTTGGAACTTCTCGATTTGACCGCAGGCCCCCCCCTTCCCACCACGCCGACGCCGGAACCCGGCAGCCATGCCAACCCGCGAAACGCTCCACCCGCCACCCTGGAGGCCTTGGCGGCCACCGGCGATGCCATCGCCGCCAACCCGTCAAAACGAGAAAAAATCAAAAAACTCGCCCGCCACCTCCAAGAGGTTTCGCCCGAGGACGCCGCGCGTATCGTTCTCTACCTTACCGGCCGGGTTTTCCCCGCTTCCGATCCCCGCTCGCCCCAAACCGGCTGGGCACTGCTTCGTCGGGCGGTAATCGCCGCCGCCGGCTGCGGGGAAGGCGCTTTTCGCACCCTTCACCGCCGCCTGGGGGACGGCGCAGAGGCCGTCGCCGGCACTCTCGCGCAAGCAACCCACGTCTGTGGCCGCAGTTCATGCGAGCTGATGACTCTAAGTGACCTCGACGCCTACTTCGCGCGCCTGGCCGCCGCTCGCGCGCCGGCGGAGAAACTCGAACTGCTCACCGCTCGCTTTCGCACCCTGGATCCCTTGGCGGCAAAGTGGCTGGTCAAGATCCTCACCGGCGATCTTCGCGCCGGCTTACGCGAGGGCTTGGTCGAAGCCGCCATCGCCGAAGCCTCCGGAAAAAACGAAGAGGCCGTCCGCTCCGCCGCCCTGGCCTGCGGTGACCTCTCCATCGTGGCGCGGGCCGCCTTTGCCGACCGCCTCGATGATGTGGAGGTCGCGCTCTTCCAGCCGGCGGCCTGCATGTTGGCCGGCCCCGAACCCACCGCCGAAGCCGTGCTGGCCCGACTGGGTGCCCCGGTCTGGCTGGAGGACAAATACGACGGCATCCGCTGCCAGCTTCATCGCGGCCGCGATCGGGTGGAGCTCTACTCGCGCGACCTGCGTCGCATCACCGATCAATTCCCCGAAATCGTCCGCGCCGCCGCCAGCCTGCCGACTGACTGCATCCTCGACGGCGAACTCCTGGCCTGGCGACGTGACAGAGCGCTGCCTTTCTCCGAACTGCAAAAGCGACTCAACCGACAATTGACCGGCGACGACCTCTTCCTCGGCTCCGAAGTCCCCCTCGCCTTCTCCGCCTTTGATGTGCTGTGGCTAGACGGCCGCTCTCTCCTGGGCGCTCCACTGCGCGAGCGGCGCTCCGGCTTGGAGGCCCTGTTCGTTCACCCGCCGCCAGCACTGCGGCTCACTCCGGTCAGCCATGCCCAGTCCGCGGCCGACATCGAAATCGCCTTCGCGCGCGCACGCCAAAACGGCAACGAAGGCCTCATGGCCAAAGCCCCGGCTTCACCCTATACCCCGGGCCGGCGCGGTCTCTCTTGGGTAAAACTTAAAAAAGCACTCGCCACCCTCGACGTGGTCGTGGTCGCAGTCGAACCCGGCCACGGCAAACGACGCGGTTTGCTGAGTGATTTCACCTTCGCGGTGCGCGATGAGCCCAACCATACTCTCCGCGTGCTCGGCAAAGCCTACACGGGACTCACCGACGCCGAGCTCGCCACCCTCACCGAGCACTTTCGCCAGCACACCCTGGAGGAACGCGGCCGCGTGTTGCGTGTGGTCCCCGATGTCGTGCTCGAAGTCGCTTTCGACCGCCTCCAGCCCAGCGCCCGCCACGACAGCGGCTTCGCCCTGCGCTTCCCCCGCATCGTGCGCCTGCGCCGAGACAAAAAGCCCGACGAGATCGATACGCTGGAAACCTGCCGCCGCCTCGCCGCCGCCACCGCCGAGCCCAAAATGGCAACGCATGCCCAACGCGACAAAACCTGAGCCGGGTGGCTACCTGCGTTCGGAAACCGGGAAACAAATGCGCTCCACCGCATCGTCAAAACCGTGCGCGCCGCGTAGGATCTCGATCTCCAGCCTGAGATAATACACCGGCACCGGGCAGCGTAAATCGGGCGGTATGCGCACCGCGTCCTTCTCGGTGGTGACGATAAAATCCACCCCCAGCGCCAACGCCTCGTCAAAAATCTCGGTGAAATCCTCCGGCGAAAAACGGTAGTGGTCGAGAAACCGCCGGGTGCACTCAATCCGAGCCCCCAAATCGCGCAAAAAGGCCTCAAAACTTTCCGGCACCGCGATACCGGAAAAAGCCCCCACGCGCGCCCCCTGCAAATCACTCAAGGGCCGACGCTCCTCCCCACCCAGTCGGCAAAGAAACTGCGGCCGATGCGCGCACTCGATCATACTCACCCCAGGATTG
Source organism: uncultured Akkermansia sp. (assembly GCA_964400455.1). GTDB lineage: Bacteria > Verrucomicrobiota > Verrucomicrobiia > Opitutales > Opitutaceae > IMCC26134_A. The sequence goes on along the minus strand of CAYNUW010000017.1, from coordinate 12,695 downwards.
TGCCGTTGGATGAGCGCCTCCAAGTCGACGTCGCGCACCCCGTCGGACTTGGTGAGAAACACGTGGCTGGCGCGTCGCAGATGCTTAACCGGCTCGCGTAATATGCCACGTGGCAACAGGTGCCCGTTGCCGAAGGGGTTGGTCTTGTCCACCAAGAGCAAATTCAAGCGGCCTTTCAGCGGGAGATACTGGAAACCATCGTCCAGAATCAAGGTGTCGCAGCCGAACCGTTTTATGGCATACACGCCGGCCTTTACGCGGTCTTTGTCCACCAACACCACCACCCCCGGCAGATTTCGCGCCAGCATGTAGGGCTCGTCACCCGCCTGCTCGGAATCGAGCAACACCTGCCCGCCGTCGCTCACCACCCGAGGCGGCGGAGCACTGGTGTGCGTAAACCACCAGAGCGCTTTTTTCCACACCGGAGGCGCCTTGCTGCGGTAACCACGCGAGAGAATGGCGACCCGCCGACCGCGCTCCCGCAGGGCGCGGGCAAACATTTCCACCACCGGCGTCTTACCCGTGCCTCCGACGGTGAGGTTGCCCACCACCACGACTAGACAGCCCAGCGGCTGGTTGTGCAGCACGCGTTTTTGATACAACCAAACCCGCGTCTGGGCGATCGCGCTAAACAACCACGACAACCCATGCAAGACACCGGCAAAGACCGTGGGCCCCATGCCCTCGCGGCGACCGAAAATCACATCGATCGTGAACTGCTCGAAGGAGTTGAGTTTGCGTTTCAGCCAGAGTGACATGGTCGCCGGAGGGCCCAGAAAGCCCGCGCGCAGCGGCTTAGGCGAGGGGAAAGCACCAAAAGTCCGCCGACGCGGCTTGCCCAAAGCAGAAACGGCTGCGCACCCTTCACGAGCAAACCCATGGCCACTCCGGTTTCCAAGCCATCCCCCCTCGTCACCGCTGCGGCCATCGCCGACGCGGGAACATTTGCGGCGGATGCGCGTCAAACCTCGGATCACACCATGACCGCAAAAGCCCAAGAAGTCGCCCTGGACCGCACGCTCGTGGATCGTTTTCGCAATGGTGACGCGAGCGCCTTCGATGAGATGGTCACCCGCCACTGGGACCGCATCTACGCGATGGTCCATCAACTATTGCGCAACCCCCAAGACGCCGAAGAGGTCACCCAAGACGCTTTTATTCGCGCCCACCGCGGGTTGGCCCAGTTCCGCGGCGACTCGGCCTTCTCCACTTGGCTCTACCAAATCGCCACCAATCTGGCGCGAAATCGCTACTGGTATTGGTGGCGCCGCAAACGCGACCGGACCGTTTCCTTCGACCAACCCGTGGGCGAGGACAACGACACCCCTTTCTCGGAGATTTTTGCCGGCGATGCCATCAAACCGCATGAAGAGACGGCTACCCAAGAGCTAGTCGACCGTATCGCGCTTGGCATGGAAAAACTCGGGGCCAAACACCGCGAAATTCTGATTCTACGTAACGTCAAAAATCTGTCCTACGAGGAGATATCCCAGATACTCGGCATTTCCGTGGGCACGGTGAAAAGCCGGATTGCCCGCGCCCGCGACAGCCTCAGAGAAATCATCGGAGAGGATGACCAATGAACGATAAACGGTTCAAAGAGCTGCTAAACGCTCACCTCGACGCCTGCCTAAACGAACCCGAGGCCAAGGAGTTGCACGCCGCGCTGGCCGCCTGCGAGAAACGCCGTCGCGAGTTCCGCGCCCAACAACGCATTCAAGCTGGCTGCGCCGCCTTGTTTGAGCAGACCGCGCGCCGCGCTCCCTGTGCGCCGCGCCTTGCCCGCGCGTTGCGCGAAGCCGATGAGCGCCTGCAACGACCCCGTTCCGAAGCCCGCGCGTGGCCCGCCTGGGGCCTGGCCGGTGCCATGGCCGCCTGCGCCGCCCTGCTCATCGTCCGTGTTTCCGGTCCGGGCTTGGCCGTAGCCGAGGCCGAACCCAGTCAAACCGCCGCCCCCCAGGTCGCACTGCAAACCGCCGCGCCTTCGAACCGGGTTATCAACATCACCACCAAACCGACCCTCTATCGCGAACGCATGCCCTCCGGCTTAAGCTTTGCCGCCATGGGCATCCCGGCCAATGTCGAAACCGCCGCCTCCAAGTGGGCGCTCAGCGAAACCGAAATCCCACCCTACGCGCTCGAGGAAATCGCCGCCATGAATCGTGCCGTGCAGCTCTCGCGCCGCGAGGCCTCCTCCGGTCTGGGTTTCAGCTCAAGTGCCGCGCCCTCCTTCCCACGCTCCGGCACGGCCGTGTGGCACGGAGGTTCCACCCAGGGCCTCCCGGTCGAAACCGCCTCCTTCCGTTTCGAGCGCTAGTTCCTCGCCACCTCGCGGGCCTCGATCAGGGCAAGCTCACCCGGATGCGCAGCGTCTGCACCGGCGCGGACGATAAGGGCGTCGCACTGCGAGTGAGCACTTCGTCAAAACCATTCCCGCGATCCATCACGGTCACTTCGACTCCGGGCGAGGCTGCGGCGTAGGAAAGATCCACCGCCGTGGAGACTTCTACCGCGACCCCCACGCCGCCCCGCTCCCGCCGCCGCGGATAACGAATCGCCGCATACCGCTCGCCACCGAACTCCACGACCTCCGCCTGCCCCCGACCCACCAACGGCGCAACCCCGCCAAGCACATACTCTAGCAGCGCAGGCACTCCATCGCCATCCGGATCCAGCGTCGCCGAGTTTCGAACCGCCGGCAGTCCACGCGCGGTCAACCAGTCAAAGAACGGTGCCACCGCCACCGCATCATCCGTCACGGTGAAGCGCAGACTACCGCCAACCACGGAAAACGCTCCCTGCGCGTAGCCGAGACCGCTCGCGCTAAAATCACTCGCGACAAAATTCGTCGAACCGAAGTTGGCCAGGGTGTAGGTTACGCCCGTGCTCAATTCCAAGGGCGTAAAGTCCACCGGATAAGCGCCCGAACCAGCCTTGGTCAGCGCACCACTCAACACGAGCCGGTCCGTGCCCGTGCCAAGATTCAGGGCCAGCCGGCCGCCGGCACTCCAAATCAGCGAGGTCGCGCTCAGAGTGCCGGCTGCCGCTCCGGCGGGGGCCACTCGACCACCGTTGTTGAGCGTGACCGTGCGCGCCACCGACCCGGTGCCGGCCAACACACCCCCGCTGTCGATCGCCAAAGTGCCCGAGGCCAACGAACCCGTGACATTCAAGGTGCCGGCCTGGATCGTGACCGCACCCGTGAAGGTGTTGGCCGCGCTTAAGGTCAGGGCGCCCGCCCCGGCCTTGGCAAAACCACCCGAACCCGACACCACGCCGCCCAGCGTGATATCATAACCCGCGCCCGCGGCGTTGCCGGCCCGCAGAAAGCTGTTCGCTGGAGTCCCAGCGAGCATCAGCGGGTGGGCCGTGCTCCAGGGCGCGAAGGCCCCGATGACCCCGCTGGACAAGGTCACGCTGCTGTTCAGGCCGCTCGCACCGTTCTTAACCAAGCCTCCCGCACCAAGATTGAGCTCACCGTTGTTGAGCGTAACCATGGCCGAACCGGCGGTGACCGCCGCATCGTAACCGAGAGTGAGACGGCCGAGGTTGGCGACGCCTCCGGTGATGAGCAGCTTGGACACGTTATTCGTATTGGTGCCACGATTACGCGACATCACCAGCCCGTGGGCGGTATCGTTGACGTTAAGCGTGCCGCCGGAAAGGTAGATAACCCCGCCCCGCCCCGATGTGCTCTGGTAGCCGTTGTGCAAGCCTCCCGTCACGTTCAGCGTGCCGCCGGCCACGGTCATTCCGGCCCAGGAATCCGCAGTGCCCAGCCCGATGTTCTCAAAAGTAGTCGTGCCGCCCTCGATGATGACGCCGGTGCCGCTGGTCTGGGACTCGGAGTCGCCACTGCGCGGGAAATTGATGTCCCTCGCCGTGACGATGCCGCCGGTGACACGAAAGAAGCTGTTGCGCGTGTTGCTGGGCACGATGTTTTGAAAAACAGCCGTCCCGCCGCTGACGATGACCCCGGTGCCCGTGCCCGAGGTCCAGGAGACATTGCCTGCCGTGGAGAACTGGCCGCCGGCAACCCGGAGCTGTTGCGAGGTGGCGATGGTCACGGACGAAGGCGTGAAGATGCCGCCGGGGCCGACCTGCACGATGCCCTTGGAAATGGTGAGCGCCCCCGAAAGCTGACGGTTGTCGGCGGCGAGTTCCAGCGTGCCGACTCCGCTCTTGGTGAAGCCGGAGGTGCCGCCGAGCGACACCGCGAGTCGGTGTGGATAGGCGGCGGCGGCGGGCACGTCGGTGGTGTCGCCCAGCTGCGACGTGGCGGCGTTGACCTCGATGACCGGGGTGGTGGAGCCGGCGAGGGTGATCATCGCGTTGGTGTCGCTGCCCTGGAGGGTCCAGCCAGCGGGCGTCGAGAAATCGGTATCGCCAAAAACCAGACGGCCAAGCGTGCGGCGCGAGTCGAGCACGGCGGAGGTGTTTTCCACCAAATCACCGAGGCTGAAGTCCGCGGTGGCGCCGGAGCCGCCGGCGACGAGGCCGCCGTCCCAATTGGTGGTGTCGCTCCACAACGCGCCGTCATCGCTGGAGGCCCACACCCCGCTGCCGGCGAGACGGACGGTGTAGGACTGGCCGGACGTATAGCCGCCGGAGATGGCGTTGCCGGCTAGATCGGTGATACCGGTGCCGGAAGCGGCGAGGTCCAGGCGGATGGTGCCGTCGCCCGAGACGCCGGTGGCGGTGACGTCGTAAACCGTCGGGCTGATGGCGACCAGCGAGGCGATGGTGCCGTTGGTTCCTGAGCGCGTCGTGGCGAAGTCGGCCGAATTTACCCCGAGGACGGGTTCGGCGAAGGTCACGCGCCAAGTCACGGAGCCGCCGTTCGTGGTGTAGGTGGCGGGCGCCTGGCGGCGGATGGACGCCACGGCGGGCGCGGTGGCGTCCACCGTGACCACAAAGGGCGCGGAAGCGGGGCTGGAGGAGCCGGAAAGCGTGGCGACGGCGGTGAAAACGTGTTCGCCGGCGGGCAGGGCGGTCGCCGTGTAGTTAAAAGAAAATACACCGGACGATGCGGTGGCGGAACCAACCACGCCGACGCCGGCGCGGGAAACGGACACGGTGGCGCCGTTCGGGGCGGTGCCGGAGAGGACGAGGGTGGCGTCGTTGGTCAGGCGGTCGGTCGTGGAGAAGCCGGTGTCGGTGGAGATCGCGGTGAACGCGGGAGAGGCAAGGCCGGTGTTGACCACGTAGGCGGTGGAGGCGGAACCGGCGTTGCCCGCAAGATCGGTGGCGGAGGCAGTGAAAGAGCGCAGGCCGGTGCCGAGGGCGGGGCCGTTGTAGGGCGCGGCCCACTGCCCCAGATCGTCGGCGACGGCGGTGGCGACGGCCTGGCCATCAAGGGTCACCACAACGGTGTCGCCCGGTGCGGCGGAACCGAAAAGCACAGGGGCGGGAACGAGCACGAGGCTGGCGATGGCCGGCGCGGGTGGGGCGACGTCGTCGATGGTAACGACAAAGGCTGGTGAAGGCGGAGTCGTTTTGCCGGCCACCGTGGCCGTCGCCGCAAAGGCGTAGACCCGATCCGGCAGCGTGACCGCGGAGTAATCGTAGGTCCACCGGCCGGCCCCATCGGCCACGACCGCGCCGAGCAGACCGAGGTCGGCGCGTGAGATGGCGACGGAGGCACCGGGAGTGGCGGTGCCGTGCAGAACCAGCGTGCGGTCGGAGGTGACACCATCGGCGGCGAAAGAACCGGTGTCGGAGGTAATGCCGGTGACGAAGGCCCCCGGGACGCCACCGACCACGAGGGCATTGAGGTAACGTTCGATGGCCAGGTAGCCGTCGGCGCCGAGCACGGTGGCGTCGGCGACGGCGGGGTTGGTGCCGGCGGCGACCTCCCACCAGTCGGGCACACCGTCGTTGTCCGCATCGGGAGCCTTGCGACCGGCGGCGACGGAACCGATGCCACCCATCTCGGACTCGTTAAAGATAAAAGCGCCCTGCGTGCCGTAGGAGCGAACCTCGGCGACAACGTAATCGTCGGTGCGATCGCGGCGGTGGGAAGCACCGGCGCGGGCAAGCACCCAGTCCAGGGCGGCGGACGCGGTCAGCTCGGTGATGGGCGCAGGGTAGGCGAAGCGCGTGCCGACGAGCTGGAGGGTGGAGAAGCGCGCGTTACCGACCGCCGCCGGATTAAAAACACCGTCCAGGTTGAGATCCTCCAGGTTGCCGGAGTGGTGGAGACGGTAGTTTGTATTTCCGGTGGAGAAAGGGGATCTCCCCGCGCCGGTTTCGGGACCCGCAATGAAGACGTTGTTGATGAGATTCGCGTAGGAATCTCCGGCCGAGTCTCCCGCCGGGATGTAGCCGCCGCCGGAGCCCCAGTTGTAAACGACGTTGTTTATATAGTCATTCAGGCCTTTGACCTTCGGATTACGCATGTAGTTGTCGGCGTATAGCGTGCGAAAAACGCTCACGCCCCCGCTGGTCTGCATGAGCCCCCCCGCCGAGTGGATGCGAAGCCCCTGGGCGATAAGACAATCCTGCAGCGTGATGCGCTGGGCGGCGTCACCGCTGATCGAAAAGGTCTCATCTCGTCCCCACGAAGCGGATACGTGATCAAAGATCATGTCGGTGCCGTTCGCGATGCCGATCGCGTCGGCACCGCTGGACCCTTCCACGCCCATGCGAAAGCGGATGTAGCGGCAGATGGTATTGCTCGCGCCGGAGAACGACACCCGGTCGCCATACACCGTGATCCCCCCGCCGGGGGCGGTCTGCCCGGCGATGGTCAGACCAGAACTGACCACCAAGGGACTGTTGATGCGGATGATACCGCCGACCTCAAACACCACGACGCGTCCGGAGGCGCTGACCGCGTCGCGAAAGGAACCGGCACCGGAGTCATTCAGGTTGGTCACTCGATAGACGGCGGGGCCGGCCGCCGCGCGCGCACCCTTGGCATTCGCGCCGAAACCTTCCGCGCCCGGAAAGGCCGGCACAGCAATGGCCGAGGCGACGCCAACCGCGAGTGCGGCCGCAAGGATAGGGGCAAGTTGCGAACGCATGGGTAGGGAGAAGGAAGCATGCGCCGCGACGGCCCGAATCGGCATCCCTGCGCGCTCGGACAGTTTGACCTGGCACCGGTCGAAGGGAACACCCCCACAAAGCGAACCGCTCCCGCGCTTTGTCGTTCCCAGCAAGCGGCCAACTAATCTAGTATTACGACCAGCTTCCCCGCCGCACGTCCCCCTCCGAGCCCCGAACGATCATGCAAAAAGCCATCCACGGAATCACCGTAGCTCACTTTCTCGAAACGCACGGAGCCAAGCTTAAGCTCGAACTCCTCGCAGGTGAAGACGGCCTGCACCGTCTCATCCGTGAAGGCTCGATCAACCGACCCGCGCTGGCGCTCACCGGTTTTTTCAAGTATTTCGCCAACAAACGCATTCAGGTCATGGGCGCCGCCGAGATGACTTTTTTCCGCACCCTCGCGCCGTTGGAGCAATCGCGCATCATGGGAGAGATGGCGGACCGTCAGGTGCCCTGCCTCGTACTCACCCGCAACTATCAACCCACACCGGCCATGCTCGCCGTGGCCATGGAGCGCCGACTGCCGATCTTTCGCACCGCGATGATCACCATGCACTGGGTCAATACCGCCACCCTCTGCATCGACAACGAGTTCGCCCCGTCCTGCACGATCCACGCCACCACCATGGATATTCGCGGCATGGGGGTCATGCTGCGCGGCGATGCCGGAGCCGGAAAATCCGAGTGCGCCCTCGCCCTGATCGAGCGAGGCCACTCCCTGGTCGCCGACGACCTGACCGTGGTGAAACGCGTGGACGAGCGCGATTTGTTGGCCTCTTCGCGCGCGTTGAATCGCGGTTACATGGAGTGCCGCGGCATCGGCATCATCAACATCGCCGACATGTTTGGCGTGCAGGCGGTGCGGATCGACAAACGCTTGGACTTGGTCATTACGCTGCGTGCCTGGACCCCCGAGGTCGTTGAGGAACGCACCGGCCTGGAGGAGAACTTTTATGAAGTGCTCGACGTGAAGCTGCCCCACTTTGAGCTCTACGTGCGCCCGGGCCGGGACATGGCGCGACTGGTCGAAGTGGCCTCCATGGTGGCCGCGCTGCGCCGCATGGGCCACGACCCCGCTCAGACCTTTAACGAACGCCTCATCGCCCACATGGCCTCCATGGCCGCACCCGAACCGGAACGTATCATCAAACCCGTGGCGACTTCTTCCAGTTTCTCGCGGCCACCCATGGCAAGCGGCCAATCACCGGCCGCGTGACATTCATTTTTTCGCCTGCAAAGGATTTCGCTGGTGCGCCATGTCGGAGTCGAACCGACCTCTCATGCTTGGGAAGCACACATAATAGCCGATATACTAATGGCGCGGCAGGGTGACTGCTAAAGAGCAACGCCCGCCACCGGCGCAGGCAACAGTTTTCGGACCTTACACCAGGTAAGTTTGCCCAGGCACCGGATCGATGACCTTGGATTGCGGCAGACGAGCGCCAAGTTCACGCTGGAACCACGCCCGCGCCTCCGGCTCACCGTGTGCCAGCACAATGCTGCGAGCACCGGTCTGAACCGCGAATTGGAGCAATTCCTCGCGATCCGCGTGCCCCGAAAGCTCGAAACGCTCCACCTTGGCCGCGATCTTCACTTTGATATGCAGGTTCTCGAAAAGGAAAGTATCTCCGTGGCGGGTCTGCTGGAGTTTGCCGCCCGGCGTATCCGGATCACAGTAACCGACGAAGGCGACGGTGTTGCGGGCATGGGGCAGCAAGCCCGAGGCCAGGGTGTAGCTCGGGGTGTTCTCCACCAACATGCCGGAGCTGATCAGGTAGATGGCCTTTTGTTTGGGATCCACACCCGGCTCGAGCTTTCGCGGCAGCGGTTTGGTCCGAAGGTCCTTCAGAATCCCGCGGCTGAACTGCACGTGTTTGGTTTTGCGAGAGATCTCGTCGAAGTAATCGCACAGGTCGAGCCCGAGGCCAGAGGTGAAAATGGGGCACTCCACCAGTTTACCAAAACGGCGCGCGTCGTGGAAGATCGCCAGCAACTCCTGCATACGGCCCAACGCGAAAACCGGAATCAACACCGAGCCGCCACCCTGCACCGTCTCATTGATGGTGTTGATCAGGCGCGCGACCTCATTGATGCGCTCCTTGCCCTCCGGCCGCTCGGTCGCACCGCGGGTGGTTTCCATGATTAGGGTATCAAAATGTCCGGCCGGGAACCGGGCCCCCTTCAGCACTCTCTGGTCTTCGAACAAAACGTCACCCGTCACAAAAATGTGGCGATGTTTGTGTCGGAGCTCGACCGCGCAGGCCCCGGCCACGTGCCCGGCCGCATGCAGAGTCACCTCGACCTCGTCGTTGTTCTTACGCAGTCGTTTCGGCTGGTTGTAGGCCAGCCCCGTAAGACGCGGAGCAATACGGTCGATATCGTCGTGGGTAAACAGCGGAGCGTCCTTGGTTTGCCCCTCGGCGAGTTGCCGTTTCATGACGTTGGCCGAGTTATGCATCATGCGCTCTGCAATCATTCGGCTGGAGAGCGACATCAAACAAGGCGCGTGCACGTGCTCGCGCATCACCACCGGCAGACTGCCGAGATGATCGAGGTGACAGTGGGTCAGCACGATCAGATCGAGGGAGATGCCCGTCAGCTTGGCAAAATCCGGAGTGGCCTCGCGACCATTGAGCTTAGGGTGCAAGCCACTATCTATGAGAATGTTAAATTCGCCAACCTGAAGGAGCGTGCAACTGCTGCCGATGCCTCCTTGGCGATTAAGGTCCGTTAGTTTCATTTCTTGAATCGGTCAGACGAAAGCCCCGGGACGCCAAGCGCAACCCTCGATTCACTTTCTCCAGCAGTAAGCAGCGCCGCGCGCCCGAAGCTTCCGTCAACCTGCTCGTCCACCACCATCCACCGACGGGACGCGCATCGCAAAGGGGGGCAGCACCACATGCACCGTGCGTCCGAGCTCGTCCGTGCCATGGAAACTACCCTGCGCCATCGTCTCGGACTCGCCCGTCACGTGGTAGCTGTTGTAGGAAAACACCTCGCCGGGCCCCAACCGCGGACGTTCACCCACGATGCCCTCACCCTCCAGCACCTCTCGCGCACCGTCGGCCCGGCTGAGCACCCACTTCCGCCCCAACAGTGTCACCGTGTGCTCCGAGCCATTACGAATGGTCACGAAATACACAAAGGCGTGCGGACGTTCCGGGGGCAGACACTTGCCCCCATGGTGATACACGAGTTTGTCGAGACGGGCAGTGAGACCAGGAAGTGCTAGGGAGGCGGACATTTTTCAGGCGAGTTCAACAGCGCACGGCCGACGCCGCGCAAGCAAACGTCACGCACCAAACCCGCCAATTCTCGTTTGGCAACCCGCGACCCGACGCACCGCGGTGTTCAACTCCCCCATTCCTGCTTGGGCGGCGGCGGGCGTAAGGGCAGTTCCCCCAGCTTGCCCGCCTCACTCACGACCTCGTAGGCGGTCCGAAAGTGCAGCTTCGCGTAATCGCGCAGGGCCGGCGCGCCAAAACGCTCGATGATCTCGCGCGCCTGCACCTTGACCGCCGCGCTCGCTCCTTTCTGCAACGTCGCGCCAAAGCGCGCCGATAACTCGCGCATTTGCCGCACATACTCCGCGCGGGCCACGATCGAGGCCGCCGCCACCACCGGATCCTCCTCCGCCTTGGTCCTCATGCGCAGCTCAAAACCCATGACGCCCAGCTTGGTCAACTCGCGCTGCACCAGCGGCTCCTCCGTAAATTGGTCCAATAATCCCCACGGCGCGCGCTTCACCGCCAAAGCCTCTTGCAAAGCCCGCGCATGCTGGAAGGCGAGAATCTGGTTCTGGCTGCGAAACCGCGTGCCCATGAGCTGATTGTATTGGCGCATGTTCGTGGCCTGAATCGTCTTCACCACCACTCCGGGAGTCTCCCGAATCAAACGGTCGAGCTGAAGGATGCGCGCCTCGGTGATTTTTTTGGAATCCTGCGCCCCCGCCTCACGCCACTTTTCAATCATCCCTCGCGTCGCGATCACACACGCCGCAATCAAGGGCCCGAAGAAATCCCCTTTGCCCGACTCGTCGCACCCCGCGTGCTCTTCAAACCAGTCCGGGTGCAACACCTCGTCATAACCCAGTTTGGCCACCCCGGTGATCTCCGGCTCCAAAACCATGCTCACAAACTCCTCCGTGCCCTTGCCTGCCACCACGACCTTCCGGCTCTCGTAGCCGGTCACGTTGATTCGCGCCGTCTCGTTGCGAAACGCGAAGCGCGCATACGCCACCTCAAAACGCTCCCACCCGCGCGCGGCCAACACCGCCCCCAGCCGCGCAAGCTGCTCCTCAGTCACCTTCACGGTGTAGCTGGCCAGTTTTTTCGGCGCTTCGATGTCGTCGGGATTTTTTTTCTTGGGCATGGCGCGTGGTCGGGGTCGCGCCGCCGATGCAGCCACAAAAACCCGCCCCACCACAAAAGGAATCTGCGCCTTTGTGTGCCAGGCGTTTTTCGGTTCCACTACCCACCCGTGTCCGCCTCCGCCCTCCTCGCCTCCGCCCCCGCCTTTCAGTCCGCCCTGCTCGACTGGTATCGCACCCACCGCCGACGCCTCCCGTGGCGCGAGGAACCGTCCCTCTACCGCACCGTCGTGAGCGAGTTCATGCTCCAGCAGACTCAGATCAAGACCATGCTGCCCTACTTCGAACGCTGGATGGCGACCCTGCCCGACTTCGCCTCACTCGCCGCCGCCAGCGAAGCCGATGTCGTCAAACTCTGGGAGGGTCTCGGCTACTACACCCGCGCGCGCAACCTCCACCGGCTTGCCCGCGCGCTCGTCGCCTTGCCCGCGCCGCCCTCCGACGCCGCCGCGTGGCGCGCCCTGCCGGGCGTCGGCCCCTACACCGCCGCCGCCGTGGCCAGCATCGCCTTTCACGCCCCCGCCGCCGTGGTGGACGGCAACGTCGTGCGCATCCTCGCCCGCATCACCGCCGACGCCACCCCGCACCGCGACTCCGCCTCGGCCGCCAAGGCCTTCACCGCCGTCGCCGACGCCCTGCTCAATCACACCGCCCCCGGCGACCATAACCAAGCCATGATGGAGCTCGGCGCCACCGTCTGCGTGAAACACCGCCCCCTCTGTGTGCTCTGCCCGGTGCGCACCCACTGCGCCGCCGCCCGCACCGGCGATCCCGACGCCTACCCAAGGCTCGCGCCCAAAACCATCGAAACCATCCACCTCCCCCGCGCCTGGTGCGTCCGCCCGGAGGACGGCGCGCTCCTTCTCCACCGCACCCCCGATCACGCCCGCCGCCTCGCCGGCCAGCACGAACTGCCCTCCGCCGCACACCTTGGCCTCGCGCCCGAAAACCTCACCCTCGCCCCGCCGCTCGCCATTAAAAAGCGCGGCATCACGCGCTACGCGTTCACCGAGCCCATCCACCCGCTCGCCGCCGCCGCCTTGCCCCACCCCCTGCCCCCCGGCTTGGTCTTTGTGCCGGCCGCCCAGCTCGCCGCGCTGCTCGTCTCGGGCCCCCACCGCCGCTGGATCAACGAACTGCTCGCCCGCAGCGCCTGATCGAGCCGCCTCCTTTTAACGTCGCCCCACCCCGCGCCCGCATTTTCTGCTGCTCCCCATGTCCTGCACGCCGCACCCCCATGATCCCCACGCCCAGACCCGCACCCGGGCCGACGACG
>CAYNUW010000016.1:0-25188 GCA_964400455.1 uncultured Akkermansia sp. | reverse complement strand
GTCGCGGTGACGTTGCCCACGGTGATGTCGCCCTGGGCGCGGAGGCGGGCGGAGGAGCCGGTGGCGACCGCGTTGGCGGTGCCGTGCATGGTGAGCGCGCCGGTCTCGGCGTCGAGGGAGACGGTGCCGGGGGTGGCGGTGCGGACGTCGACGTTGGCGGTGAGGGAGAGGTTTTGGGCGGCCTTTAGGGTGAGGTGGCCGGTGGCGGAGCGGACGTCGGCGTTGGCGGTGAGGGAGCCAGCGAGGGCGTCGATGAGGACGTTGCCGGAGCCGTGGGCGCGGACGGCGTCGCCCTCGGGGTTGGAGGTGCCGTTGTCGAGGATGATATCGCCGGTGGTGGAGACGAGGACGATGGAGCCGTTGGCGGCGGTGGTGACGACGTCGGACTGGAGGTTGTCGGTGACGGTGCCGGTGGCGGTGGTGTCGGCGAGGACGAGGTTGATGACGGCGGTGGTGTCGGTGGCGGTGAAGCCATCGGACTCGGTGAGGAAGATGCCGCCGCCATTGGCCCAGGCGCTGAGGGTGGCGATGGTGGTGTCGAGGTGGTTGGCGGCGGTGCCGACGGCGACGCCGGCCTCGATGCGGAGGGAGGAGGCGACCACGTCGACGCGGGAGTCGCCGCCGTCGATGATGGAGCCGGAGATGGCGGTGAGGGAGGCGCGGCCGGTGGTGGAGAGGGCGGCGACGGTGATGGAGCCGGCGGCGCGGAGGCGGATGTCGCCCGAACCGGTGGAAACGAGACTGGAGTCGGCCTGGACGATGGAGCCGGCGGAGGAGACGACGTTGAGGGTGCCGGTGGCGCCGGAGCCGAGGTTGGCGTTGAGGGTGATGAGGCCGGAGGCGAGGAAGGTGACGTGGCCGGAGGTGGAGGAAACGGGGGCGTTGACGGTGGCGGGGCCGGCCTTGGTGTTGACGTGGATGTTGCCGGAGCCGTGGGTGGTCACGGGGCCGTCGAGGGTGAGGGGGCCGGTGGTGACGACGAGGGAGACGGGGGCGTTGCCGGCGAGGGTGACGAGGCCGTCGGGGTGGACGACGAGGGTGTCGGTTTCCTCGATGAAGACGCCGCCGGAGAGGCTGAGGGAGCCGCGGAGGTTGACCACGGTGGTGTCGATGTCGCCGGCGCCGGCGACGCCGATGCCGGTGGCGGCGTTGACGGTGGCGAGGGCGGTGGTGACGAGCAGGGCGTTTTCGTCGGCGGTCTGGTCGACGAGGGCTCCGGTGGTGGAGGCGACGGTGAGGTCGCCCGAGTCGGAGACGACGGAGGACTGGAAGCGGACGTCGGCGTTGGCGGTGAGCGAGATATCGCCGGTGGTGGTGTGGGCGGCGCGGGAGTCGGCGTCCACGCCGTCGGTGAGGGTGAGGATGCCGCCGGCGGTGAGGGTGATGTCGCCGGTGGTGGCCTGGAGGTCGGAGGTGGCGGCGGAGTCGGCGGCGGCGGACACGGAGCCGTCGAGGGCGACGCGGTTGACGGAGACGGCGGCGACGGTGCCGACGGCGAGGTCGTTGGTTTCGGCGAGGGCGATGCCGCCGGTGGTGGCGGTGGCGGCGATGGTGCCGACGTTGGTTTCGAGGGCGCCGGTGGAGCCGACGCCGATGGCGGCGACGAGGCGGGCGGAGGCGCCGACGAGGTCGGGCAGGGTCTCGCCGCCGTCGAGGATGGAGCCGGTGACGGCGTGGACGGAGATGGAGCCGGAGGCGGCGGAGAGGCCGGTGACGGTGGCGTCGATCTGGGCGAGCAGGCGGATGTTGCCTCCGGCGGTGGTGGCGGCGACGGCGTCGGCGAAGGTGATGGAGCCGGCGGTGGCTTCGAGGTCGAGGGTGCCGGCGCCGAGGGTGGCGACGGAGGCGCCGGCATCGAGCTGGATGGAGCGGGCGGCGAGCAGGGTGACGTGACCGCCGGAGCCGGTGGAGATGGCGGTGGAGCCGACGATGTCGGAGGAGACGCCGGCGGCGGAGAGGCGGATGCGGCCGGAGCCGGTGGCGGTGACGGGGCCCTGGACGGTGATGGTGCCGGCGAGGGTGGAGAGGATGACGTGGGAGCCGGCGGATTGGTTGACGAGGCCGGCGGTGGCGATGGTGACGGCGTCGGCCTCTTCGAGGACGATGTTGCCCGAAGTGCGATTGAGGGCGGTGACGGAACCGAGGGCGGTGTCGATGTCGGCGGTGCCGGTGGCGCCGATGCCGGTGGCGGCATCAAGGGCGGCGAGGCCGGAGGTGAGGAGGTTGGGCGCCTCGCCGGTGAGGACGTCGGAGATGTTGCCGGCGGTGGCGGTGAGGGCGAGGTCGCCGGAGGTGCTGGCGACGATGGAAAGCTGGATGGAGCCGGAGGCGGTGAGGGTGGCCGAGCCGGTGTCGGTGCGGACGATGGCGCCGTCCTGCATGAGGAGGTCGCCGGTGACGAGCAAGGTGACGGAACCGCCGCCGGCGGCGTGGACGGACTCGGGATCGGCGTCGCCCTGGTTGAGGGTGAGGTTGCCGCCGGTGACGATGCGGACGGGGCCGCCGTCGGTGGTGACCACGTCGGCCTGGGCGGCGGTGGCGAGGGGGGCGGTGGTGTGGTTGGCGGAGACGCGATTGACGGAGACGACGACGGAGTCGATGTCGAGGGTGTCGAGTTCGGAGAGGTTGACACCGCCGGAGCCGGCGGAGGCGGCGAGGATGGCGAAGGTGGTTTCGAGGGCGTCGGAGGCGGCGCCGGCGGCGGTGCCGGCGACGAGGCGGGCGGAGGAGGCGACGAGGTCGCGGTCGGTGTCGCCGGCGTCGAGGATGGAGCGGCCGGCCTCGACGGAGAGGTTGCCGGCGCCGGCGTTGAAGGAGGCGACGGTGACGTCGAGGCCGGCCTGGGCGCGGAGGGAGCCGCCGCCGGTGGTGGCGACGGCGGTGTCGGCCTGGGTGATGGAGCCGGAGGTGGCGAGGAGATCGATGGAGCCGCCACCGGTGGTGACGTCGGAGCCGGCGGTGAAGGAAAGGGAGTCGGCGGCGTGGACGGAGATGGCGCCGGAACCGGAGCGGAGGTCGGACTGGGCGACGAGCGAGACGCCGGCGGAGAGGAAGACGCGGCCGGAGCCCTGGGCGGAGACGGCGAGGCCGTCGTTGTCGCCGTCGGTCAGGGTGATGGTGCCGGCGGTGGAGGTGAGGCTGACTGAACCGTTGGCGGTGGTGGCGAGATCGGCCTGGGCGGTGTCGTCGATGGTGGTGGTCGAGCCGTCGAGGTTGACGCGGGCGGTGGAGGCGGCGACGGAGCCGACGGTGACGTCGTCGGACTCGACGAGGGTGATGCCGGGGGCGGCGGCGGCGGCGGAGAGGGTGCCGGCGGAGATTTCGAGCGCGTTGGCGGCGACGCCGACGCTGGTGAAGGCGTTGAGGCGGACGGAGGCGGCGATGATATCGCGGTGGGTGTCGCCGGCGTCGAGGATGGCTCCGGCGGCGGAGAGGACGGAGACGGTGCCGGCGGCGGCGTCGAGGCCGCCCAACGTGACGTCAGTTTGGGCGCGAGCGCGGAGGGTGCCGCCGGAGGACGAGACGAGGGAATCGTCCGCCATGGTGAGGGCGCCGGTGGTGGCGTCGAGGAACACGGCTCCGCCCGAGGTGGTGACGCGGGTGCCGGCGGCGGTGGTGAGGTGGCGCTGGGCGATGACGGTGACGGGACCGGTGGCGCTGGTGAGGTCGGCGTCGGCGTGGTTGAGCAGGACGTCGGAGAGCGCGCCGACGGCCTCGAGGCGGACGTAGCCGGAGCCGTGGGCGGAGATGGGAGCGGAGACGGTGAGGGTGCCGGTCTGGGAGTTGAGCGCGTTGCTCTGGAGGTTGATGTTGCCGTTGCCGGCGAGGGTGCGGACGCCGGTGCCGGCGACGGTGAAGCCGGAGAGGCCGGCGTGCTGGAGGACGATGTCGCCGGAGGTGGAATTGGTGGCTTGGAGCGAGCCGATGGTGGCGTCGATGTCGGCGCCGCCGAGGGCGCCGATGCCGGTGGCGGCGGTGAGGGTGACGAGGCCGGTGGTGACGAGGTTAGGAACGGCCTCGGCGGCGGGGTCGGCGTCGGTGATGGCGCCGGCGGCGGTGAGGGTGATGGCGCCGGTGGAGGTGTTGATGTAGCCGAGGGCGATGTCGCCGGCGAGGGTGGTGAGGGAGAAGGCGCCGCGGGTGGAGGCGGTGTTGGGGGTGACGGTGGCGTTGGCGACGGTGATGGCGCCGGAGTTGACGATGTTGACCGAGCCGCCGCCGACCACCTGGACGCCGTTCACGACACGAGCCGGAGCGCCGCCGGAGACGAGCACGGAAGGGGTGTAGGTGTAGCCGGAACCGGGGGTGCGGGTGACGGAGAAAAGGAAACCGTCGAGGGTGGTCTGGACGGCGGCGCCGGAGCCATCGCCGGCGAGGGCGACGGTGGGGGCGGAGGAGTAGTTGGAGCCGGGGTTGGCGAGGTTGACGGCGGTGAGCTGGCCGGGGGAGACGTTGAACGTGCCGGTGACGGAGGCGGAGCCGACGGGGGTGAGGGTGAGGTTGGTGTAGCTGGAGCCGGCGGACGTGATGAGGAGCCCCCCTACCCCGCCCCGGACGGTGGCGGTGCCGGTGGAGACGGTGCGGCCGTCGCCGACGATGGTGAGGGTGGGAGCGGCGCCGAAGCCGGAACCGGGGGTGGTGATGGTGAGGCTGGTGACCTCGCCGGGGTTGACGACGGCGAGGGCGGTGGCGCCGGTGCCGCCGCCGCCGGAGATGGTGACGGTGGGGGCGGACGTGTAGCCGGAGCCGGGATTGGTAATGACAAGGCCGGTGACAAAGCCGCCCACGACCACGGCGGTGGCGGCCGCGCCGGAGCCGCCGCCGCCGGCGAAGGAGACGGTGGGGGCCGAGGTGAAACCGGAGCCGCCGTTGGTGATGAGCAGGGTCGAGAGGGACCCGGTCATGTTGGCGGTGACGACGGCGCCGGTGCCGCCGGGAAGGATCTCGCCGTTGAGGGTTTGGGAGGCGATCTGGTTGACCTCGGTGCGGAGGGAGACGTTGTCGCGGGCCCAGACGGAGAGGGTGTCGGCGATGAGCAGGCCGTCGGTCTGGGTGATGGCGCCGGCGTTGGCGCGGAGGACGAGGGAGGAGCCGGAGCCGAGGGCGCGGAGGGTGGTCTCCCCCACCCCGTCGGTGAGGTTGATGTTGCCGGAGGTTTCGCCGGCGACGAGCTCGATGCGGCGGACGCCGCCGGTGGGGTTGATGGTCTGGAGCGTGCCGGTGGCGGTGCCGGTCGAGTTGACCGAGATGGAGCCGGAGCCGTCGGTGCCGGCGGTGAGGGAGAGGCGGGTGCCGGCGTAGACGGGGCGGTTGACGACGATGTCGCCGGCGGCTTCGAGGCGGACCCAGGGGTTGCGTTCGGCGAAGGAGAGATCGGAGAGGTCGGCGCCGGAGGAGGCGCCGCGGTTGATGGCGCCGTTGACGGTGAGGTTGCCGACGCGGGCGACGAGGCGCAGGAAGTCGACGGCGGTGGCGACGTCGAGGTTTTGGGTGACGGTGACGGCGCCGCCGGCGATGACGGTGCGGTTGAGGAGTTGGTAGGAGGCGTGGATGGAGCCGACGCTGCCGATGAAGACGTCGCCGGTGCCGGCCTGGAGGTCGCCGATGACGACGGTGCCGAAGCCGGCCTGGATGGCCTTTAGGTCGTCGGCGCTGAAGTCGAGGCGGTTGTTGATGTTGCCCGGGGCGCCGGTGGCGCTGGGGCCGACGGCGATGGCGCGGGCGACGTCGAAAGGCTTGAGGGTGAGGTTGGAGGCGTAGGCGCCGGTGGACGAGAGGGTGGCGGAGACGCCGAAGTTGATCTCGTTGGCGGTGAGGGTGGCATCGCCGCCGCCGATCTGGAAGTTGTTGGCGATGGTAATGCGGCCGAGGGCGCCGGAGGTGGTGACGGTGAAGGATTCGACGATGACGGAGGCGCCGGAGAAGGCGATGTTGCCGGTGACGAGGCCGGTCTGGCCGATGGTGACGTTGCCGGAGCGGACGTCGCCGCCAAAGGAGACGTCGGTGGCGCGGGTGACGACAAACGGGGTGGTGGAGTCGAGGCGGAGGGCGGCGCCGAGGGCGAAGGTGATGGTGCTCTGGGCAGCGAGCGTTAGGGACTTGGGGCGAAGGGAGTTGTTTTCGCCGACGTTGTTGCCGAAGGAGATGGAGCCGGAGGTGTAGATGCCGCCGTGGCCGGCGAAATCGAGGCGGGCGGAGACGGCGAAGGTGACGCCGCCGATGCTGGCGAGGTCGTCGGGGCGGCCGACGGTGAAGTCGCCGCCGGCGGAGACGTTGCCGCCGAAGGTGACGTTGCCGGCCTTGATGATGCGGATGGAGCCGGTGACGGTGAGGGTGCCGTCGAAGCGGACGTCGGTGGCGTCCTCGATGACGAGGTCGCCCTGGATGACGACGTTGCGGAGGAAGGTGACGGCCTGGCCCTTTTTGATGTAGAGGTTGCCGGTGAGGTTGACGGTGTCGTTGAAGGTGACGTTGCCGACGGTGCCGCCACCGGTGTTGATGCTGAGGTGCTGGAGACCGTTGTTGGCGACGCCGCCGACGGCGTCGCGGATGAAGATGGCGCCGGTGGCGTTGAGGACGACGTCGTCGGGGCCGTTGTTGGCGTTGACGGGGAGGACGGCGCCGAGGTGGTTGTCGCCGTTGAGGGAGCCGTTGATGGTGAGGACGCCGCCGGTGGAGGTGATGGTGCGGACGAGGTTCTGGGCGAAGTTGCCGCTGACCTCGACGGCGTCGTTGATGATGTTGGTCTCGGAGGTGACCGAGGAGGAGAGTTTGACGGTGGAGCCGTCGCCGTCGATGACGAGGTTTTGGGCGACGAGGGGGGCGTTGATCTCGACGTAGTCGGCAAGGATGGTGGCGGTCTGGCCGGGGAGGCGGACGGCCTGGCCGGAGGCGTCGCCGACGATGACCTGGGTGAGGAGGTCGGGGGTGCCGAAGGTGGTGGTCTCGGGGTCCTGGGCGGCGAGGTCGCGGAGGGCGGCGGAGGTGAGGTTGAGCCGGGGGGAGTCGATGAAGTCCGACAGGAGGCCACCGGGGGCGGGGTTGGCGGGGAGGAGGTCGGCGTGGCCGAGGTCGGCGAGGGCCTGGGCGGAGGTGGAGCCGGGACCGGCGGGGAGGAGCGCGCCGAGGGGGTCGGCGGAAAGCAGCAGGCGGTTTTCCAGAGTCTCGACGGCGAAGGAGGACGCGGAGACGGGGCGGGAAGCGGCGGGCTTGGTCACGGTGGGAAGAGTGTTAGTAAAGGAGGTGTCGGAGGAGATCGTCCTCCGGGGTCGGGAAGCGGAAGAGAGGGTTGGAAAGAGGCGTGGAGGACAGGCCGACCGGGCGGTCCAGCACGGGAAGGTGGGAAGATGGGAAAAGGGCGATCGGGCCGACGAACAGTGGATAAGACCGAGCGGGCTCGATGAAGGCGATGGACGCGGGAGCGGCGGCCGGGAAGGTGAAGGCGGCGGGCTCGGGGAGGGCGAGAGTGAAGGTGGAGGCGCTGGCCGTGGCGAAACCGCGAACCAGAGGACGTTCCGGGGAAAGTCCAGGAACGGGGTGAGCGGGCTCGATGAAGGTAGAGGGCGCGGGGCCGGCGAGGCTTTCGGTGGTGACGACAGTGGCGGCGGGGGCGTCGAGCACGGCGCCGGCGGCGTAGGTCAAGGAAAGGGCGGAAACACGGATGGACTCGGAAGCGTGGACCGAGCGGTTAAGGGTCACCGAACCGGCGGCTTCGAAGACCAGGCGGGCGGAGCGGGAGTCGGCGTTGATTTCGCCGTTGATGGTGATGCCGCCGGTGCGGGCGACAAAGCGAACGGACGGGGCCGAGAAGTCGAGGGCGCGGGAGGCGACAATCGAACCGCCAACGAAGGTCACGGGCGAGGTGAAGGTGGCTTCGCCGGCATGGAGACCGAGGCGGCCGAGGAAGACGGCACCCGTGCCGGCGGTTTCGTCGCCGATGGTGATGGAGGCGAAGCCCGGTTTGATGGCGGCGAGATCGGCCACATCCAAGCGCAGGGCACTGGCCGGAGCACCGAGCACGCTGGCGCCAAGGGCAATGGCACGAACGGGATCGTAGGGACGAAGGACAAGGGTGGCGGAGGGCGAGGCAGCGGTAATCGGACCGCGTAGATCGATCTGGTCGGCGATAAAGCGGGCGGGCCCGGCGATGGCGACGGCGCCGAGGGTGAGAAGACCGGAGGTGCGGACGATTATCCGGCCATCGACGGTGACGCGGCCGGTGAAGACGATGGAAGCGGCGTCCTCGATGACGAGGTCACCAGCGACGTGCACATCGCCTTCGAAGCGGACGTGACCGCCGGCGGAGACGCGGAGGTCGCCGGAGACGTTGACGGCACCGGCAAGGGAGAGGTCGCCGCCGGCCGCGAGGGAGAGGTGACGGAGGGCATTAACGCCGCCGATGGCATCACCGAGGACGAGGTCACCGCCGGCGGAGAGGGTCAGGTCGGCGGGGACGAAGGCGGAAGCGGCGTCGACCGGACCGGTGATCTCGGCATCGGTGGAGACGTTGATGGAGCGAGAGCCGGTGACGCGGATGGAGTCGTCGATGTAGAGGGAGTCGGCGGTGATGGACTCGGCGAGGGAGACGGTGGTGCCGTCGCCGTAGATGACGAGGTTGCGGGCGACGAGCGGGGAGATGATGGAAACGGAGTCGGCGCGGAAAACCGTGGTGGGGTTGGTGAGGCGGACGGCGGTGGAGGTGCCGTTGCCGATGACGACGGGGGTGAGGAGGTCGGCGGAGCCGAAGTAGATGGTGGTCGAGGTGACGAGGTTATTGAGTTCGGCCTGGGAGAGGACGAGACCGGAGAGGGCTCCGGATTCGGTCTGGACGAGGTAGAGGTAGCGGCCGGGGTCGGTGGGGCGGACAAAGATCTGGCCGATGGTGGAGGTGAGGGTGCCGATGTTGAGTTGGTCGGCGACGAAGGAGACGTCCTCGTCGGAGGTGATGGGCTGGGAGTTGTCCTGGCGGCCGAGCAGACTGACGATGGTGTAGACGCCGCCGGCGGAGGAGGCGATGTTGATGATATCGTCGATGTCGACGATGAAGACGGAGCGGCCGGCGGGCACGTTGGCGGTGTAGCTGGCGACGTTGCTGAAGAGGCCGAGCGGGCTGACTTGGTAGCCGGGGGTGGAGGAGCCGATGCCGAGAGTGGAGGTGACGGTGAGGCGGCCGCCGGTGGACTGGATGAAGGCCCCCTTGGCGGAGCGGATGACGGCGCCGTTGTTGAGGTAAAGGACGATCTCGGCGGAGTCGGCGCCGTGAACGAGGATGCGGCCGTTATCGATGTCGCCGGGGCCGAGAATGTAGCGGGCGTTGCGGAGGGCCCAGTCGAGTTTGACCGGATCGGTCATGGCCCAGCCGGAGCCGTTGGTGGTGATGGCACCGGCACCGGTGACGAGGGTGATGTCGCCGTTGCCGTTGCCGATTTCGCCGCGGTCGGAAGCGGAGTAGAGGCCGGCGTTGACGGCGATGTTGCCGGTGGTGGTGCGGAGGGAGATGAAGCCGTTGTTCTGGGCCAGAACATCGTGGCCGACGATGTAACCGGAGGTGGATTCAAAGGTGAAGGAAACCGCGCGGAGGCGGCCGTTCCAAGAGATGTTGGCGGCGGTGACGACGAGGTCGTGTTTGAGGTTAAAGACCTCGGCGGGGGCGCTGGAGGAGGGGCCGAAGAAGACGGGGGCGGTGGAGGCGGCGATGTTGACGCGGTCGAGGTTGTCGAAGCCGGGGTCGTAGTTCACTTCCTGATCGCCTTGGACGATCTTGGCGTCGCCGGTCTGGTCGGTGACGCGGACGAGGCCGGAGGCGGTAGTGACGAGGTTGAGGTAGTCGCGGTCGGAGGCGACGGTGGCGTCGTCGATGGTGATGGCGCGGGTGAGGGCGCCGAAGGTGATGTTGTAGGTGTCGGTGCCGCCGGAGCCGCGCAGGATGGTGGTGAGGTGGGTGGAGCTGCGGGTGACGTTGAAGGTGTCGGTGGAGGAGCCGCCGACGAAGGTGTCGAGGAGGAGGGCGGTTTCGGTGATGGTATTGGCGCCGGAGGTGATGGAGTTACGGCCGGACGCGCCGAGGTTGAAGGTGAGGGAGGAGGAGACGCCGGAGAGGTCGACGGTATCACGGTCGGTGGCGGCGGTGCCGATTTCGCGAATGGTGGTCTGGCCCCAGGCACCGGTGAAGACGTAGCGATCGGAGCCATAGCCGCCGACCAAGGTGTTCTTGCCTCCGGAGACGTGGAAGGTGTCGTTGCCGATCTGGGTGATGGACGGTTTATCGAGATCACCGTAGGCGGTGTTGGTGCCGCGACCCAGATGGATGATGTCGTGGCCAAGACCGCCCAGGATGGTGTTATTGCCATCGCCGACCCGAACAGTGTCGTCGCCCTCCCCTGCATCGATGGTGTTGTCGCCGCCGCCGACGGTGATGGAATCGGCGCCGTCGCCGCCGAAGATGGTGTTATCGCCGTTGCCGGCGCGGATGGTGGTGCGACCGGAGCCGGTGATGACGACCACGTTGTCGCCGTTGCCCATGGTGAGGTCGGCGGTTTTGCCATCGTCCAGGTTGGTGATGGTGACGGAGTCGTTGCCGACGCCGGAGTTGTTCACCAGGATCTTGTTAACGCCGTTGTAGGTCTGGTTGTAGCCGAGGCCGCCGACGACGGCTCGGTTGCCGTTCATGGTGACGGTGAACGTTTCGGAGCCATCGGAAGTGAAGGAGCCGCCACGGTGACGGGCATCGACGCCCATGTTGAGGCGGAGGACGCCACCGGAGAGCACTGTGGCGAGGATCGGGGGGGTGCCAAAGCGCCAGACGATGGTGTGGGAGAACTTCCAGATCCTGAAGGTGAAGCGGGCCTCGCCCTTGTCGGTGTTGAAAGAGACGGAGATGCTGATGCCGATGCTGAACTCGATCTTGATGAAGCCGATCTTGATTCTGACGCCGACGCGGGCGTAAGCGGAGGCGGAGAAGCCGTAGTTAGCGAGGGTGAGGGAGAAGCCGGCCTCGAAGAACACGGGGCCGAGACGGATTTCGAAGTGGAAGGAACCGGTGATCTTCCACTGGCCGTTGGACCGAATGTAGCCGCTGATGTTGATCGAGGCTATGTTGAAGAAATTCATCCTCAAGTTGTTAACCGCAACCTCGAAGTAAGCGGGTTTCTTGGTGATGGTAATCTCGCCCTGGACTTTAAAGACCCAGATTTGGAGGGTGGCAGCGACCTGGATTTTGAAGGTTTGGGCGCCGATGGTGATGATATTGGGGTCGGCGGCGTTGGTGGCCGGGGTTTCGACGATTTCACCGGTGGTCTTGTTGATGCGGACGTTGCTGTTGCCCGTGTTCATGATGAACTCGAAGTCGCCGGTGATGGTGATGAAGCCCATGTTGAGGGCGCGGCCGGAGACTTTGATGTAGAGGGCGAAGTAGGGGTTGTCGCCGGTGCGGATAACGGCGGCTCCGGTGATATCGATGCCGCCGAGGAGACCGAGGCCGATGGAGGCTTGGAGGAAGAGTTTGAGCCCGTTGGCCTCGATGGTGAGGATGGCGAAGCCGCGAATCGAGAAGGGGCCGATATCGAGGGAGCCGCCGAAGGAGAGCTCGACGGTGTGGGCATTGATGGAGCGATCCTTGAGTCCGTTGATGACGCCGGTGGTGGTATTGACGTCGAGGACCTTGACCACGCGTGAGGAGGAGGTGGTGTTGAGGGCGAGGCTGAAGGTGCCGCGGAAAGCGACGCCGGCGAAGCCGATATTGCCGCCTACGGTAAGGGTGAGGGAACCGGCGATGCCGGCGGAGGTGATGTAAAGGGAACCGCCGGCGCCGAGCGAGCCGAGGGGGGCGACGTTCATGGCGGCGAGCACGACCATTTCGAGGCCGGTGGGGTCGATGCGGAGACGGAAGGAGCCCTTGAGCTCGGCGACACCGGCGAGCCTGAGGGTGGCGGGGGTGGGGTCGCCAACGGCGATTTCGATGAAGGGGCCGGCGGGAATGCTGACGGCGGCGCCTTCGGGGGGGGTGAAATTGACGGCGGCGCCGGTGGTATTGAGCACGAAGCGGGCGTTGCCGGAGAATTCGAAGCCGGCGACGGGGCCGACGGCGAAGTCGAGGGCGATCTGCGCGGCGATGCCCTGGCCGTTGATGAGGAGGAAGCCCTTGATGCCGACGTCGAAGAGATTGGTGCCGGCGACCTTGATGAACAGGCGGGCGTCGGCGTTGATGATGAGGCCCTCGGAGCCAACGGAGAGATAGATGTTGGCGGGGTCAGAGGCGGTGGTGCCGCCGAGGTAGAAGCCGGTGTAAGAGGAGGAGGCGGGGTCGCCGGCGCCGAGGAAGAGATAACCGCTGGCGAAGACGCGCACGGTGAGGACGGGGACGGAGTAGCTCTTGCCGTCGGTGGTGTAGTTGTAGGTGGTGGTGGGGTCGGTATTGACCTCGAGGGTGAACTTGGCGTTGAAGCCGAAGCCGTTGCCGCCGAAGCCGCCGTCGCGTTCGAGGCGGATGAAGCCCTTCATCACGTAGACGGGGAGGGAGGAGCTGCCGAGGTTGGTGATGACGAGTTCGCCGGCGGAGGTGGCGCGGAAGAGGGTGACGCCGAGGACAGTGGCGGTGAGCTCGCCGTTGATGTTGATGCGGAAGCCGGTGGAGTTGGCGATAACGCGCATCTTGCCCTCGATGCGGAAGCCGGCGAGGGGGCCGAGCTTGAACTGGATGAAGCCGGAGCTTTCGAGGACGACCTCGCGGGCCTTGAGCACGACACCGGCGATGGTGATATCCTGGGAGTAGGTGTTGATGTAGAAGGCGACGCTGAAGCGAACGTCGAAGAGGTCGCCGGTGATGCGAGAGAGGGCGCCGGGGCCGCCGCCGGCATCGCCGCCGATGTTGATCTGGATGAAGGCGGCGATGTAGGGTTCGAATGAACCGGAGAGGTCGAGGCGGGCGCCGATGCGGAAGCCGCCGGCGGCGGAGCCGAGGGTGACGCCGGCGACGCGGGCGGAAACCGACATTTCGACCTGTTGGTAGGCCTCGATGCTGGTTCCATTGACTTCGAGGACGCGCTCGAAGCTGAAGCGACCGGTAAGCGCCACGGCCTCCCCGGAGCCGATCTTAAAGGCAAGCGTGCCGCCGGCGGAGAAGCCGACGTAGCCGCCTCGTAGGGAGACATCTTTCTTGGAGAGGCGGTTGCCGTTGGAGGGGTCGTATTCGTAGACGGAAATGACGCGGCTCGAGAGCGAGCTGTTGACCATGAACTGGAACTCGGCGTTGAAGTCGAAGCCGATGGGCATCTGGTCGGGAGTGCCGGCGTCGATCTGGAGGATGCCGGAGCCGGCGATGCCGCGGGAGTCAACAATCAGGCCGAGGCTGCCGTAGAGGGTGAAGAGGGAGATGTCGGTGGTGGGGATCTTCAGCTCGGTGTAGACGGCGGCGTAGATTTCGAGACCGCCGCTGGTGGAAAGACCGATGAAGAAGGCACCCTTGAAGAGGAGGGAGTCGAGGATGTTGGCCTCGACGATGCCGCCGATGGCGAGGTAGGGGGCATAGCCGGCGCCGGCCTTGTCGCGCAGGGCAGAGGGCGGTTGGGGCTTGGCGTAGTCGGCGAGGGGGTTGAAGTCGGTATTAAGTTCCTGCGGGCGGCCGGAGATGACGATCTCGTCGTAACCGACAATGGGACGGAGGAAGGCGGGGACGCTGTAGGTTATGTCGCGGGCGTAGGTGTTGACCTTGAGGGTGAGGTTTCCGCCGATTTCGACGCCCGGGAAGGTGAGGGAGGCGCCAAGGATGATCTGGGCGACGTAACCGTCCGGGCGGGCGATGACGACGGCCTGCGCGCGAGCCTGGAAGATCTTTATGCCGAAGGGGGTGAAGTCGATGAGACCGTCGACAAAGAATTCGCTCGAGGTGGTGGTGAGCTTGTAGGCGATGGCGCCGTAGATATTGAAGTGTTGAACGCCGTTGATGGTGAACTTGGCGTAGGCGTAACCGGCGAGGAGGAGGGTCTTGGCCTGGAGATTAAAGGTCTGGGTTTCGCCGCGGATGACAAAGCGGCGGGCGGAGGAGTTTTCGGTGTTGGTGATGTCGCCCGAGTCGGAAAGCTGGACGAAGTATTGTTTGCCGTTGGCGACGTCGTCGATGCGCCACAGGGAGTCGGCGATGGTGGTGAAGACGCGGTAGCCCTCGCCGAGGCCGAGGGCGCCGACGAAGCGGTTGAGGACGACGGCGGGCAGGGTGCCGGAGTTGAGACTGGAGACGTCGGCGTCGGAGGCGGTGAATTCCTGGCGGACGTCGAACTGATAGTTGGTTCCGTCGGTGAGTGAACCGTTGATGATGAAGACTCGGCCGTTGGCGGAGTCGTTGACCTCCCAGACGCGGTCGTGCTTGAGCTTTTTGATGGTGGCGCCGGAGCCGAGGGCGAGGGTGCCGGAGAAGATCTGGCTGAAGATGGCGGGCACGGCGCTGCCGGCGTTGAGCACGTCGGCGTCGGACTGGTTGCCGTAAGTAATGCCGCCGAAGAGGCTGTTGCCGGGGATGCCGGCGAGGGTGAGGTTCTCGATGCGATTTACGCGAGTAGTGTTGATCTGGAGGGTGCCGGCGATTTCGACGTCGAGGCCGATGTTCTTGAGGAAATCGAGGTTGGTCTGGATCTTGAGCACGCCCCAGACCTTAGGCAGCTCGATATCGGCGCCGGGGAGGCTGGTGGCGCCTGGGACGCCGAAGTCGGCGAGCAGTTCGCCGAGGGTGACGGCCTGGGGATCGGGGCCGGTTTCGGGCTTGGAGGTGTCGAGGACAAACTTGCCGGCGACGGAGCCGAGGTTGCCCAGGATCATGAGTTTCAGGGAACCGCCGAAGGTAAGTTCGAGGCGGGTGCCGGTGACTCCGCCGATGGAGGATTCGCGGGCCTCGAAGGCGACGAAACCGCGGATGTCCATGATGGGCTCGGCGATGTAGGGCGAGGCCTTCATGAGCAGGCCGCCGGAGAGCTCCATGAAGAAGGAGGCGGCGGTCTTGCGGACGTAGAAGGTGGTGGCGGTGGTGGGGACGGTGTTGCCGGACAAATCAGCGACGAGGCCATCGGCGATGGTGAGGACGACCTTTAGAGTCTCGCTGTTGTCGGCGGGGGTGAATTCGCCGGTGTAGAAGAAGCGGAAGTTATTGGTGGCCTTGCCGTCTTTGAGCACGCGCTCGACCTTGGTGACGGAGAAGCCGGAGACGGAACCGCCGTCCTTGTTGATCAGGAATTGTTCGCCGGCGCCGATGGTGCCGGTGAACTCGATAGCCGAACCTCCCGAGGAAAGGGCGAGCTGGAAGGTATCAGCGGTGGAGGAGACCACGTAGTATTCGCCGGGGGTGATCTCCTGCGGGAGGGTGCCGGGCTTGAATTGGGTCAGGTTGATCTTGTCGCCGTTGGCATAACCATGGCCGGTGACCTTCAGCGTGGAGGTGGCGGAGTCGAAGGCGGAGCCGTAGATGATCTTCTGCTGGAGGCGGATAACGGAGATGGAAAGGACATCCTTGGTGACGGTGGTGTCGTCGATGAGGATGCTCTCGGTGATACGGAAAGATGCGGAAGCGGCGGCGGGATTGGCTCCGACGGTGGCCGGTCCAAGATCGACGACTTCGGTGGCGTCGGCGGTGGCTCGGAACTGGATGTTGTTCGCGTCAACGACCTTGACGTAATAACTGGTCTGGACCGCAAGGCCGGAGATGATCACGGACGCGGTGACATTGGCCAGGGTAACCTGGGTGCCGTCGGCGAAACCGTGGTTAAGGATGGTGATCGTATCCGTTTCCTCGTCGAGGCCGCCGACGGTGAAGTCCACGGAGCGGCCGACGGGCAGGGTGCCGCCAAGGTAGCGGGTGACGAGGGTGCCGGTCTCGGGGTCGCGGGCGCCGGAGGCGGGCATGAAGGTGTATTCAAAGAAGCGGTCGTCCGTGGTGGTGGTGGTGCCGCTGGTGACGGGGTAAACGGGGATCTGGCCCTCGGGGAGGGCGCTGGGCAGGGCGTTGAGGACGTTGGTGGCGTAGACCTTGCCGTGGTCGATGTTCACCGCCGCGGCGGTGGCGCGGGAGATGGTGACGCGGGTGGTCTTGGCGAGGTTGAGCACGCCGACGTCGTCGGCGACGGAGCCACCGATGAGCTCGATGGAGAGGGGGCCGGCGACGAGATCGCCGGTGAAGGCGTAGCGGAAGGTGTCGCGGCTGTAGACATCGAGAGCGAAGCTGCGGGTGCCGTTGGAGCCGGTGAGGTCGAGGGCGGCGCCGCCGGCGAGGCCGGTGAGGCGGATCTTGTCGGCGTCGACCACGCTGACGAGGTAATCGCCGTTGGCGAGGGCGGCGTAAGCCTCATTAGCGGTGAAGCGGACGCGCTGGCCGGTGACAAGACCATGGGCGGTGAGGGTGATGGTGTCGGCCGTGGCGCTGAAGGCGGTTCCGACGAAGCCGAGGCCACGTTCGACGATGTAAGTCGGATCGTTGGCGATAGACAGGGTGCTGCCGTCGGCAAGGGTGACGAGGAGTTCGGCCTCGTCATCAAAGAGGGTGGAATAATCGACGATGGCGCCGGCACCCGGGGTGTAGGTGACGTCGATGTGGCCGGGGCGGGTGAGGCTGGTGAGGCCGACCGTGGTGCCATCGGTGAGGCCGGCGAGGGCACCGGTGACGCCGGTGACGGTGAAGGAAAGGGATTGGGCGACGTTGGTCGCGCCGGTGCTGTCGGTGATGGCGGCGGCGGCAAGCTCGACGAGGATGGCCCCGGGGGCGAACTGGCCGGTGAAGGTGTAGCGGAAGACGTCGGTCTGGCCGACCCGTTGTCCGGCGGAGGTGATGACGACGGTGCCGGCACCATCGCCACTGAGGGTGAGCGGGGGACCGGTGGTGAGGTTCAGGGACGCGCCGGCCGCGCGGCTGGGGTTGTAGACCACGTCGATGTAACCGCGGGTGTTGAGCTGGGCGATGTTGATTTCGGAGCCATTGGCGGGGGTGACGAGCGCGATGGTGGGACCGGTGACGATGAGTTCGATGGACTGGACTTCGTTGCCCTCAGTGCCGTCGCTGTTCTTCTGGGACACGCCACCGGCGGCAAAGTCGAGCTTGAGGATGCCGGGCTTCCACTGGAAGCCGGGGTTGGTGATGGAGTAGCGGAAGGTGGTGATGCCGCGGGCGTTGAGATCGTCGGCGGAGGAGCCGTCGAGCAGAGTGGTGGTGGGGATGCCGTTGGCGTCGACGCCCTTGAGCAGACCGACGGGGGTGGAGGCGAAGTTGAGGGTGGTGACGGTGCCGTCGGCGCCGGTGAAAGTGCCGGTAAATTCGGTGCCGGAGTCGATGATGGACGCGTAGTCCATGGCGAAGAGTGCCCCGGCGGTGTAGGTGACGTCGACGAAGCGGCTGTTGCCGATGTTGAGCTGGGCGGGATCGGCGCGGTCTTCGTTGGGGAAGGCGAGGCTGATGTTGACCGGACCGGGCTCGGGTAAGTTGGCCCCACCATCGAGCGGCGGCATCTCGTAAACCGAGCCATTGTCATCGCGGAAGCCCATCTTGAAGGCGCCGTCGATGGTGATGAAGGGCGAGTCGAGACCGTAGGGGAAGGAGACGGGAATATCGATCAGCAGAAGCATCTGCGCGGTGCCGGCGAACAATTGGTTCAAGTTGGCGAAGAACTTGGCCGAGACCGTGAGCTGATCAGCGAGGAAGTTGATACTGCCACTGGCGAAGAATTTGCCGTCTGTGGTAATGGCGAGAACGACTGGCGCATTCCAAAGCAAGGGTCCGCCTTGGCCATAAATGGTAGCGCTGCCCTTGAAGGTCATCGGCGCAGTGAACGCGGCTCCGAAGCCGCCCAGCTCGGGGTTGGCCTGAATGGCGACGTATTGGTTGAACACCTGGTTCTTGACCGAGAACAACCAATCGCCGGCTCCGGCCTGGCCGCCGGCGGAAATCTGGAAGGCAGGATTACGCAGCTCCTGAGGCGTCTGGATGTCCGGGAAGGTGGAGAAGAATTGCGCCTCCATGGACAGGCCGCTGAGGAAGAACAGCGGGGTCATGGGGATGGGAGTATCGGAGCTGATGGAGAAGCCCAGCGGCCCAAGTTCGCTCAGGGCGAAACGAGCGGTGAGGCCAACCGCGCCGGCGATAGATGCACCGCCCTCGACACCGAGGAAGAGCACACGGTCGTGGACGGGCGTGGTGGTGTCGGAACTGTCGATCAAGCTGTAGGTGTCGCCGTTCTTGGCGATCTTCACGATGCCGCCGATGAGGCCGCCGGTGATGCCGACGACATAGATGGTGCCGGAGACGGAGACACCCATGCCGGCGATATCGGTGACGGGGAACTTGCCCTCGAGCAGCAGGGCCGGGCGGATGCGGATGCCGTCGATGACACCGCTGAACCGGAACTGCGACATGCCCTTAGGCGTGCCGATAGAGGCGGAGATGACGATCTCGAAGTCCCAGGGCTTGTTCTCGACGTCGGCCCAGTCGAGGCCGATGGAGTAGATGCGGATGGGCATCCAGTCGGGCCACTTAAAGGACGAGCCGTCCACGCCGCCGAGGCGGAAGGTGACGCCGAACTTGGCGTCGGGGCGACCGGGGTAGCCGACGCGGAAGTCGCCGTTGGCGGTGATGTAGAAGTTTCGCGCTTCGCCGCCGACGGTGAAGCTGCTGCCGATGCTGAGGTCGGCGGAGAGAGCGGCGAAGGCGACGACGGCCTGGTCGCCGGTGGCGGTGGTATCGAGCAGGAAGTCCTTGGCCCCGAGGGTGAGGAAGCTGCCGAGCTTGAGGACGAGGGTGTCGGCTTTGACCAGGAAGCCCGAGGGCTTGTTGTCCTTGAAGAAGATCTCGAAGCGGAGGGCCTCGGTGTTGTCGGTGCCGTCGTCGTTGACGTCCACCGCGTCGAAGCGGTCGGTGACGCGGGCGGAGAAGACGGTGCTCTTGGGGAAGAGGGCCGCGCCGCCGGTGGCGAAGAAGATGCTGCCGTTGAAGTCGGGCAGGATGTTGCCCACGAAATTGACGGAGAAGTTGGTGATGCCGACGCGGACGTCGTCGAGCTCGAGGATGGAGCCGAACTTGATCTTGTCGCCGGCTTTGGCGCCGGGGGCGGTGTTTTCGGCCTGGGTATCACCGTCGCGGGCGATGCCACCGATGATAAGCTGGGCCTGGCCGAGGGTGAAGCCGCTGCCGCGGACCACGAGGCCGGGGATGAGCGGACTGTTGGGATCGTGGCGGTTTTGGCGGACCGGGGAGACTTCGCCGGCGATGTTGAGCAGGGGGAACTCGGCACGGGCACGGTCGACGCGGAGGATTTCCTGGGACAGCGGGCCGGCGGGATCGTAGGCGATGCGGATGCCGGAGGCGGTGATGTTAACGATGTTCGGAACGGTGATGGCGAGCGTGGAGACATCGATGGAGAACTTGCCGGTGGGCGAGAGGGAGAAGTTGCCGGGCAGGCCGACGGCGATGTCGAAGGTGACGCGCAAGCCGGTGAGGACGGCGGAGATGCCGGAGCTGGATTGTTGATTGGCTGAGGCGGAGCCGCCGAAGGCGAGCGAGCCGCTGTCCATGGAGAGCGCGATGGTCAGGATGATCTTGCCGTCCTTGAAGCCGAAGTCGGCGAGGGAGAGCTCGGGGTTGACGAACTTGAGCGGCCCGATGCCGATGGTCTTGGTAGACTTGATCTTCGAGGTGGAGGCGGCGTCGAGGGTGACGGTGACGTTGGAGGCGAGGTTGGCGGCGCCGGCGGTGGCAAAGGAGTTGGCAACGAAGTTGACGGAGAGCTCACCCGGGCCGAAGAGCGGCGTGGTGTTGGTGAGATTCTTGTCGATGAGGTAATAGCGGTAAGTGGTGCCGGTGAGCAGGAGGGGGGCTCCGGCGCGGACGGCGGCGTCGAGCACGCCGGAGCCGGTGATGGTGATCTCGCCGCCATTGATGGTGTTGGCGGCGATGGCGGCACCATCGCGGCTGAAGAAGGTGACGTCGATGTAGCCGAGTTTGTTGAGCGTCTCGGGGTTGACGGGCACGCCGACGGGGATGCCGGCGAGTTTGGCGGACGGTGGCGCGGGCGGCGCGGTCTGGCCGGAGTCGCCGGCGGTGAAGGAACCGTCGCCGGGGAGTGAGATGGAGCCGGAGCCGGCGACGGCGACGAAACGGACGTTGAACGGCTTGCTGGTGGCGCCGCCGGAGTCGGCGAAGGAGGCGTTGGTGAACTGGACGCTGTATTCGGCGTCGCTGGTGAACGCACCGGTGAAGGTATAGCGGTAGGTGTTGGCGCCGACGAGCGTGGGCGAGCCGTTGAGACCGATCTCGGAGGTGACGTTAACACCGTTGCGGAAGATGGAGAACTCCTGGCCGGCGTCGGTGATGGAGGTGCGGTTGAGTCCGACGCCGTTCACGTCCTGGAAGATGACGTCGATGTAGCGACGAGTGTTGAGCAAGGTGCGCTCGATCACGCCGTTGGAAACGGGGTTGGCGAGAGTCGCGGTGGGCGGACGGGCGGACAGGGCAGCGACCACGTCGGAGAGGTCGATACCATCGAGCGCGGCACCGGTCAGGCGGAAGTCCACCAAGCGGAAGCCATCGATGCGGGAGATCTCGAAGGCGGCGCGACCGGAGAGAAGGAAGGTGGGTGCATCGGGATCGCCGATGACAAGGGAGGCCTCGGGGATGATGAGATTGAGGGTGCCGCCGGGGAGGGGCTGGATCTGGACGGTGCCGCCGAGGCTGAAGGTGCCCGGGTAGCCGATGGTCATGGACCCGGAGAAGAGCGGGTTATTGCCGAGGGCTTTGCCATGCAGGGTGGTGACACCGGCGGTGGTGGTCTCGGTGAGGCCGAGCGGTCCCGGGTTCTCGAAGAGCAGGCGGATCGACTTGGTGTCGGAGACGGGCAGGAGAACATTGACGGGATCCGGGGTGGTGTCGGTGCCACTGGTGCCGACCGGGGTCTTGAAGGTATTGTAGGCGATGCCAAAGCGGGGACCGATGAGGTCGAGACCATCGAGACCGACGAAGCCGATGTTGCCGAAGCCGGCGAGGGCGTAGCCGGGTTTGGTAGAGAGGGTGCTGAGGTGGAGGGCAAAATCGACGTTGGAAAGCAGGAAACCGGTGGCGGAGGAGTTTACGGTGCCGGAGGAGTTGCGATAGGGGCCGGCGCCGAGGAAGACTTCACCATCGAGCACGCCGACGGAGAGGTAGCCGGCGGTGCGAGTTATGACGAAATTGCCATAGACCTCGAAGACATCGACGACGTTGAGGCGGATGTTGGAGGCGCGGAATTGGACGAAGGACTTGCCGTCTTTGGCGACCTCGGTGCCGGCGGCGAACTTAAGTTCAACCTGTTCGCCATCGACGGTGAAAGACTTGTTGACGGGCTGAGCGCTCTCGTTGATGCGCAGGGTCATCGTAGCATCGACGACGAGGCCGGACACGCCAACGAGGCGAACGCGGCCGGTGATGTAACCGATCTTTTTACCCTCGGCGTCGCGATAGAAGACGGCGCGGCCGTCGGTCATTTCGAGACCGATGCGGTTGCTGGAGACGTTGTCGCCGACGAAGACCCGGATGTTGTTGCCGACGATCACGGTGATGGTGGCACCGGTGGAATCGACGGCCGAGGTGAAGGAGAAGTCGCCTTCGACTTCGAGGCCGGGGAACTCGATGTTGAGATTGTTGACGGCGATGCGCTTGTAGTTGCCGGCGTCGAGGGTGACGGCGCCGAAGACACCGGAGGCGACGACGGCGGCGCCGGTGTTGTTGATTTCGAGACGAAGCTCGCCGGAGAGGATGGAGCTGATGTTGCCGCTGAAAGCGAGGAAGCCGGCGACGCCCCGGTCGGAGAGGACGAGCAGGCCACGAGCTCCCCTGATGGAGAAGGGCGACCCGTTGGTCTCCGCTCCACTGTAAGAGAGGGAGACGTTGGCGGCGGAGAGGATGGTGACGGTCTGGCCGGAGCCGGTGCGGGCCTGCTCGAAGCCGAAGTCACCGCGCAAGTTGAGGCCGAAGAGCGTGACGTTGAGCGGCGTGGCGAAGACGCGGATGAAAGGACCGGCGCGGACGTCGAGCTGGTAGGTGGTGGAGCCGATGCTGAAGCTCTCGCTGGTGGCGGTGAGGCGGTTGCTAAAGGTGAGGGCGAAGGTGGAGGGATTGAGGCTGAGGCCGGGAATACCGGAAACGGAAGCGGTGACGGTGAGGGTGCCGGCGATGCCGTCGGAGGCGACGAGGAGCGCGCCTCGGCCTCCGGAGACGGTAACGTAATCGCGGGTGCCGTCGCCAAAAGCGGTGGAGAAGTTAGCCACGGCGACCTTGACCACCGGAGCGCCGGTGCCGTTGGTGCCCCGGGAGAAGGAGAAGTCGCCGCCGACGCGGACGAGTCCGGCGAGATCGACGCGCATACCGATGGCTTGGAAGGCAACGTAGGGAGCGGCGCGGGTGCCGATCGGAACGGTCAGGTCGGCGCTGACGCCGTCCACGGTGAGGGTGCGGCGGGAAGCGGCGTAGTCGATACCGGTGGTGTTGTATTGGACCTTCAGGGCCTGGGCGCTGGCGTTGACGAAACCGCCGCCGGAGAGGCTGAAGGCACCGGAAGCATCGAGGGCGACGCTGCGATCTTGGCGAATGAGAAGAGCGAGCGTGCCGTTGGACAGGGCGAGACGGAAGTCGCCGAGGGCGATGGCGGCGACGGCTTCGGTGGCGACGACCACAAACTCGTCGCCGATCTTCTTGAACTTGAAGTTGCCGGAGACGGTGAAGAGATCGCCGAGGGAGAGATCGAGGAAACCGGCGAGACCAAAGAAGTTGGTGAAGCCGGGCAGACTGAAATCGAGGTTGAGATTCAGGCTGGGCAGGCCGAAGTCGAAGGTGGGGAACGAGAGGGCGGGCAGGTTGAGCGAAGGCAGAGAGATGCTGGGGAAATTGAAGTCCGGCAGGTAGGCGGAGAAGTCGGGCAGCGAGAGGCTCGGGAAACTGAAGTTGGGCAGGTTAAAGGCGGGCAGCGAGAAGGCGGAGAGGTCGAACGAAGGCAGGGTCACGCCGGGCAGGCTGAGGGTGGGAAGCGAGAAGGAAGGCAGACTGACGGAAGGCAGGCCGGGCAGGTTGAGATCGATGTAGGGGAAGAGACCAAAGCCTACGCTGATGCTGGGAATGTTCAGCTTGAACGGGATGGTGAAGAGATTGAACGAAAGGGTGAAATTGAGCGGGACGAAGGCGAGGTCACCGACGAGGGGAGTGACGCCGTCGGCTTCGGTGAGTTTGACGCCCCCGATCTTGAGAGCGCCGGCGGCGCCGGTCTGGCCGCCGATGGAGGCGATGACAAAGGCGCCGGAGATGCCGGTGAGGGCGAGTTTTGCACCGCCAGGAGCGCTGCCGATGGTGATCGAAGTGGAACTGTCGATGACGGTGACGAGGAAGCCGGCGGTGGTGGCGCCCGCGGCGGTGACGTCGATCTTGGTGATGCCAAAGCGACCCTGGACTTGGAAGGCGACGGGGCCGACCGCGAGGGTGACGGAGAGATCGGCCGAGACGGCGAAGAAGTTGCGGTGTTGTTCGGCGGTGAAGTCGAAGTAGGTGTAACCGATGGTGGCCTTGAGGCCGACGCCGGTGGTGTTGAGACCGATGACCGCGTTGGAGGCCACGACGTCGATGCCAGGCAGAGCGGAGCCGTCGGCGCGAGTGAGCACCAAGACTCCGATGCGGAGCAGGCCGGCGACGCCGTCGGGGCGGATCAGGAAGGCGCCGCGGATGCCGGCGGCGGTGAGACGGACGCCGGCGGAAGAAGTGCCGGCTAGGATGCTGGTGGCGGCCTCGTGGATGGTGACCTGGAGGACGACCACGGGAACACCGTTCAGGCGCACGGTGGCGCGCTCGATGGTGAAGCCACCGACGAGGTCGATGGAGCCGATGGGGGTGGCGAGGCGGAAGTTGAGATGGCCGCCGACAGCGATGAATTGACGCTGGGAGTCGGCGGAGAAGTTCAGGGTCCGGCCGAGGGCGGTGGCGGTGACGGCGCGGTTGGTGGTGTTGAACTGGAGGAAACCGGAAACGAGGGATACCGTGACGCCGGGGACGCCGGTGAGGGCGACGCCACCAATGACGAAGTCGGCGGCGAGACCATCGGGCTCGATGAGCAAGAGACCGGTGATGCCGGTGATGGACAGGGCGACGTCGCCGACGGCGAGGCTGGTGGAGGCGTTGCGGGCACCGACAACAAAGCGAGCGGCGGGCACTCCGCCAGTGGTGACGACGGACCGCTGGAAGGAGAATTGACCGGCGAGCGTGGCGACGACCGGACCGACATTGAGAGCGAGTGAAAGCTGGCCGGAGACGGCGAAGAATTCACGTTGCTCCGGACCGGCGAAGGCGAAACTGGTGCCGGCGAAGGTGGCGGAGGTATCGGCACCGGTGGTGTTGACCTCAAGGACGACGGTCGCGGCGGAGAGGGTGACGCCGGGCACGCCGGTGAGGGCGATGGAGCCTACGGTAAGGCGACCGGCGAGGCCGGCGC
Source organism: uncultured Akkermansia sp. (assembly GCA_964400455.1). GTDB lineage: Bacteria > Verrucomicrobiota > Verrucomicrobiia > Opitutales > Opitutaceae > IMCC26134_A. Next base: position 721 of record CAYNUW010000016.1, on the reverse strand, counting down.
GGGTGAGGATGACGGCGCCGGAGATGCCGGTAACGGAGAGGGAGACGGAGCCGACAGCGAGGCTGGTGGAGCCGTTGGCGATGCCGAGCTTGATGACGGGCACGCCGGCGGTGCCATTGAGCGTGGTGACCACGCGCTCGAAGCTGAAGGTGCCGGAGAGGCTGGCGGCAAAACCCGAGACCGCGAAGCCGAGGGTGGCGGTGCCGGAGACGGCGAAGAAGTCGCGGCGGTCGGCGGCGGTGAAGTCGAAGTCGCCGGAGTCGAGTTCGGCGGAGATGCCGGCGCGGGTGGTGTTGAATTCGAGGACAACGCCGCTGAGGGCGAGGGTGACGGCGGGGATACCGGTGAGAGAGGCGGAGGCGACGGTGACGCGGCCGGCGAGGCCGTTGGAACGGACCACGATGCCGCCGGTGATGCCGGAGAAGGCGAGCGTGACGCCGGAACCGGGGGGCCCGGTGGAGAGGACGGTTCTGACGTCGATGGCCTGGAGGACTAGAATGGTTTCGGTAACGTTACTGATCGGGGCTTTGATAAGGGTGAAGGCGAAGGTGCCGTCGAGGGAGGCGTTGACCGAGGAAGTGGTCAGGGCGACGGAGAGGGTGGTGCGGACGCTGAGGAAGTTTTGTTCGGCGACGCCGGCGAACTCGATGTCGCCGCCGGGTAGGGAGACGGAGACGTCTTCGCCGGTGGTGTTGATAGCGATGCGGGTGTTGGTGGCGGC
>CAYNUW010000015.1:0-25959 GCA_964400455.1 uncultured Akkermansia sp. | reverse complement strand
CGTCACCGCCGGCCAGCACTCTCCGAGTGCAGGCCGGGGACTCCTAAACGAACGGCCGAATCAGCAGCTTGTGCGATACTCAGCCGATCCAATCGCGGAATCCGGGTTAAAAGCACGGTTTTTGTCGCAATGTTATACAATTACAACTAAGGCTCGTTCGATACGACTTTGAGCTTTTATTCTGAACCCATGCCACGGCTGTTCCGGCTAACCGTAGCCATCCTTCTGTTTGGCTGGTTTGGTCTTATCGTCCGCGCCCAAGTGGGTGGCCTGGACGTGAGCTTTAACGCCGGTGAGATCCTCAACGGCACCGAACCGGGCGTCGTGCGCGCGCATCTCATGTCCGGTGGGAAACACATCATCGCGGGGGATTTTACCTCCATCGGAGGAGTGGGTCGGGGCAACCTTGCCCGGCTAAATGCCGACGGCACGCTCGACCAAACGTTTGCCAATGGCCCTGGTGCGAATGGTCCGATCCACGCCCTCGCCTTCGATCCGAGCGGCCAGCTTGTTATCGGCGGAGAGTTCACGACCTATGATGGGGTGGCCCGTGGCCGTATCGCCCGCCTAAGCACCACGGGCACGCTCGATCTGACTTTTAATCCAGGCACGGGATGCAACGGCCCGGTTTTGTGCATCGAACCGGGGGCGTTCAGCCTATTTATCGGGGGGGAATTCACCACCGTGAATGGGGCGACTCGGAATCGATTGGCCGAGCTCACCACCACGGGAACTCTTGGCAATCTAACCTTTAACGGGGGCACCAACGCCACCGTGCGGGCCATGCGCATAGACCCACGGAGCTTTCTTCACGTCGGCGGGGATTTCACTCAAGCTGGCGGCCTAGCGCGCGCCTATCATGCCCAGTTTTACGTTTTTTCGGGATCCCTCAGCGGCAGCGATCTCGGATTTAACAACACGGTGCGCACCATTGATGTCTTGGTCCCATCTTCGTCTTCCTTGGATTCTATCATGTTGATGGGCGGCGATTTTACGCGTGTTGGCCCGAGCCCGCGCGGCCGCCTGGCCGCCTTCCGGATCGGTTTTACGAGTTTTCCCACCCTCGACCCATCCTTCGATTTTTGGCTGGATGCCCCGTGTCGTAAAATCCTAACCGTCAGCACCAACCGAGTCCTGATTGCGGGAGATTTTTTCAACCTTAACGGCTGGGAGCGGACCAGACTGGCGGCGCTCTCGTTTTTTCCGAATTCGAACCAAGGAGGTAGCTCCGTCGCCGCATATTGGTCCTTAACCAGCAACTACGGGGAAGCCGGTCCGGATGATTCCATTTACACCCTCGGCATTGACGGCGATGGCAAAGTGATCCTCGGAGGCGAGTTCACCGGCTTCCCTTTGACGACTCGGAGTGGCCTGCTCCGCCTTTACGGCGACGCCGGCAGCCAGCCTCCCGCGACCCCGGCGACACTCTCCGCCACGTCCTTGAGCGACAGCCAGATCGCCCTGGCGTGGGGCAGCAGCGCCTTCGCCTCGAGCTATGTCTTGGAACGTAGTCCGACCGGAGTCGCCGATTGGGTGACCATCTACACCGGAGCAGCAAACTCTTTCACGGACGGCCACTTACCCGCCAGCGGGCAACGATTTTACCGCGTATTGGCCTCCAACTCCAACGGTGCGAGCGCGTTTACCGACCCGGTTTCGACCACGACCGCCGCGGTCGCATGGACGGGTGCCGGTTCGCTGCACCCCACCTTCCCGCCGGGTTCAGTGAATGGCGCGGTTGCCGCGATCCTGCGCCAACCCGACGGCAAAATCGTGATCGCCGGCTCTTTCACCCAGGTGCTGGGCAGCGCGCGCAAGTATATCGCCCGTCTGCTTCCGGATCTCACCTTGGATACGAGCTTCGATCCCGGGGTGAGTGCAAACTCCCCGATCAACCATATCGAGCCAGCCCCCAACGGAGGCGTTTACATCTTTGGCTACTTTTCAACCGTTGGCGGCAGCACACGCCATGACATCGCCCGCCTCACCGCGAGCGGTGCCTTGGACACGACTTTCAACACCAACGCCGAATGGACCTTCGCCCGAGGCATACGGTCCCAACCTGATGGTCGTTTAATCGTATTTGGTAGTTTTCAAGCGTTCTTCGGTGCACCGCGCAACTATATCACCCGGCTAAATCTGGATGGGTCCGTGGACGTTTCCTTCGATTGTGTTTCAAAGGGCACGGTCGATACGGTTTCACTCCAGAACGATGGCAAAATATTGGTTTCCAGTTTTTTCGGTCAAATCAACGGAGTCGCGGACAAATACTTTACCCGCGTCGAGGCCGGCGGAGCCATTGATCCTCTCTTTGTCGGATCAAACACGACATCCAACATCACCTCGCTGGTGACCCTGCCGACCGGAGCGCACTTTGCCGCCGGCTCCTTTACCACCCTCAGCGGAGTTTCTCGTCGATACCTCGCGCGCTTCAACCCAGACGGCAGCGTGGACACCTCGTTTAATCCGGGCACCAGCACCAACACATCCGGTCCGCTTATTTTTCCACAACCGGGCGGAAAAGTGATGCTCGCCGGCACCTTCACCTCGTTTGCCGGCACCACGCGCTGGAAGCTCGCGCGCCTGAACGAAAACGGTTCTCTCGACCCGACGTTCCAAGCCGAAGCCGGCCCGCTCCAGGGCGGCATCAACGCCGTCCTGACTTTGCCCGATGGCAGCCTGCTCGTCGGGGGCAGTTTCACCTCCTTTGGCACCAGCCCACGCAGTCATCTTGTCCATCTCAAGGGCGACCCCCTCGAGAGTGTGCCTGCGACGCCCCAAAATCTCCGCGGCACCGCCCTGAGCGCTTCCAGCATCACGTTGCACTGGGGCCAAATCGACGGCGAATATGGCTGGAAACTCGAACGCCGCGCACCCGATGCGGAGGTTTGGCAGCCAATCGCCGATCTCGGCTGGGACGTCACCTCTTACACCGACACCGGTCTCTCCACCGCCACGGCCTACGACTACCGTGTGCGTGCCTGGAACGGCGCGGGCGATTCGGACTACTCCAACACCCTGACCGCCCGCACCCTCAACGCTTTCGAAACATGGAAAATCGACCGCGGCCTTACGGTCGCAGCGCTCGACGACCTCGATACCGACGGCGACGGCATGGGACTGTTTCTGGAGTATGCGCTGGATCTCGATCCCACGGTGAACGACCGCGATGGAATGCCGTTGGCGGACTCGTTTGCCGGCCTCTTGGTCATGAGTTATCCCCGCGTGCGCCCTGAGTTGGTCTACGTGGTCGAGGCTTCGACCGATCTACAGACGTGGTCGTCCGAGCGTGTGTATCAAGGAATCGGATCGTATCCCACCGCTTGGATATTCATTGGGGATGCGCCCCGGATCTTCCTCCGGCTGCGGATCACTCAGTCGACGACGCCATGAGCCAGTTGACCAAGCCATCAGCCTCAGAGAATCAGCGGGGGAAGCTAGTCTGGCTTCTGCTCTGTGCCCTCTGTGCCGGCGCTGGCTTCACGCTCGGCCGAGTGCGCTCCGGGGGTCTCGCTGATACCGCCGAAAACGACGGGTCCGTGGCAAGGGTCGCCCGCGCCCCCGCGGCCATCGCTTCGCAACGTGCCGCCAGTTCGGCCGGGTTCACCCTCGACAATACCGTCATCGCCTCGCCGAGCGCACCCGCTGACGCCCGTCGGCGGGCCTTGATCGAAATCCTGCAACGTCTTGGCCAAAGTGAACGGCGGGAAAACTTCAGTGATGTGTTCCGGCTCATTACGTGGACACAAGTAGCCACGCAGGACGAACTCGCCGAAGCCCTCGCGCTCGGAGCCGAAATTGATCCCAACAAAAACTCCCCGGTCGGTGAAATGGTTCCCATGTTCGTCCTCAGTCGCTGGGCCGCCATCGATGGACCGTCCGCCTTGGCGGCCTACCTCGAACTCGAGCCTGAACAGCGGTCGGAGCAGGCTGGCCAGGCCTTGTTCAAAACCTGGATCGCCGAGGGGGATCCCCAAGATGCCCTCGATCACGCCCTCGCCACCTCCCGCGCCGCACCCGGGGAGTCCGGAATCAATTTAAACATATTGCGCGACATTCTCACCGGTTGGGATCAACGCGATCCCGACGCCGCGCTCCTGGCCGCTCGTCAATTGGCGGCCTCTCCAGAAGCCGAGGAACGCAAGGCTGCCGGAGAATTGGCCGCGCAAGTGGTCCGTCGTTTGGCCGAGGCGGGCGATACGGTCGCCACCCTCGATTGGATCGACCAGTGGCCCGACTCCGCCATGCGCGACACCTTGCGGCTCAATTTGATATCCCGCCCCGGCAAAGCCACCGTCGAGGCCACCGAGATCGGGTCGATCATCGCGCGTATGGAGTCCACCGATTCCGTGGCCGGTAACCAGGCTCTACGCCGCCAAGCGGCCAAACTCGCGGAGAAGGATCTTTCCGCTGCCCAACGTTGGGTGACCAGCCTGCCTGCGCCTGCACGCAACGCCACCGCCGACGTCATCGCCTCCCAACTTGCCGGCAAAGGCGACTGGCGGGGCGCTGTCGCCTGGGTCGATCACCAGATAGGCGACCCCGAGCGCCGCGCTCAAGGCTACGGCGAGGCTGCCGATGCGGCTGCCCGACAGGGAGACCTCGCCGCCGCGCTCGACCTCGATGTTCGCGCGGCCGGCCCCGGCCAAGTGCCGGACGCCCAACGCCAGGCCGATTTGCTCTCGACCTGGCTGAGCGCCGACCCTCGCCGTGCGGAACAGCTACTGCCCCACGCGCTTGCCGCGCAGGGGAAATAGCCAGCCGAGGGACCAGACCGGCGACGGGGCGAGCCTTGGGCCGGCTGTAACCCACCTGGACCACGCCGAGCACCAACCCCACCGCCACACCGGTCCGCCGTCTGTGTGGCGATCTTTTCTCATCCCGCCCCAATGTTCGTATTACGAACATTGGGGCGGGTGGGGGCGGGGAGAGGCGGTGGGGGCGTTGGATGAGGGGTTCTCCCAGGGTATCGGTGCTGGCTTCTCTTCCGGATGTTTCTTAAAACATTCCATTGCTGGTGGCTCTCATCTTTCCCGGGTGGGGGTTACTAAACCGGCGATCTACCCACCCCATCGATGAATGCTTGGTTTCGGTTTGTATTTTCGGCGGCCGCCATGGCGTCCCCCCTGGTCGCCGCGGCGCAAACCGCCGGAGTGCGAATCAATGAGTTTCTCGCGGCCAATGTGTCGATCCATCCGGATAATGCGGATTTCGACGACTATTCCGACTGGATCGAGCTGCATAATCCGACGGCCGCGGCGGTCGATCTGCGAGGGTATTATCTGACGGATGATTTGTCGGCACCGACCAAGTGGGCGTTTCCGGCGGGTGCGAATCTGGCCGCAGGTGGCTATCTTGTGGTGCGCGCGGACGGGTTCTCGGCAGGGCCGGGCGAAACTCATGTGCGTGGATACTATCCGTGGGGGAGCACGTTTGTCACCCGGCGTTATCATGCGGCGTTCAAGTTGAGCGCGGATGGAGAGGAGATCGGCTTGTTCCGGGCCGAAGCGCCTCCGACCGAAAGTGTGTTAATCGCGAAAAATTCGGTCTGGCGCTATCACGACCTCGGCACGGACCCGGGCGCGGGCTGGACCACGTCGACCTACGATGACGCGGTTTGGGCCTCCGGCTCAGGGGTCTTGGGCTATGGCGACACGTGGGTTTCCACTCGGGTCGGTTACGGAGCGAGTGCCTCGGCCAAATACGCCGCCACCTATTTCCGCCGCCGTTTCACGCTGCCGGTGCTGCCCGCGCTGGTTTCGGACGTGAAGCTGCGGTTGATGGTGGATGATGGCGCCGTCGTGTATCTCAACGGCGTCGAGGTGGCTCGGCTGCGTATGCCGGCGGGGGCGGTGGGGCCGGCGACCTATTCGGGTCGTCTCGCGCCGGTGGAGAATGTCTACGAACTGGTCGAAATCGATGCCGACGCGTTGGTGGCGGGGGACAACGTGTTGGCGGTTTCGGTGCACCAGGAAAACGGAACCAGCAGCGATTTGAGTTTTGATGCCGAGCTGGTGGTGGCGGCGCTGGCGGCACCGCCGACCCTGGTGGATTCCGTGGTGTTCGGTCCGCAGCGGGACGATGTTTCGCAGGGACGGGATCCCGCCGCGCCGGCCAACTGGCGGTTGTATGGCATCCCATCCCCGGGCGCGGCCAATACGGACGGTGCGCTTTCGCTGCCGATCCGCACGGCCGCCGCGCCGACGGCTTCCCTGCCCAGCGGGTTTTACGGCGGGGCGCAGACCGTGGTTCTATCCGGCGCCGGCGAGGGGGAAACCATTCGCTACACGCTGGATGGGTCGGATCCAGTGCCCTCCTCTCCGGTGTATGGCGGACCGATCGAGGTCGCGAGCACCACCATCGTGCGCGCGCGGATTTTCGCCAACGGCGCGATTCCCGGACCGGTGCTGACCAGGTCCTACTTTTTGGGCGAGGATGCCGCTCCGGGCTTGCCGCTGGTCTCGCTTGTGGCGGATCCCGCGACTTTGTTCGGGGCGGAGATAGGGATCTACGACAACGACACGGTGTATCCCTTCAAAGGCCGCGAGGTGCCGGCCAGGATCGAGTTTTTTGAGCAAGACCGGAGTCCGGCGTTTTCCGTCAGCGCCGGCATCCGCATCGCCGGCGAGAACATCTGGCTCAAGGCCCAGAAGCCCTTCACAGTGTATTGTCGGTCCAAATACGGAGACGACGCCATCCCGTATCAGGTTTTTCCCGGCGAGCCCTCCGCGCGGGTGGCCGAGTTGAATCTGCGGAATGGCGGAGATGATTGGGAGGAGACCTTGCTCCGCGACGCCATGATGCCGGCGGTGCTACGCGGCCGCATGGACGCGGGTCTCTACAGCTATCGTCCCAGCGTGCTGCATTTGAACGGGCGTTTCTGGGGTATTTACAATCTGCGCAAACGCTTCGATGCCTCCTACTTCAGCGCTGAGCATCGTCTGGGCGAGGGAGACTACGATCTGGTGCAACATGCGCACGACTCGACCGGGGCGACCGTGATCATGGCGGAGGCGGGCACGACGGAGGCCTACGAGGCGTTGCTGGCCTACGTGGCGGCCAACAACCCGGCGAGTGATGCGGTTTACGACCAGGTGGCTGACCAGGTGAACCTCGATTCCTTTATCGACTACGTGATCGCGACCGATTTCGCGGTGAACACCAGCTGGTCGCACAATCGCGAGTTTTGGCGCGCCCGGAAAGAGGGCGCGAAGTGGCGGTGGATCGTCAACGATTTCGACCGCGGCTTCGATGATGCGAATCTTGCCGGATCGTTGATCGACGACTTCAGATCAGGCTATCCCTTGTTCGCCCGGCTGGACAACAATCCGCGCTTCGTGAACCGCCTCCTGCAGCGCTACGCGGTCCAGGTGGCCACGACCTTCGCCCCGGGACGTTTCAATGCCATTCTGGATGGTTTGGTGGCCGAGCAGGAGGCCGAGATCCAGCGGCACATCGCGCGCTGGGGGACCAGCGGGGGCATCGCCAGCCTGACGACGCGTCGGGCGCAAATCGATGAGATCAAGCGCTTCGTGGCGGACCGTCCCGCATCCGCGCTCGCTCGATTGCAAACCGAGCTTGGCGTATCCCGTCCAATGGGGGTCTTGAGCTACGCGGTGCTGCCGTCAGGCGGAGGGAGAATCGAGGCGGCTGGCGTTTCGCTCCTGCCCGAAACAGGCGGAAGTGCGTCGGTGTTTTTGAATACGCCGATCGAACTGCGGGCGGTGGCCTCGCCGGGTTACGTCTTCACCGGCTGGAGCTCGGGTGAAACCAGTCCGGCGATCGTCACCACGCTGCTCGGAGCGACCACCCTGACCGCCCATTTCCAGCCTGGAGGCGAGACGGTGTTGCCGGCCCAGATCCTCGGGTTGACGACGCTGACGGAAGCGGGGTCTCCCTATGTGGTGAACGATGGTCTGACGGTGGCTCCGGGAGGCGTGTTGAACATCGGCCCCGGTGTCGTCGTGCGTCTGACCGAGGGGGCGTCCATCTTGGTGCGCGGCGCGTTGAATGCTGCCGGCACGGCCGAGCGTCCGGTGCGTTTTGAGCCGCGGGACGGCGGCGAGTGGGGTTGTATCGGTTTTTCGGACACCACCGCGGTATCGACGCTCGCCCACGCCGTGATTCGTGGGGCGACGACGAGCCGTCAGGATCCCGCCAATCTGAAAGGCGCGATCTCCGGACTACGCGCGTCGATCGTGCTCGAACATGTGGATATCGAGGGGCCGCAGCCGATTTTTGCCCGGGGGGGATCGGTGATTCTGCGCGACAGCAAGATCCGGATCACGTTCACCGGGGATGGTATTAATCTGAAAGGATCGGCCGGTCTGGTGGAGCGCAGCGAGTTTCAGGGCGTGGCGGCGGTCGACACGGATGCGATCGATTACGACGGCGTCGTCGACGGGGTGATTCGCGATAATCGGATTTTCCTTTTCCGCGGCGAGAACAACGACGGCATTGATGTGGGCGAGGGTTGCACGAACCTGCTCGTTTCGGGGAATCGTATCTATCACTGTTTGGATAAAGGCGTGTCGGTCGGGCAGGGCTCGGATGTTCGCATCGAGGATAACCTGATCGTCGGCTGTGGCATCGGGGTGGCGGTCAAGGATGCCGGCTCCGTGGCCCGGGTGGATCAAACCACGTTCGCGGGCAACGGGGTCGGTGTAGCCGCGTATGAGAAAAATCTCGGGGTGGGCGGCGGAACGGCGTTCGTGACCAATTCGATTCTATCGCGCAGCGGCGTCGCGCCGGTCACGGTGGATGCGTTATCGATGGTGTCGGTCTCCTATTCGATATCGGATACGGTGCCGTTGGCCGGGGCGAGCAACCGAGTGGTGGATCCCTTGTTTACGCGGCCCGGCATTTACGACTTTTCCCTGCGGTCGGCCTCTCCGGCGCGCAACAGCGGCGATCCGGCCCATGCCTTGGATCCGGACGGCACCAGGGCCGACGTCGGGATGGCGTATGTTTACAGTGCGGCGGACTATCCTTTCCTCACGCCCGACACGGTTTTGATCACCGAAGTCCTGGCGCACTCGGATAACGAGGCGCCCGACTGGATCGAGCTGCACAATCGCGGGACCGATCCCATCGACCTGGGGGGCTGGTATCTGAGTGACGACGAGGTCGTTCCCTTGAAGTATCGCATCGCCGCCGGCACGATGATACCGGCGGGAGGTTATGTGGTGTTTTATCAGAATCTTCATTTCGGAGCGGGCAGTGGTGATCCCGGTGCTTTGATACCGTTCGCGTTGAGTGAAAATGGGGAGACGGTGCGACTGCATCGGCCGGCATCGGGCATTGATCTCGATTATGACGCCACGGCGACCTTCGGGCCGGCGACGCGCGGCGTGAGCGCGGGAAGGCATGTCTTGAGCGATGGCCAGCGGGTGGTGTTTGTTGCGATGGCTGCGCCCACGCCTGGTGCGCCGAATACCTTGCCCAAGGTGGGGCCGGTGGTGATTAGCGAAGTGATGTATCATCCGGCCTCCACGGCGGCGGCGGAATACATCGAGCTGCTCAACATCTCGGCCGATCCGGTTACGCTGGTGGAGCCGGAGTCGGGCTTGGGTTGGGCGTTTACCGCTGGCATCGCGCACACGTTTCCGACCGCCGTGCCGGTGGTCATGCAACCGGGGGCGCGGATCATTCTCACGCGGGATCTGGCTTCGTTTAACGTGACGTATGCGGTCGCGCCGGGGACGCGGGTGTTGCAGTGGACCTCGGGTAGTTTGGACAACGCGGGCGAGGCGGTGGAGTTGTCGATCCCCGGTGATCTCGATGGCGGTGGAGTGCGGCAATACATTCGAGCGGATCGGGTCGCTTACGATGATGTCGCGCCGTGGCCGACGCTGGCGGATGGCGCAGGGCCGGCATTGGAGCGCATCAATGTTTACGCCTATGGCGATGACGTGGGCAACTGGACCTCGGCGACGGCCTCGCCTGGCAGCCCGGTCGTTTTACCCGGCTACCTTTCCTGGTCGCACCAGCATGGTCTCGCATCCGTTGGTGAGGCGGCGGACTCCGATGGCGACGGCTGGGCGAACCTGGCGGAGTATGCCTTCAACACCTCGCCGGTGACACCCAGTGAAGGGCCGAAGTTCGAAGTTGGCCAAACCGGAGGCCAGTGGTGGGTGGATTTTGTTCTGGCGGCGGAACGGCCGGACTTGGTCTATGCGGTCGAGTTTACGGAGAATCTTTCCGGTGGCTCGTGGACGCGAGTATCGGACACGGCGTGGGTGGAAGACGGAGGAACCGTGCGCTTACGGGTATTGAGTCCCTTCGCCGGTGACCGGATTTTTTGTCGGCTGGTCATGGGCCGCAGGTGACGTTTCGCCAAAAGCACCGGCAGTTGTTCGGGTCGCTGCGTTTATCGCTCGATCCACACCGGAATGCGCTCGCCACTTCACCCCGACACTCTGCCGGCGTTCGCTCCAGGCCAATGTTCGTATTACGAACATTGGCCTGGAGGGGCAGACCTCTTCGTTTTACCGGGAGACTCCGGCAGGCGACTTTGGTCGGCGCGGCGTTGGCGGGTCCGTCGGTGGCTTAGCCGAAACCATACAGTTGAAGGCGGAGTAGCGGGGTAAGATGGCGAGCAGATTTCGGTGGTGAACGACCTAGGAATACCCGGAGGGTATTTCGCCGGGAGTGAAACACCGAAGGGTGCCGCCAAATTACCTCGACACGACCCTCTCAACTGCATGGTTCCGGCTTTAGGGCAGGGTGACGCGCAGGCGGAGAAACTTCATCGGTTCTGCGGAGGTGAAGGGCACGGTGGCGCGGCGTAGCTCGTGGTCGGGCTCGTCGGAGAGGAGGGTGTCGGTGACACCGGTCGCCGACCAGACGCCGTCGGCGAGCGAGGACGTCCACTCGATGGTGGCGGTCACGCCGGCGATGGCCTTGGCGCGGCGGTAGTCGAGGCGGAGTTCGCCGGCGGCGAGGCTGAGCACGGGCGGGGCGGCGTCGCGCACGGCGGGGTCGAGGCCGAGGAAGTATTCCAGCAGGTTGGCGGTGCCGTCACCGTCGGGGTCGGCGGAGGGGGCGGGATCGGCGAGGCCGGCCGCCCACTCGGAGAAGGTCGGGATGACCGGGCCGGAGGGCGCGGGGGTGACGACGATGTCGTCGACGTTGGCCCGGCGGTTGGAGCCAGTGCCCGTAGCGGCGGTGCGGATACGGAGGCGCTTGGCGGCGGGTTGGGTGACCTCGGCGCTGAAGGTGGCGGCGGTGGCGGCGGGCGTGAAGCGGCCGGCCTCGGTCCAAGTGGCGCCGGCATCGGCGCTGGTTTCGACGATCCATTCGACCTGAGGATCGGAGCCGTAGCGGCGGTGGCTGAAGCTGATGGAGCCGATGCCGCCGGGGATGTCCTGGGTCAGGGCCAGGACGCTGGTCGAGTAGCCGCGCAGGCGGGCGGCTTTGGCGCCGTTTTTGAAGTCGTTGGAGTCGCCGCCGATGAGGGCCTCGGTCAAGTTCCACGAGAGGCCGTTGAGGGTGACGTTGCCCGCGGCGTAACCGGCCTTGGTGCCGTCCTCGAAGTTGACCACGTAGTCTTCGGCGGTGCCGGCGGCGGAGATGGTGAGGGCGAGGGGGGCGGTGCCGGTGCCGGCGGCGTTGGTGGCGGAGAGGGTGACGGTGAAGGAGCCGGCGGCGGAGGGGGTGCCGGAGATGAGGCCGGAGCTGGTGTTGAGGGCGAGGCCGGCGGGCAGGCCGGTGGCGGCGTAGGTGGAGGGGGTGTGGGTGGCGGTGATTTGGTAGGAGAAGGTTTGGCCGACGATGCCGGTGGCGGTGGCGGGGCTGGAGATGATGGGGGCGGCGGGTTGGCCGGCGGTGCTGTTGCGCGGGTTGGGGGTGGCGGTGGTGAAGTCGGCGGCGTTGTTCCCGGTGTCGGAGGCGCCGGCGGCGGCGCGGAAGATCGCGGTGGTGGCGGAGGGCGCGGGGGCGGGGGTGGTTTCGGAGGCGTTGGCGGAGCCGTAGCCGACGAAGTCTTGCAGGCCGCTCTGGCCGACGGGGCTGGAGCCGGTGAAGGCGGTGCTGGTGTTGCGCAGGGCGATCTTGCCCTGGGTGCCGCTGAGGTTGATCGAACCGGTGGTGTCGGGGGTGGGCAGGGCGGCGCCGTTGCCGCCGGTGGCGAGTCTCACCAAGTGGTGGCGGCCCGGGGCGATGGAGCCGGTGAGGGCGGCGGTTTGCCAGGTGGTGCCGGAGGCGGAGGCGTATTGCACCGACCAGCCGGCGAGGGCGACGGTGATATCGCTGCGGTTGTAGAGCTCGATGTAGTCGGCGTTGTAGGTGCCGCCGGTGTTGCTGCCCGCGCCGTAGATCTGGCTGATGAGCACGGGATTTTGGAGCACGGTGAAGGAGGTCGGGCTGGTGGCGGTGCCGTAGGGGGTGGTGACGGTGAGCGGGCCGGTGAGGGCGGCGGCGGGCACGTGGGTGGTGATGCTGGTCGGGGAGACGACGGTGAAGCCGGCGTCGGCCCCGTTAAAGCGCACGGCGGAGACGGCGGCGAAGTTGAGCCCGGTGATGGTCACGGCGTCGCCGGCGGTGCCGCTGGCGGGGCTGAAGGTGGTAATGGCGGGGGTGCCGTCGCCGGAGAGCACGGTGATGGAGACGGGAGCGGAGGTGGCGACGGCGCCCTCGTTATCGGTGGCGACGGCGGTGAGGGTGTAGGCACCGGCGGCGGGGGGCGTCCAAGTGACGGAGTAAGGCGCGGAGGTGTCGATGCCTAGGGAGGTGGTGCCATGGAGGAACTCGACCTGGGTGACGGAGCCGGGGGCGCCGCCGATGGCGAGGTCGGTGGCGGTGGCGGAGAGGGTGAGGGCCTGGCCGGCGAGCAAGGTGGCTCCGGGCGCGGGGTTGACCAAGGCGACGAGCGGGGACGGATTGGCCTCGACGTCGAGGCCGCCGGTGACGACGAGGGAGTAGATTTGCGCGGCGGTGGTGAGGTTGCCGGGCAGGGAGACGGAGACGGTGTAGTCGCCCGGCTGGGTGGGGGTGGTGAGGAGGACCTGTTCGACGTTGTCCACGCGGTTGACGCCGGTGGTGGCGTTGAGGGTCATGGAGGCCGGAGTCCACGTGCCGACGAACGGCATGACGAAGGGCAGGGTGGTGGTGGTGCCGTCGGGGGCGGTGAGTTGGAGGTCGAGGTCGTGGACGAGGTTGGGCGTGCGGCTGTCGGCGGCGGTTTGGGCGGTGCCGGCGGGGTCGGTCCAGGAGAGGGTGGCGCGGATAGGGGAGGAGCCGTCCCAGGTGAAGGTGTGGGTGGCGGTGCGGGAGGCGGTGGTGAGTTGGCCCTCGATGAGTTTGGGGCTGGCGAGGCTGGCCTTATGGGCGAGGACGAGGTCGGCGGCGGCCTTTACGTTGAGGTAGCCCCAGCCGTATTGGTAGTCGGGGCCGGGGCGGCCGACGTCGTCGGCGGTGTGGATGAGGAGGGCCTTCAACATGCTGGCGCGCAGGCGGCGGCCGGAGAATTCGCGGGCGTGGAGTTGTTGCACGAGCAGGGCGGAGCCGAGGGCGTTGGGGGTGGCCATGCTGGTGCCGCTGTAGGTGCCGTCGTAGGCGGTGTTGCTGGTGGCGACGGGGGAGTAGAGGTCCACGCCGTTGGCGACGAGGTCGGGTTTGATGCGGCCGTCGTCGCAGGGACCGAGGCTGGAGAAGTAGGCGAGGGTGCCGGCGGAGGGGGTGCGCAGGCCGGCGCTGACGGCGTCGTTGCCGGCGCCGATGGTGAGCACGTTTTTGGCGAGGCCGGTGAAGGTGATGGATTGGTAGCCGTTGTGGGTGGTGAGCAGATCCTGCTCGTTGCCGGCGGCCCAGAAGATGGCGTGAAAGGGGAGGGCGGCGGCGACGGCGTCGAGGCTGCGGGCCTCGGTCTCGTAGCGGCCCATGTCGGCGGTGGCGGCGTCGTAGCCGTAGGAATGATTGGAGAGGTTGATCTTGGTGGTGTCGGTGGCGGAGGCGGAGCCGGCGGCGGTGAGCTCGGCGTAGTCGTTGTCCCAATCGTAGGAGTCGATGGCGACGCGGGGGGCCATGCCTTTGGCGGCGGGGGAGACGCCGGCGGCGCCGATGGTGCCGGCGACGTGGGTGGCGTGGTCGTCGTTGGCGGCGGAGCTGTTGCGTTTGGTGACGCGGGAGCCGAATTCCTGGTGGGTGGAGCGGACGGAGCCGCCGTCCCAGACGCCGACGCGGTGGCCGTCGCCGTCGAGGCCGTAGGGCGCGGCCGAGTCGCGGAGGAGGTTGGCGCCGGTGGAGATGGCGGCGTTGGTGTTGAGGGTGGTGCGGTAGAGGGGGCGGTCGTCGCGGAAGTCGTAGAGGAGGGAGACCTTGCGGCCGGGGCCGTCGATGCGGAGGGGCAAACCGAGGGCGGCGGCGCGGGCGTGGGCGGATTCGCGGCGCTGTTCGTCGAGTTCGGAGAGGCGGGCGACGACGTAGGCGCGGACGGCGGGGTCGTTGAGGTCGGCGTCGCGCAGGACGTCGGCCGGGGTTTCGCGGGTGGCGAGGGGGTTCGCGCCGGCGGAGTGGGCGGGGGTGGCGCCGGGGGTGGCGGTGTCGAGTTGGGTCGCCGTGGAGGTAGTGGCGTTGGCGACGGTCGGCGGTGCGAGGGCGGGTAGCGGCGACCTGGTTGTTTCGGGCGGCGGAAGGTTTGGCGGCGTAAGGGCGGAGGAGGCGGCTGCAGAGGGGGCGGGGTGTGCTGACGCAACGGAGCGGGTTTCGATTTCGGCGGCGACCGGATGGGACGGGGCGGCGAAGCGAAGGTGGGAAAGGGCGAGGAGGCCGATGGTGAGCGCGAGCAGTCGGTGGATTTTCACGGGGGACGCGAGGGAGGGCGGTCGGGCGGACGTTGTCTAAAGGAGGTGGAAAGGCTGGCGACGAAAGGGTGTGACGGCGCGGGGAGTTTCACAGAGCCGGCCCGGACGCGAAACCGCAGTGGCATCGTCACGTGAATGTCATGATGAGCGAGGTCGAAGGGTGGCGAGAAGGTCGTCTTGCTGGCACGGGTGAAAGGGGTGGGCGTGACGGCTTAGGAATTCGGATCGGTGAAGACGGGGGGAGGTTGGCGGCGAGGCTTGCCAAGGGGAGGGGAGATGAAGGAAGGTGAAGCATCGGGTCCCCGTAGCTCAAAAGGATAGAGCGGTCGTTTCCTAAACGACTGATCCGTGTTCGATTCACGGCGGGGGCACCAGAGGGAGTGGTTGCGTTTGGATCAGTCCGGGTCCCCTTCTTCGGCGGTTTCGAGCACGGCGCGGACCTCGGCGATCAAGTGGTCGACCTCAGAGCGCAGGGTGGCGATTTCGGTGCGCAGTTGGTTGAGCCAGGCGGGTGCGGCCAGGTGATGTTCTTCGGCTGCATCCAGGCCGGCGAGGGCGTCGCGGAGGTGGGCGCGGGCTTTTTTGAGGCGCACGAGCACGTCGCCGGCGAAGAGGGCTTCGGGGGGCCATTCGGGGGGTTCGGCGCGGGGATTGAGTGCGCCGGCGAGTTTGGCGGCGGCAAACATGAGCCCCTGGTCGAGCATAAGGAGGGGGTGTTCGTCGGAGTCGCTTTCGGCGGCCCAGCCGTGGGTGCACAAGTCGACGTGGACGCGGTGGCCGAGCTCGTGGACGCGATGGACGAGGGGGTGTTCGGCCGGGTCGGCGGGAGCCTCTTCGGCGTCGAGTTCGGCGAGGGCGTCTTCGGCGGCCGCGTTGAGCTCTTCGATCCAGGCGGCGCGGGCGGCGGTTTCGTCATCGGTTTCAGTCAGGTCGTCGTCGTTGGCGCCGCGTTCGCGGCGCAGGCGGTTTCGTTCTTCGTCGAGGATGCGTTCGAAATCCGGATCTTCGCCGGCGGCTTCGGCGCGTTCGATGCGAGCCTGGACGCGATCGAGCAGGAGTTCTTGGCGGGCGCGTTCGGCGTCGGCGAGGGCTTCGGCGGTGCTGGTGGGAGCGTCGGCGGCGTCTTCGGCATCGAGGGAGGCGGCGTCCGTTGCGGGGGTGGCTGCGGCGGGGTCGGCGGCGTCGAGGCGGAGGAGAAAGGTCGAGCTTTCGACCAAGAGCGGGCCGTCGGTGTCCCCGTGCCAGGCGAGTTGCAGGGCGTTGGTCCAGCCATGGGCGGTCGGAAGCTGGCCGGCGGTTTCGTTGGAGCGGCGGATTTTTAGGGAAGCGGTGAAGACGTCGAGCCGGCCGGATTGGACGGGGTTGAGCGGGGGGGAGGAAGGCGGGACTGGGTTCTGGGGGGCTGGATTTTCGAAATGAAGGAGGTGGCCGGCGAGATCGGGGGCGGCCTGGCCGCAGAGGTCGAGCAGGATGGGTTGTGGTTGGTCGATCAGCCAGAGGCGGCCGGTGATGCGGCCGGGGTGACGCGCGTCGATTTCGCCGCGAAGGAGGAGGTTTTCGATGCGCCTGACCATGGGGTGTAGTTATGATGCGCAGAGGCCGGTGATTCCAGTCTGCAAATCGGAAGCACGCAGGCGGTGGAAGGAGCGCAAAAAAACCGCCGCCCGGTGAGGAGCGGCGGTCGAAGCGGGGCGCAGGTCAGAACTTGTAGGCGAGGGTGAGTTCGAAGGTGCGCTCGGGATCGGCGTTGATGGAGCCGTTGCCGTAACCGGGATTGGGCGAGGACCAGTTTTCCTCGTCGGTCAGGTTGCGGATCATAAGCTTGGCCGACCACTTGTCCCAAGTGTAACCGATGCTGCCGTCCAGGGTGTATTGCCAGGGGATCTCGTTGGCGGTGAAGCTGACCGGCGTGGCGCCGACTCGGCCGGTGCCGACCTGGCTGGTGACCATGGGGCCGGTGACGACGAGGCCGAGGCTGGTGGACCAGCCGGAGTCGAAGCGGTAGGCGACGAGGGCGTTGAACAGGTGTTCAGGTATGCCGGGCTGTTGGAAGTCCGACAGAATGACGGGGAAGTCGGGGGTGGGGGCGCCGACGGGTCGTTTGTCGTAGGAGGTCGAGTCGGCGAGGAAGCCGGCGTAGCGCTGGCGGGAATCGAAGTAGCTGTAGGAAGTGGTCAGGAAAAGGTTGCGGCTGGGTTGGTAGTTGGCCTCGAGCTCGAAGCCGCGGGCTTTTTTCCAGCGATTCAGGCCGCCGTTGTCGTGGTCGAACTGATTCTGAGCGTAGACGGCGGCGCCGAGGAAGAGTTTGTCCTCGAGGAAGGAAAACTTTGAACCGACCTCGTGGAGGTAGTTGTCCTGTTGGAAATACTCCTTGGTGAAGCTGCGGCCGTCGCCGCCCCAGGCGATGGGGGTGAAGGTGTAGCCGCCGCCGAGCGGGCCGGCGCGGTTGCTGGTGGTGTAGGCGAAGGTGTAGTAGGTGGTGACCTTTTCGGCCGGTTTATAGACCAGGCTGGTGTTGCCGCTGGGCATGGTGACGGTGATCGAGTCGGAAACGGCGGAGAAGCCGGGAGGGGGGAGCGGGTCGGTGTTTTCGACGTGGAGGATGTCGAGGCGGCCGCCGGCGAGCACACTGAAGCTGGGACTGAAGGTGATGGTGTGCTGATAGAACGGGCCAAACTGGTTGAGTTTGGAGTCGTTGCTGCTGAGGTCGTCGTAGAGGTAGACGTTACCGGTGACGGGATCGAAGCCGTAGGAGGCGCCGGGAGAGGCATAGCGGCCGGGCAGGACGCCGCGCGGGCCGTAGCCGGGGACGAGCAGGGCGGGGTTGAAGTTGTTGAAGGGGGGCTGGACCGGATTGGTGTCGCCGAAGGCGGAGGCGGGCACGCGGTTGAGGTTGGGGTTGCGGGTGAGGTCGAAGGAGTTGACCGGTTCGTGCCAGAAGTCATCAACGGCCCAGACCTCTTGGCGGCGGAGGCTGAAGCCGGCGAGGTAGTCATGTTCGAGGCTGCCGGTCTCGAAGCCGTTTTCGTAGTGGAGGCGATTCTCCAGGCCCCAGTTGTTTTTGTGGATGGAGTTGTAGTAGTAGGACGAGAAGGTGTCGCGGTCGATGTAGTTGAAGAAGGTGTTGTTAACGACCTTGGAGTCGGGGGTGATTTTGAAGGTTTGGATGGCCTGGGCGGTGATGTTTTTGCCGTAGGAGTCGTCGCCCGGGGCGAGGAGGCGGGAGCGGCGGTCGATCTTTACGGGCGTGCCCTTGGGGCGGACGGGGTTGAAGCCGCCGCCGATGTTTTGCAGGGCGGCGATGTAGGCGGCGTCGGTGCCGGCGTCCGGGATGTAGAGCCCGTGGTCAATGAGGTCTTGGGTGACGCGATTGATGCCCCAGTTTTCGGTGAAGTCGGCGACGAAGAACTCGGCGTTGGTTTCGAGGGTGTAACGGTCGTTTGGACGCCATTCGAGGGCACCGAAAAGGGCCTGGGTTTTCTTTTTGCCGTTGTAGTAGTAGCCCTTGGAGTCCTCGCCGGAGTAGCTGACGCGGTAGGCGAGTTGGTCGTTGATCGGACCGCCGAAATCGGCGGTCCAGCGATAGACATCGTAGGAGCCGGCGGTGACCTCAAACGAGCCGCGATCGCGGTCGAAGTAGGGTTTTTTGGTGACGAAGTCGGCGTAGCCGCCGGCGTAGCTGCTGGCGCCGTAGAGCACGTTGCCGAAGCTTTTGACGATGTTGATCGACTCGATGGAATTGAAGTTGATCGGCATGCCGTTGCCGTTGACGGTCAGGCCCTTGCGCATACCGTTGATAAGCACGTCGGCGGTCTGGCCGCGGATGGTCGGATTGGAGGGCAGGCCGAAGTTGGTCTGGGTGTAACTGGAGGCGGTGAGTTTGGAGAAGTCGCGCGTTTCGAGAACGCCGATGGAGTTGAGTTGCTCGCGGGAGATGATGGTGACGTTGCGCGGGGTATCGAGGATGCTGCGTTCGTCGCCGTAGACGGAGGAGAAGGGGCGCGAGGTGGGCAGGATGTTTTGCTCGATGGGCACGTCGCTGACCTCGAGTTTTTCCAGCACGACGGTTTCGTCGTCGGGGGCGGTTTGGGCGATGAGCGGCGCGGAGGCGCCGGCGGCGGACATGAGCGCGAGAAGGCGCAGGGTGAGGCGAGGAGGAATCATGTGGGTGTGCGGTTGGCTGGTGGAGCGAGCGAGCTCGGCAAGGAGCACAGGATGTGCCACCGAGGGTTCGGGGGCGGCCCGGGGACGCACTCAGGCTTCGAAGAGTGGCGGGCGCGTCATGCCGGGAACGGTGACGAGGCCGCGGTCGGTGATGCGGATTTCGGGGAGGTCGGAGAGGGGGAGGAGGTGGACGCCCGTGTAGGGCAGGGTGCAGCCGGCGGCGGTCCAGGCGCGTTTGAGGCGGGTGGTCTGGCGGGCGACGACCGGGGCGCGTTCGTCGCTGAGCAGGCCGGCGACGGGCAGGGCCACGGAGGCGATCACCTTGCCCTGATCGACGACGCAAACCCCGCCGCGGAGTTTGCGCAGGGTTTCGACGGCGAGGCGCATGTCGTCGGGGTTGAGGCCGGCGACGATGAGGTTGTGGGCGTCGTGGCCGACGGTGCTGGCGACGGCCCCGGAACGGAGGCCGAAGTCCTTGAGCAGGCCGTGGGCGACGGCGCCGGATTTGCCGTGGCGTTCGAGCACGGAGACGAAGCAGAGGTGGTGGCGCGAAAAGTGTTCGCTCCAGGACGACGCGGGTTCGAGGCGGAGGCGATCGTGAAACAGGAGGATCCCGGGCAGGGCGGTGCGGATGACGTTGGCGGTGACCGGCTTGGCGGGCAGGTCGGGCACGAGCGGGGCGGAGGCGGCGGCGGCGGGCAGACGAACGGTGGTGTAGGCCTTTTTCGGATACGCGTAGCGTTTGGCCAGGGCCTGGTCGAGCAGCGGGGTGATTCTCCGGTTCTTAACCACGAGTTCGCCGCCATACCAGGTGCAGGCGGGGCGAAGGTCGTCGTCGAGCAGGACAAGGTCGGCGCGGCGGCCGGGGGCCACGCCGCCGAGTTCGCCGTCCAGGCCGTAGCGGGTGGCCGGGTGGAGCGAGCCGGCGCTCCAGGCGAGGGGTGGGGTGAAGCCGGCGTCGCGGGCCTGGCGAACCACCCAATCCATGCCGAAGAGGAAAAGATCGTCGGCGTCGCGGTCGTCGGTGCAGACGCAGACGCGCTTGGGGGAGGCGCCGAGTTCCGTGACGGTTTTGATGGCCTCGGGCAGGGAGTGCCAGGGGGTGGCGGGGTTGCCGCCGCGCAGGAAGATCCAGAGACCGTTCTCGAGGAAGTCGTCGGCGATCTCGCGGTCGATGGATTCGTGGGTGTCGGTGATGCCGGAGGCGGCTCCCGCGGCGACGAATTCGCGGCCGTAGATGTGGCCGCAAACCGGGCGTCCGCGGCGGAGGGCCTGGGCCAGAATGGCGTGGGAGCGGGGATCGCCGGAGGCGACCTGGACAAAGTCCATTTTCTCGCCCAGGGCGACGGCTTCGGGCCAGCGGTCAAAGAGAGCTCCGATTTTGGCCGGGGTGAGGTCGCCGCCGGCGGTCTCGAACTCGGGCGAGGTCGCGGGGACGGTGCTGGGCACGGTGAGAAAGATGTTGAGCGGGGCGCGACGGGCGTCGCGGAGCATCCACTCCACCCCGGCGGCGTCGCAGACGTTGGCGATTTCGTGGGAGTCGCAGAAGACGGTGGTGGTCCCGTTGAGCAGGGCGGCCTCGGCGTAGGCGCAGGCGGTCATCATCGAGCTTTCGATATGGACGTGCGGATCGACCAGACCGGGGGCGAGCAGGGCGCCGCGGGCGTCATGAAAAGTGATTTTGGCGGCGGGGCTGGAGGTGAAATGTTTTTTGGCGGTGCCGGCGGGCTTTATGCAGGCGACGCGGCCGGCGGCGACCCAGACCTCGCGCTCCGGCAGGAGTCGTTCGGTGTAGGTGGAGAGCAGGCGGACGCCGGTGATGACGAGGTCCGGTGCGCTTCGCCCCATGGCGACGGCGGCGAGGCGGCGGGTGACGGTGTGGAGGGGGGGGACGGAGAGGCGGTTAAGCGGCATGGGGGGCGGTTTGGATGGAGGGTTAGCATTGCCCGGGCCAGTTGGGCTGCGCTTCAGCCGGCCGCATCCGGATCAGGAGGTGTTTTTATCTCAGGCCTTGACCAGCGGGCGGGGCGCGACACGTTTCTGCCTCCCTTCCTTGCCTGATGGTGTAATGGCAGCACAGATGACTTTGACTCATCTAGTCATGGTTCGAATCCATGTCGGGCAGCCAAGGAGGGCTTAGTCCGAGTCGGGTTCGATGCCGACGAGGCGGAGGGCTTGGCGGGCGCGGCGCGCGTGTTTGTCGGGGCGGGTGGCGCCGCCGGCGAGCAGGTTTTGCACCCGCTGTTCACGAGCGGCGGCGATCTCCTCGGGCGGGGTTTCGTCGCCCACGAAGGGAGGGAGGGCGGAGGCGGCGACGCGGGAGCGGGGCGCACCGAGCACGCGCAGGCGGCGGGTGAGTGCGCCGTCGCGGTATTCGATCAGTTGGCCGGGGCGCACGGTGGAAGCGGGTTTGGCCTCGCGGCCGTCGATGTGGACGCGACCGCTTTTGCAAGCTTCGGCGGCGAGGGCCCGGGTCTTGCAGGCGCGCACGCACCAGAGCCATTTGTCGAGGCGGGCGTCGGTGGCGTCGAGGGGTGCGGGGGCGTCGGGCACGGGGCACACGGGAGTCGGCGGAGAAAGAAAGGCAAACGGGCCGGACCGGGGCAAGGTCGGTTGCGGGCAGGTTGGTTTCGCCACAGAGACGCTTGGATATCGAGTCGGCCGGTTAAGGACCATGGATATCAACTCGGGTGTGAACCCCGGCCTTGCTCACCGGCGGTGAACCCGGCTGTCTGACTTCAACCCCGCCCCAGCCATGACCGTCGATCATCAGCCGCCGCTGAGCAGTTTTCGTGTGCGTCCTCGTTTTCGGGTGCGGGTAGCGGCAGGGGCGGTCGAGGCGCAGGCCAGGTTGGCGGCGGCGCTGGCCGGTCGGGGCGACGGGGTGGAGGTGCGGGCTTTTCCGGGGCTGATCGGTTTGCACGTGACGGAGGAGGCCAGGCACCGCTGGTCACCGCGTTTGATGTTGAATTTCGAGTCCGCCGCGGACGGCTCGACCTGGATCGAGGGAATCTACGGGCCCGAGCCGGAAGTTTGGTCGGTGTTTCTTTATGGTTATCTGTGTTCGGGCATGGGGGGTGTTTTCAGTGCGATTCTGGGCGGAGCGCAGTTGTTCACGGGCGGCAGGGCCTGGGCCTTTGCCATCACCGCGGCGGCGGCCTTTTTGGCGGGCGGGCTTTATGTGGCCGCGCAGTTGGGCCAGAAGCTGGGCGCGGGGGATACCTTGCGCCTGCACCGCGCCTGGGAAGAAGCGTCGGCGAGTTTGGAGCGGCTGGAAGAGCTCCCGAAGGGTTAACGCGCCACCGGCCGGCCCGCGCTGATTGCAGGCTGGGGGTTTTCAAACGAACGACCGGATCGATCCCGCAGTGGCGGGACGCGATGTTCAACCGATCTATTGGCGGAATCCGGACTAAACCCGTGGCGAGGCCGGGGCGGGCGGCGGTCAGAGACTGCGCAGGAATTTGATCAAGGCGGCGCGGTCGGCGGCGGGGGCGTTGCGGAAGGCCTCCTTGGCGGCTTCGCCTTCGCCGCCGTGCCAGAGGATGGCCTCCTCGAGGGTGCGGGCGCGTCCGTCGTGGAGGTAGGCCTCGCCGCCGGCGACGCCGGCGGTCAGGCCGATGTTCCAGAGCGGGGCGGTGCGCCACTCCGCGCCGGAGGCGCCCTCGTCGGAGAGGTTGTCGGCCAGGCCGGGCCCCAGGTCGTGCAGGAGCAGGTCGGTGTAAGGGCGGATGGTCTGATTGCGCAGTTCGGCCAGCGGGTGGTGCGGGCCGGTTTGCAGGGTGGGCACGTGGCAGGCGACGCAGCCGAAGTCGGCGAAGACCTGTTCACCACGCAGCGCCACCGTATCCGAAAGATCACGACGGGCGGCGACGCCGAGAAGGGAGACGTAGCGGTCGAGGTGGTTGAGCGAGGTGTCGTCGAGTTCGGGCGGGTTCTGCGGCAAGGTGTCGCCGTCGAGCACGGGGAAGAGCGAGGTGGTGACGCCCATGTCGCGATTGAGGGCGTAGGCGATTTGGTGAGCGACGGTTGCCTGGGAGCCCTTGTAGGTGAAGCGGCCGAGGCGGAGCTTGGTGTGGTCGGACGGGTCCTCGATCAAGGCGGGTCGACCGGAGATGCCGTCGCCGTCGGCGTCGGAGGGATCGGCGAGGGCGAGCACGGCGGCTTCGGGCACGGCTTCGAGCAGGCCGAGGCCGACCAGGGGCGGGGCCGAACGCACGGAGTAGAAGTCCGGAGTGACGCCGGAGAAGGTGTAGTTCGGGCGGCGGAGGGAGTAGGGGGTGCCGTCGCCGTAGGTGCCGGGAGTTTCGGTGTAGCTGGCGAGGGTGACGCCGGCCTCGGGCGCGCCGGAGAGGTTTTGCGGCTGGAGGGTTTCGCCGAGCAAGGGGTGCGGGGTGCCGGAGGAGTCGGCGCCGACCTTGACCACCGCGCGGGTGAGGGCCTGGCCGGCGGCGGGCGGCAGGGAGCGGCCGTTGTTGACGTGGCAATCGATGCAGCTGCCCGAGATGAACTTGGGTCCGACCTTGCCGGCGTGGGTGAGGAAGAGCGGGTTCCCGTTCTCGCTGTGTGCGCCGGTCTGGAAGTTGGTGTGGTGGATGCGGCGGCCGAGCAGGAAGGGCACGCCGCTGGCGGGGGCGATGTTGCCGGCCATCTGTTTGAAGCGATGGGTGGGTTCGTTTGAGTAGTGGTAGGGCAGGGTGGCGAGGCCGCCCAGCCAGGCGGTCTCGGGCAGGCGGCGGGAGTCGCGCGAGCCGCCGACGGTGTAGTCTCTTTCCTCATACCAAGGAACGATGCCCTCGCCGACCACGTAGAGCAGGGTGGTGCCGTAGTAGTTGAGCTGGCCGTTGCGCACGGCGGCGAAGAATTGGCTGAGCTCCAGCTCGACCCGGTCGCCGAGGCGCAGCGGGCGGTTTTCGGGGAGCTGGTGGGTGAGGGTGACGGCGTAGTGGTATTCGGTTTCGCCGGGGTAGTCGGTGGAGGGGCCGGAACCGACCAGCGGGGCGATGGTGTTGAAGTGGTATTCGGCCACGGTGCTGCGGCCGAGGAAGAAGGCGCGGAACTCGGCCGCGCTCAAGGGGGCGAGGGTGGTGTAGTTGAACACCAGCTGGGTGCCGCCCTTGGCGATCCGGTCGGTGATTTCCATGCGCAGGATGCGTTGTTCCCAGTAGAACGGAAGGTAGAGGTCGTAGCGTTGAAACTCGGCCTCGCGGGCGTGGCGGGCGCGCACCCGGTCGGCGATGCGGGTGACGAGGGCGGTGGGAGTCTCGAACCGGACCTCGGGTTCCAGGGCGGTGGTGGCGTTGTGCAGTGGATCAAGGCCCAGACCGGGCTCCGGCTGGGCGGTGAGGGGCGCGGTGGCGGTGGCGCTGATGTTGCCGCCGATCAAGGCGAGCACGACCACCTGGTAGGTTACGGTTTGGTCGAGCGCCGGGATGATGGCGCCGGAGACGTTGCCGACCTCGACCACGCTCGAGAGGGCGGCGCCGACGGGGCCATAGAGCAGGCGGTAGCCGGTGACGCCGGCGGTGGGGCTGGGATCCCAGGCCACGCCGATGGCGTCGGCCTCGTGGGTGGTGACGATGCGGGCGTTCAGCGGCGGCTCGACCACGACCGCCGGCAGGACGAGGCGGGCAAAGGTGGCCGGGCCGGACATGGGGATGACGGTGGAGAGCGGTGCGTCCTGGCCGAACAAGGCGGGTCCGTGGCGGGTCCAGTCGGTGAGGTTGGTGGAGATTTCGGGTTCGTAGCGCACGCCGGGGCTGCCGGTCCAGGAGAGGAGGCCGGCGGGGGCGGGTTCGACCGGGACTCGGCGGGTGGCGGTCGAGGGGACGAGGGAGCCTGAGCCGTCGGGCACAATGAGCACGTCGTCGATGAGCACCTCGCCGTGGCCGCCGGAGACGGCTCCGGTGACAAAACGGAAGACCACTTTGGCGCCAGTGGTGCCGGTGGGGGCGACCAGGCCGGTGACGGTGGTCTGGCTCCAGACGCCCAGCGTGCCACTGAAGTTTTGCAGGCCGGTGCCGCCGATGATGCCGCCGGAGGCGTTGAGCCATTGCAGCCAGTATTGCTGGATGTAGGACGGGCCGGAGCTGACGGGTTTTTTCCAAAAGGAAAGGGTGTAGGCCGAGCCCGGGTTGATGGCGGAGCCGGCGGGGTTGACGGTTTGTTCGAGGATGCCCTCGGCGGGACTGGAGCCGACGTTTTGGAGAAGACCGCGCATGCTGTGCGTCCCGCTTTTGGCGTCGGAGGTGGTGCGGGCGGGCGGTTGGCTGGCGAGGGTGAGCCAGTTGGCGGCGGCGGGGCCGGAGCCGGCTTCGAAGTCGGGATTCAGCAAAAGTGGCGGAGGGGCGACCAGCACCGGGTAGGTCTCCAGCAAACCGTAGGTCCGGGTGGGCGGGCGGCCGGAGACGTAGGCGGACAGGGGCTGGCCTTCGCCGGAGCGCGGGGGACCTTGGTCGACCCAGGGGGCGGTTGGGTGGGCTTGGGTTTGCAGTTGGTAGGTGTGGCCGGTTTCGCCGGGCCAGTTCAGTTGAACGCCCAGTTCCAGGTTAAGGGTGGGCAGGGGTCCGCCCGAAAGGTGGCTCAAGGCGAGCACGGCGGCGGAGAGGCGACACAGGGTGGTGCGGAGGAGGGGCATGGCGACGGCGGCGGGGAGGTTGGGGTGGCGCGTCGCGGGTTTGGCGGAGCGAGGCGTAAAGGGTGCGGAGCGGGGGTGGGGTGCGGGGAGTTGGATAAATCGTGCAATTTAATGCAACATAAAAGAAACGAGGTTCCTTGGTGGAGGTGTTGCCTTGCAGAGCGGACTCGGTCGTTCCGGTGCGATTGGCTCCGTCAGGAGCGTCGACACACTTAAACCAAGGACAGGGCGCGACCATCATCATCCGTGATGATGACTATGGTGTGCCCCGGCCCGTTTGCACGGTAGGACCGAGGTCAGCTGAGACGGCGGAAACGGAGGTGGCGGGGTTGGTAAAGTTGCGGCAGGCTGCAACCGGAT
>CAYNUW010000014.1:17244-25996 GCA_964400455.1 uncultured Akkermansia sp. | reverse complement strand
CGCAGCGACTGGAAAAGCGACGGCACCCGCGTCACCCCGGCCGATATCGCCATCTCCGAAGCCATCTTTCGTTCCCTCGGCACCGCCTTCCCCGACGACGAGTTGCTCAGCGAGGAACTCGGCGACGGCGCCGCCGCCGTGCCTCTCCGCGCCCGCTTCGCCTGGATCCTCGACCCCATCGACGGCACCAACAACTACGCCACCGGCATCCCCCACTGCGCCATCTCCCTCGCCCTGCTCGAAAATGGCGTGCCCGTCTACGGCATCATCTACGACTTCGCCCGCCGGCGACTCCTCCACGGCGGCCCCGGCCTCGGCGCCTGGGACGGCGAGCTCGCCGTCCGGGTCAAAACCGACACCCCACCCGCCCACCGCATGCTCGGTTTTCACAGCCCCATGGACCCACGCTTCGCCCCCCACGCCGAGGCCCTGGTCCGCCGCTTTAAAATCCGTGGCCTCGGCAGCAGCACCCTGCACCTCGCCTACGTCGGAGCCGGACTCTTCGACGCCACCGTCGACCACAACGTCAAGGTCTGGGACATCGCCGCCGCCGTTCCCTTCTGCCAAGGCGCCGGCGCCGAGATCCGCTACTTCGGAACCCAGCTTTTCCCCCTCGCCATCTTCGACCTCAAAATGCCGCGCGTCCCTTTCTACGCCGCCTGCCCCGCCGTCTGCGACGAGCTCGCCCCCCTGCTCGGCCTGGCCTGACACACCATGGACCCCGCCGAATACGCCAACCTCGCCCGGCTGGAACAGACGCACTGGTATTACGCCGGCAAACGCGAACTCGTCCGGCGCTGGATCGACCGCACCCGCCCCCTCCGACCCTCCGACCGCCTGCTCGACTGCGGCGCGGGGACCGGACGCTTCGCCGTCGAAATGGCCGAAAAATGCCAGGTCTGGGCGCTCGACGACCACGAGGAGTCGCTCCGCCTGCTCCGCGAACGCCTCCCCTCGGAACGTGTGCTCGCCCTGGCCGGCGACCGGGTCCCCCTGCCCGACGCATCCTTCGAGACCATCACCGCGCTCGACGTGCTCGAGCACACCCCGGACGACGCCGCCGTGGTCCGCGAATTTCACCGCCTGCTGACCCCCGGCGGTCTGGCCGTCATCACCGTGCCCGCCGGCATGGCCTTGTGGAGCGACTGGGACGTAACCCTCCACCACTACCGCCGCTACCACCGGGCCGGCTTGCGCGCCCTCTTCCCCCCCGGGCAGTGGCAGGTAGTTTTTGTCAACTACACCAACGTGCTCCCCTACCCCGCCGTCTGGGCGCTGCGCCGCTGGCGAGGCTGGCTTCCGCCCAAAGCCGACGCAGCCGGCAGCACCCGCGCCGAAGATAAAATCCCCCCCACTTGGCTGAATCGCCTCCTCCAAAATATTTTTGTCCTCACCGGCCTGACCCGCCTCCCCTGGCCCTTCGGCGTAAGCCTGCTCCTGATCGCCAGACGCCTACCCTCCTCGATTTGAAATCCCTGCCTGCACTTGGAGATTGTTGCTAGCCGGCGGTGACGCGACGAGCAGATGTTCGGCAGGTTGCGTCAGACGACCCGAGCCAATTGCGGTCCCATCTGCGGTAGTCGCAATCCTGCAAAAACCGCCCTCCATCAGGGAGCTCCTAAAATCTTCGGCGGCGGCTGCGCCGGAGATTTTAGGAGCTCCCATAAGTCAATGCGCCGGATCGATCCACCTCACTCCTTCGGCTTCGCCTCCAACGGCTCTTCCGGCACTAGTCGCGCCAGCTCCCGACCATCCGCTCCGCGCAAGACCAAACGCACCTGCGGCGGCAGGTGCATCGCCGGCAAACCCTCCGCCTCGATCACCTGTCGGGTCACGCCAGCCACCACCCCCGGCTCGG
Source organism: uncultured Akkermansia sp. (assembly GCA_964400455.1). GTDB lineage: Bacteria > Verrucomicrobiota > Verrucomicrobiia > Opitutales > Opitutaceae > IMCC26134_A. Next base: position 24,138 of record CAYNUW010000014.1, on the reverse strand, counting down.
ACCTCACCTCACCCAGGATCGCATCCGGCAGCTTAGGCACCGCCAACACCGCACTCGCCACCGCTTCACCCGCCCCATGGGTCCAACCCACGATCCGCCCTGCCTCGACCCGGAAATAACCCGGCACCTCCAACACCCGCCCCGGATGCCCGCGCAATTCCAACCCACCGATCAGCGCCAGCACCACCAACTCGTTCTCGATGAACTCCACCAGCTCGCCTCTCGGCGCAAACCCCATTGAGACCAGATAGTCCACGTGCCCGCGATCCACCACCACCAGGGCCCCGGGATCCGCCGCCAACACCTCTCGAATCCTCCCCTGCGGCTCCGCCCCCAGCAAACTGAACCAATGCGTCGCGTTCGCCTCCGTCGGGGTCGGACGCCCGCTCCACTGATTCAAACTCAGTTGCCCCGGCAGGCTAAACACCACCCCGCCCTGCGTCTCCAGCGTCCTCACCACCGCGCGCAACTGCGCCGCCCGCTCCACCGTCACACTCAACCACCTCGCCCCGGGCAATCCCAGCGCTTCCGTGCCGGCCATCTGAGCACGCACCGTGCCCGCGAAGGTCACCCCGGCCAGCACCACCCACCCGCCCGCCAAACTCCGCGCCGCCGATTTCACCAGCGGCCGGCGCTCTCCCAAGACCCTCGTGCACCGCCACCACGCCGCCACCCACAGCGGCACACCCAGAAAACTCCCCCACGCCACCTGCGAACCCGCCACCGGGTAGGCGTGCAGCGTCTGCCAGACCAACACCCCCGCCACCCACACCGCCGCCCGCTCCGCCTCCGTCCGCCCCGGGCCGGCCCGCCACAAAAACAGCCCGATCATCGGAACCACGTAATAAAACAACGCCCCCGCCCAGGTCCGATCTCCCCAGCCCGCCATCGTCTGCCCGGCCACAAAAATCGCCGCCACCCCCTGAAGGCCCGCCATCACTCCCGGCGAAACTCGCGTCCACGACCCGCGTCCCGCGCCCGTCCGCAACGCCACCACCAAACCCAGCAGGCCCAAAACCACGGCCCAACCATCCACCAGCGGCGGGAACCGATACACCCCGGGATGCCGCAAGGGCCCCAAAACCACCCCGTTGACCAAATCCAGCACCCCCGTCCCACCCGCCAGCGCCACCACCACCACCCCCGTCACCAAGGCCGCCACCGCCATCGCCGCCCGACCGATGTCGCCCCACGCAAAAACCGGCCGCGCGTCCCGCCGCGCTACCGCCGTCCAGGCCCCCGCTCCCGCCAAAAACAACCAGGCACTGAACCAGGACTCCGGTTCGTTCGCCGTGCGCCCAAACAGGCCCGCCGCCGCCATCACCGCCACCCCCGCCGCCAACCACGCCCCCCATGTCCGCAACCCAGCAACCAGCGCATTCACCGCCACCCAGCCGCCGAGCGCCGCCACCCAAAAGATGCCCGTGTTGATCTTGATCAGCGCCATCGCCGCCCCCACCAGGGCCACCCGCCAAGCCAGCGAACGCTCGCGCCCCGCCTGAATCGCCGACACACCCAGCCAGGCCGCCACCGCCGACAAGAGCGCCAGCAACGCCCCCGGATGCGACGGCTCCATCACGTTGCGATCCAGCGTCAAAAAAACCAGCCCGCCCCCGACCAGCCCCGCCCAGCGGCTCTCCGCCAACCGCCCCGTCACCAGCCCCGCCACCACCGCCGTGGCCAGCCAGTATCCAATATTCAAACACCGCGCCGCGTCGCTGGTGAAGGCCAGCCCCGCCCAGCGATGCAACCCGTCGTAAAACTGGTGAAACAAGGGCCCGTATTGACTGTAGACTTCGGTATACAACGCACGCCCCGACGCCGTTCCCGCCAAAGCCCGCAGCACATAGCCTTCGTCGTCGTAAAACGCGAAAAGATGAAAACTCATGCCGGCCCCCAGCACGGCGGCCGCCACGACCGCCGCCGCCACCGACACTCCCCAGGCCACGCGCGACCCGTCGATCATGGCTCGTCCGGGCGCGCCACGTAGATCGGCCGCCGCTTTACCTCGTCATAGATCCGCCCCAGATATTCGCCCAACACCCCGATGCCGATCAGCTGCACCCCGCCCAGGAACAACACCAGCGTCACCAGCGTCGTAAAACCGGTCGCCGCCACTTCCACGCCCAGCACGCGACGCACCGCGAAAAAAGCCGCCACCGCAAAACCGCACCCCGCCACAAACACCCCCGCGTAAGTCACCAACCGCAACGGCAGTCGCGAAAAACTGAATACCCCGTCCAGCGCATACCTCACCAGCCGTCGCAAAGTCTGCGCCGGCGTGCCCGCCGCCCGGTCCTGCCGCTCATACGCCACCTCCGCCCGGCGAAAACCCACCCACGCCCTCAGCCCGGGAAAAAACCGGTGCCGCTCCCCCAAGGCCCGAAACGCCTCCACCGCCGGCCGCGCCAGCAACCCAAAGGTGCCCGTATTGCTCTCGATCGGGTGGTCGCTCACCACCGAGAACACCCGGTGAAACAAATCAAATCCCAAGCGCCGCAAACCCCGCTCCGCCCGCGCCGTCCGCACCGCCAGCACCACCTCCGCCCCACCCCGCCACGCCGCCACCAGCTCCACGATCAGCTCCGGCGGATCCTGCAAATCCGCATCCATCGTCACCACCGCATCCGCGTGCGCCGCCCGGTCCAGCCCCGCCGTCAACGCCGGCTGATGCCCGAAATTGCGCGACAAGCGCACCAACCGCATCCGCCCGTCCCGCCGGCCCGCCTCCCGCAGGATCTCCGCCGACGCATCCCGCGACCCGTCATCCACAAAGATCGCTTCGCATCGCATTCCCTCCAGCCGCGCAAACACCGCCGCCAACCTGCGCAAAAGCTCGGGCAAGACAGGTGCCTCGTTGTAGACCGGTATGACGACCGCTAAAAGGGGAGATTCCATGCGAGTTGATCCAGTGGAGAGAAACCCGGTCCCGGTGGCGAGCGCGGACCGTTTTCACTCCGCCTCCCCCTCGGCCAAACCGCCCACCTGCGTCAGCCGTTTTCGATACTGCGAGGGCGTCACCCCCTCCGCCGCCCGAAACGCCTGCACCAAATACTCGGGCGAACTGAAACCACACGCATCCCCCACCTCGTTGATCGCCATACTCGTCGCCGCCAGCAAGCGCCGCGCCGCCTGCAGACGCTCCGCCCGCAGATACGCCCCGGGACTTCGCCCCAGCGCCGCCGCAAACTTCCGCTCCAACACCCGCCGGGACACCCCCGCCGCCGCCGCCGCCTCCCCCACCCCTATCTCGGACGCATGATTCTCCCGCAGATAGCGGCACGCCCGCGCCACCACCGCGTCGTCCACCGCCAGCGTGTCGGTCGAGCGCCGCGCCACCAACTCCAACGGCGCCATCCACTCCGCCCCCGACGGCTTCACCCCGCGCTCCACCCAGTCACCCAACAACCGCATCGCCCTCGCCCCGATCTGCTCGGTCGGCTGCCTCACCGCCGACACCGGCACATCGCACACTTCACACAGCAGATCGTCGTCCGATCCACTCAACACCGCGATGTCCTCCGGCACCGCCCAGCCCGCCGCCACGCAACTCTCAATCATTTCCGAACCCGCACTCCACGTAAACAAGGCCACCGGCTTGGGCAGCCGCTCCACCCAACGCGCCAGCTGCCCGCCATCACGCCCGCCCCGCTGCTCCATAAAAAACTGCGAACACCCCAGCCCCACCTTGCTCAACGCGTCGGCAAATGCCCGGCGTTGCCGCTCCACATAATTCGCCCGCACCGAACTCACATACGCGAAACTGCGGTATCCCCTCGCCAGAAAATACTCCACCGCCATGCGCGCCGCCGCCTCGGCATCGCTCGCCACCCGCGGGAAATCCACCTCCGGCACTTCAATCGCCGAGACGTTGATCACCGGCAAACCACTCCGCTTCAAAATCTCCGCCCCCCGCCCATCCGGCACCCGCGCAATGATCCCGTTTATGCCCCACTCCGGATCCACCCCGCCCAGTCCAGCCATGCCCCCGCGCTCAACCCGCAGACTCCACCCCCCGCGCCGACGCATCTCCCCAAAAACCCCGCGCACAATCCCTCGACCCCACCCATCCGCCGCCTCCACCGCCACCAAAACCCGCAAACGTGATTGCCCACCCGGTGGAGTTTTCAGCACATGTCGCATAATCTGAATTCTTTGGCGTAATCACGGCTACCCTGGCAAGTCCGTTTCGACTATGCTCAGGACCGTAAACTCCCCCCGGAGTCAACGCATCGCCAACCCGGCGGTCCAAGACCGAATCCAGATGAAAACCCTCGTTCACTCTTTCGACGTCGTCGTCTGCGGCGGAGGCCTCGCCGGCTTCTGCGCGGCCGTCTCCTCCGCCCGCCAGGGCGCCAAAACCGCCCTCGTGCACAACCGCCCCGTCCTCGGCGGCAACAGCTCCTCCGAGATCGGCGTCACCCCGCACGGCGCCGCCGCCTTCCACGCCTACGCCCGCGAGACCGGCATCCTTTCCGAGGCCCTCATCGAGGAGCGCGCCCGCAACCACGCCGAGATCTACGAGAACGGCTGGACCAACAGCGTCTGGGACATCGTCCTCTACGACCTCGCCCAGACCACCCCCGGCCTCACCCTCTTCCTCAACACCGACATCCGCGGCGCCGAGATGCGCAACCCCCGCGAGATCGCCGCCGTCCTCGCCGTCGTGCAAAACGCCGAGACCGAGCTCCGCCTCGAGGCCAAGACCTTCATCGACTGCACCGGCGACGGCCTCGTCGCCGACGCCGCCGGCTGCACCTGGCGCATGGGCTCCGAGGGCCGCGACGAATTCAACGAGCCCCACGCCCCGCTCAAGGCCAGCGCCGACACCATGGGCAACTCCATCCACTTCCTCGCCCGCGACACCGGCCGCCCCGCCCCCTTCACCCCGCCGGACTGGGCCGTCAAACACGAGAACGGCGCCTTCTTCTACGAGCAGGGCCGCCTCCCGAAGGACAAACGCGGCGGCTTCTGGTGGCTCGAAATCGGCGTCCCCTACCACACCATCTACGACGCCGAAACCATCCGCCACGAGCTCACCCGCCACGCCTTGGGCGTCTGGGATTGGATGAAAAACAGGGATCCCAAAACCATGGACCTGGTGCGCAACTACGCGCTCGATTGGATCGGCCAGGTCCCCGGCAAACGCGAAAGCCGCCGCATCCTGGGCCGCTACCTCATGACCGAGCACGACGTGCTCAACAAAACCGCCTTCCCCGACGAGATCGCCTTCGGCGGCTGGTTCGTCGACCTCCACACCCCGGGCGGCCTGCTCGCCAAAACCTCCGAGCCGTCCGCCGCCGCCGGCGGCCACGACAACGAATACGACACCTTCAGCGACTACTCCGCCATGTCCTACTGCGGCCCCTACGGCGTGCCGCTCCGCGTCCTTCTCGCCAAGGACTGCGACAACCTCATGATGGCCGGTCGCAACGTCTCCGTCACCCACGCCGCCCTCGGCACCGTGCGCGTCATGGGCACCACCGCCCTCATGGGCGAGGCCGCCGGCATCGCCGCCGCCCTCGGCATCCAGCGCGGGCACTCCTTCGACCAGCTCGTCACCGAGGACATCACCGACATCCAGCAACGCCTCCTCGCCAACGGCTGCTTCCTCCCCGGCTTCGCCCACCGCGACCCCGCCGACCACGCCCTCGCCGCCACCACCTCCGCCACCTCCACCGCCCCGATCCACGGCGTCGCCCCCGAGACCCCCGGCTTCCACGAGGGCCTCGCCATTTGGAAGGACCAGCCCCAATATAAAATCGAGCGCCTCGAATCCCGCCGCGGCCAACTCATCGCCACCTCCGGCGGCCGCCTCGACTTCGTCGAACTCTGCCTCTCCAACGACTCCGCCGAACCGCGCACCCTCGCCGTCGCCCTCCACCGCGCCGACCACATTTGGGACTACCGCAGCGAACCCGGCTCCCCGCTCGCCACCGGCCAGGTCGTCGTCCCCCCCGGCGGCCCCCACTGGGTCCGCTGGTCGCTCGACCTCGCCCTCCCGTCCGACCTCCCCGCCGGCGCCTTCCTTCGCCTCGATGCCTTGCCCGACAAGTCCGTCCTCTGGCACTGCGCCCAAAAGATCATCCCCGGCCACATGGCCATGTATGCCATCTCCCCCGGTCGCATGCGCCGCTACGGCAACGGCCACACCCTCGCCTACCGCATCTCCCCCGCGCAGAATCCCTTCGGCCCCGAGCAGGTCCTAACCGGCGTCACCCGCCCCCACCGCCAGACCAACCTTTGGGTCTCCGACCCCGCCCAGCCCCTGCCCCAATCCCTCCAGCTCGCCTGGGACGCTCCGCGCGAAATCAAGACCGTGCAGCTCGTCTTCCCCGGCCACCTCATCCGCGAATACCACGCCTACGCGCCGTTCTACCGCGACGCCCAGTGCCCGCGCGACTACACCGTCGAGGCCGAGACAGAGTCCGGCTGGATCACCATCGTGTCGGTGAAAAACAACTACCAACGCCTCCGCCGCCACGCCCTCGCCGCGTCCGTATCCACCAAACGTTTACGCGTCGTCGTCACCGCCACCAACGGCGACCCCTCCGCCGCGCTCTACGAGATCCGCTGCTACTAACCCCGGCCACCTAGCCCGCCCCACCTCGCTTCCTGCCGGGCGGGTCTCCCTGGCCGGAGCCCGCCCCCCGAGCGGCGGCCACCCCCACCTCAATGCCAGCGCTTCGCCGATTCGCCTACCTCGTCGCAGGCTGGATCCTATGCGCCGTTTTCGCCGACGCCTCCGACCTGCCCACTCTGCTCCGCTTCGGTCAATTTCGCATCCACCCCGACCAGCCCAAACAAACCATCCTGGGCCTCGGCGTGGAGATCCAGTGCGACTCCATCGGCTCCGGCAACAACGGCCTCCCCGCCGAACCCATCGCCGTCCCC
>CAYNUW010000014.1:0-17144 GCA_964400455.1 uncultured Akkermansia sp. | reverse complement strand
CCACGCCGTCGTCACCGACATCAAGACCCTCTCCGCCGCCGGCATCCGCACCTCCATGTTCGGCCTCCAGAACGAGCCCAACGTCAACCACACCATCTACTCCACCTGCGAATACCCCAACCCCGAGTCCTACATTCCCGCCTACAAAGCCGTCGCCTCCGCCATCCGCGCCCACGACCCCTCCATCCTGCTGTTTTCGGATACCTACCACGGCTTCCCCAAACTCATCGCCCCCGGCATGACCGACCCCGAGGTCGCCAAACTCGTCGATGCCTACGTCGTCCATACCGTCGGCTGGCCCAGCGAATCCGTGCCCCGCGTCCACAAGGACATCACCGAAAAACTCCCCCCCCGCCCGTGGTTTCAGAACGAATACGAATACCTCACCGGCGGCGCCACCCCCGACCGGTGCATGAACACCGTCGAACACATCCTCAACTCCTTCCAACTCGCCGCCAACCCCACCTGGTTCTGGCTCCACGCCCTCAAACCCATCGGCAACGCCGAGGCCAGCGGCTACTGCCTCGGCTTCTGGCAATCCCAGATCGCCCCCATCACCGACATCCCCAGCCTCAAAAAACGCCGCTGGGTCGCCGGCCCCGAGTTCACCTCCTTACCCGAGCAGCTCGCCAACTTGGAAATCGTCTCCGCCAAACGCGGCGACCCCAAACGCCAAGGCCTCCAATACAACTTCATCGTCAATCGCCCCGTCACCGTCTACCTCGCGGTCGAAAATCGCGGCGACGTAAAACTCGACGCCAATTGGGAACTCACCGACCTCACCCTCTCCTGGGACGGCGGCACCGACCGCGTCTTCAAACGCAGCTTCCCGCGCGGCACCGTCGCCATCCCCGCCCATGCCGGCCAGGCCGATGGTCGCCATGGCGCACCCCACCTCGCCTTCGTCGAAACCGACCAGCCCGACGCCCTCGAGGTTCAAATCGGCGTAAACCTGCCCATCCTCGTTCGCTCCCAGGCCATCGCCCTCGAACGCAAAGCCGCCGCCGTGCCCCCCGGCCACTGGATCTACAACCCCTATAACTTCAACGCCGTCGGCAGCTTCGCCAAACGCATGCCGTGGAACTCCGTCGCCCTCCACGTCGAGGAAGGCAAGTTCGACCAGCGCGCCCGCATCCTCGCCTTCCGCCGCCCCAATGGCAAGATGACCATCATCCTCTCCAATCGGTCGGCCGACTCCGCCCGCTCCTTCGACGTCGCCACCGGCCTGCCCGCCGACACCCGCTGGCAGGGCTTCCGCTACACCCCCGACGACGCCGGCCCCGCCAACTTGGGAGTGCCCGTCGGCTCCACTTCGGGCTCCGCCCTGCAACCTTCCCTCCCCCCCCGCTCCTGGGAATTCTGGGACCAACTCTAAACCACACCTTCACCCTTCCCACACTCCGCCACGGCTCCGATTCCAAATCCGAGCCGTGTTTCTTTTTACGCGCATCCTCATTGACCACCCACTTGGTTCATTTATCGATAAATTATCATGAAGTTATCTTCCCCTACTTCGTTTGCCCTAGCCCTGCTGCTTTCCGGCACCTTCGCCGCCTCGTTCGCCGCCGCTGCCAACCTGCTCCCAGCGGACACCACCCCCTTCTCCGCCAAGGTCGTCATCGACACCGAAGCCATTGCGGGCACCCTGAACCCCCGGATGCTCGGCGGCACCAACCTCGCCCTCTGGAACGAGGAACGCCACTTCCAAGACCCCCTCCTGCGTCAGTGGGTAACCGACCTCGGCACCGGCCTCATCCGCCTGCCCGGCGGCTCCTGGAGCAACGCCTACTACTGGAACGGCAACGGCGTCCGCAACGCCAAGGGCGACATCAACGTCGAGGCCATGGGCCCCGACGGGTATCCAGCCGTTGACTACAGCGGCTACAAGCCCGGCTTCATGGTCGACTCCCGCTCCCGCAAGCCCCACCAGGGCTTCCACGGCAACGTCGATATCAAAACCCTTCACGACTACATCAAGGCCACCCCCGGCGCCGTCGCCCTCCCCTCCCTCAACGCCGGCACCGGACGCGGCGTCGACGCCGCCGAATGGGCCAGATGGGCCGCGCAAAACGGCTACGACTCCGCCTACTGGCACGTCGGCAATGAGCTGGGCGGCTCCTGGGAACCCGGCACCTTTCTCGCCGACGGCTCCACCATCACCCCCGAGATCTTCGTCGAACGCTTCAACGCCATCGCCGACGCCGTGCACGCCGTCGACCCCAAGGCCAAACTCGGCGCCTTCGCCTTCGCCGAGGACACCCTCAAGCACTCCGGCGACCGCGTCGCCTTCGCCTCCATCCACACCTACCCCGGCAGCACCACCCTGTCCTCCCAGGAAAATCTCGCCCGCGTCCCCGGCAACGTCGCCCGCGAGGTCAATCAGGTGAAGGACTGGATCGCGAAATACCAGCCCGCCCGCCGGGACCAGATCGAGATCGGCTACACCGAGTGGAACCTCTCCGGCGGCATGAACGCTTCCGATCTCTTCAGCGGCCTCTGGACCTCCCTGATGCTCGGCGAGTTCGCCCGCAACGGCGTCGACTTCGCCACCAAATGGGACACCTTCACTCACGTCCGCGGCATGGCCGACGGTCACGGCCTCATCTGGACTGACGGCGACTCCTACACCCGCAAGGCCGCCTACTACGCCCTCCAACTCTGGAACCACTACAGCGGCGACCAACTGCTCCAGCCCGTCGTCACCGGCGACGACACCCTCTACAGCTACGCCACGCGCGACACCGATGCGCTCTACATCATGCTGGTCAACCCCGGTTATGATCGCGTCGCCAACGTCGAAATCGAACTCCCCGGCTTCCTCGCCGGCTCCCTCGGCGAACAGATCACCCTCTCCCACCGGGAATACTTCTGGAACAACAAAACCCACCTCCCCGAGTGGAGCCAGCCCCCCCGCGCCACCCCTGTCGGCGTGGGCGACGCCTTCTCCGTCACCGTCGCGCCCTTCTCCGTCAGCTACGTCCGCGTGCCCACCATCGGCGCCCCCGAGGAATCCAAGTTCATGCAGGCCCAGCCTCCCGCCGTCGCACCCTCCGGCCCCGCTCCCCGCCTGCGCTTCATCCTGCCACCGGAAATCTTCGCCGGCGACCGCGTCATCGCCTACCTCCACGCCGAGGATCCGGCCACCGGCCAACCTTTCGCCGGCCCCCTGCCCGACGCCAAACTCCGGACCGACGGCAGCCTGACCTTCGACCGCGAAAACGTCCGCCTCGCCGAGACCTTGGGCCGCTTCGAATTCATCGCCTCCAGCACGGATCCCGTAACCCTGCGCGCCTCCGTCAACGGTGTCGAAGCCACCGCCCGCATCGAGCCCAAATCCTCCCAGCCGCGCCCCCAGCTCATCTGGGACTTCCAAGGCCAAACCCCCACCGACAAAGTCCTCTTCGAATCGCGCTACACGTTGACCGCCGACTTGAACCAGCGCGCCAACAAGGAGGTCGCCCGCATCGACCTCGCTCCCGACTCCATCGTCCCCGGCGACAAGGAGCACCAGATGCTCTTCCGCATCAACCGCCTGCCCGAACGCGCCTCCCTCAACCGGGCCAACATTCGCGGCGTCTTTTTTGATCTCAAGACCCTCGGCCTCGCGACCGAAGATCCCAACGCCACCGTCTCCGTCGTCATGCAGAGCCCGGCCAACTGGTGGATGGTCCTGGGCACCGTCCCGCTCGCCGGTAACCAAGACTGGAAACGGCACGAGGTCACCTTCACCCGCGAGGACTACATCAATGCCATCTCCTCGAGCTATAACATCTGGTTCGTGTTGAACACCGACAAACCCCTCTCCGGCACCATCCTGCTCGACCGCATCGGCCTCCTGGTGCGCTAAAAAGGCCACCGAGAACTTTTCACGCCGCAGAGTCCCCCCCCGGCCAGCAGCCCCCGGCCCGTGACCAGAGCCGGTCCGGCGGCAATGTTCGTATTACGAAGATCGCCGGCATCCCCACGCGACGAAAAGGGACGACAAACCATTCCCGGATTTAACCCCGCCACGCTTAGGCCGATAAAGCCAGGGTGCTTCATCAACTTAAAGGGTGGTGGCTTCGGGATTGCCACCGTTCATCGACCGGTCGGCCGCCAAAGCCCCGGACTGGACTTCGCCCCGCCGCGGCGGCCGCACCTGCCTGCGCATCCACCGGGCACGCGACCCCGTCCAAACCCGATTCGACGACCCTGATCAGGCTCATTCCGGGGTGCGTTCTTGCCAAACCCACCCGCAACCGGTGCGCTCCCCGCAGGCACCACCGCCGGTCGTGAATCCCCCCAATCCCAAGCCCCAGGCCGCCCTTCCGGACGGTGGCGTCCGGCCGAAACCCCTCCGCCTGCTTCTGATCAGCGCGCTCATCACCGCTTTCGGCTTCGCGGCCGTGGCGCTGCTTTGGCGCTCGGCGGAGAGTCGTCTGCGCGCGGAGTGGTTATGGCAGACCCGCCAGATCCGGGACGCCCTCCCCTCCGACTTCACCGCCGGATTGACCGGCACGGCGCAGGACCTCCTCGCCCCGGAGTATCACCTCGCCAAACGCCGACTGGCCAGGATTCGGGAGGACCTGAACAACTGCCGCTTCATCTACATCGTGGGTCTCGACTCCAACGGAGAGGTGTTCTTTTACCTCGATTCCGAGCCTCCGGGCTCACCCGACGAATCCACCGCCGGCCAACCCTACACCACCGCCCCGAGCGCCCTGGCCGCCCATCTTCGCGATCGGCAGGAATGGGTGACCGGCCCCTACGTCGACTCCTACGGCCGCTGGATCTCCGCCTTCGTCCCGATGCACGGCTCCACCCCGATGGCGATCGCCCTCGACGCCAGTGCGCGCGATTGGACGGTCAATATCACCCAACGTATCCTTCCGGAAGTCGGACTCGGCCTGGTCACCCTGGCCTGCGGCCTCTACTTCTTTTTCGGCTTGAGCCGCACACCGTCCGCCAAAACGGCCCGGAATCCCGGCGTCTGGACCCGTTTTCGCGACGCAAGTCTCTTTATCGGACCGGTTCTGACACTGGGCCTGCTTGGCATACTCGCGCTGTACTCCGAACGCGAAAACCGCTCACTTCGGCAACAACGTCAGCAGGCCGAAGACCTGCAGGCCTCCGTCGCGCAACTTCGCTTGCTCGACGAGCGCCTGACCGCCTCCGCCCGCCTCGCCGCCCGGGAAGTGACGGACGACTGGTTGAATCGACACGGCGCCGATGCAGAGGCCCTCACCAATCTCGTCGCCAGCACTCGGATACAATCCCCGGCCGAACTCGCCGACCTGCTGCTGCAACTCGACCAGATCAACGAACGCCGTCTCGCGGTGGAGCGTCGTGCTCTCGCTGCGGCGGTCCAAGGCGGCTATGCGCCGGCCCTTGCGATCTTGTCGGACCCTTCTTACACGGAAAACAAGGAGCGCCACACCGAGGTGCTCGCGCGCGTGGAGGAAAACCTCTCCACCCGACTCGCCCTGATCGCGCACGCCAATGAACGCTCCGCCCAACGCCAACGCGTCTTGCTCGGCCTCGCCTTTGTCATCGCCCTGCTCAACTGGGGCGTCATCCGTCGCGTCCTCGACCAGCGCAACCAAGCCGAGGCCGACGTCCTACGCGCGCTTTCCAACCACAAGAACCGGCTCGCCGAAGAAGTGGCCATCCGCACCGCTCAGCTGGCGGAGAGCGAGTCGCGCTTTCGCACGCTGTTCGAAAACCTCGGCCAGGGCGTCGTGGCGCACAACCCGCGGGGCCAGATCCAAGAATTGAACCCGGCCGCCGCTCACATTCTCGGCCGCAGTCGCGCCCAGTTGCTGAACAGCCCTTCCCTCGCTCCAGGCAGTCAATTGACCGATCAGAACGACTCGCCCCTCGAAGAGGAACCGTCCGCCACCGTTCTGCGCACCGGACGTCCCGCCGGTGGACTCGTTCTGGGCCTGCGCACCGAAACCGGCGAACGCCGTTGGCTGCTCGTGGATAGCGTGCCCCTCCCGGGCCACAACGGCTCCACTCCCGCCGGCGTTCTCACCACCCTCTCCGACGTTACCGCCCGCCACTTGGCTGAAAACGCACTGCGCGAGCGAACCCGCGAACTCGACGGCTTTTTCCAACTCGCCCTCGATCTCCTCGCCGTCACCGACACCGAGAGCCACATCATCCGGCTCAATTCCGGCTGGACCCACGCCCTCGGCCACCCCGCCTCCCGACTGCTCAACTCTCCCCTTATCGAACTCACCCACCCCGATGACGCCGACTTCGTGCGTCTTGCCTACGCCGACCTGCGACGAGGCTCGCCCGCCGGCGGCAACCTACTACGTCTGCGCACCGTGGACGGCGGCTATCGCCAGATCGAATGGCGCGCCGCGGCCATCGACCGGCGCGTCTATATCGCCGCTCGCGACGTGACCGCTCGCCACGAAGCCGAGCAGGCACGCGAACATCAGCGCCGCATGCTCGAACATGTGATCGAAACCGATCACTCCGGCTACTGGGACTGGGACATGGTGGCCGGTTCGCTTTACTTCAGCCCCGGCCTCAAACGTATGCTTGGTTATGAGGATGTGGAACTGCCCAACCATCCGGACACTCTGCGGACTCACGCCCATCCCGAGGACCTGGCCCGCGCTCTTGAGATTCTGGACGGCCACGTAAAATCGACTGGCCGCCGACCCTACCTCACCGAGATTCGGTGGCGACGCCGCGATGGCTCGTGGCATTGGGTGCGCTGTTCCGGCGGTGTGCTGGCCTGGACTCCCGAAGGCGCCCCCGCCCGCATGGTCGGCAGCCACGTGGACATTCACGAGGCCAAGACCTCCGCCGAATCCCTCGCCATCGCCACGGAAGAAGCCCGCGAACTCGCGCGCCAAGCCGACGCCGCCAACCGCGCCAAATCCGAGTTCCTCGCCAACATGAGCCACGAAATACGCACCCCGCTCAATGGTGTGCTCGGGCTCGTCGGCCTCCTGGCCCAAACCCGCCTCAACCCCGAACAAGTTTCCTGGGTGCGGGGCATAGAGTCCAGCGGACGCAACCTGCTGCGTCTGGTCAACGACCTGCTCGATCTCTCCCGCGTGGAGGCCGGCCGGCTTGAACTCGTCGCCGAAGCGTTTTCCCCCCGGGACTTGCTCGATTCGATCGCGAGCACGCTGCGGCCCCAAGCAAAGGCCAAGAGCCTTGCTTTCCGGCTTGAAACCAAAGACCTGCCGGAATCCGTCGTCGGAGACGCCCTGCGTCTCCGCCAGATCCTCGACAACCTCCTCGGCAACGCGGTCAAGTTCACCGAAAAAGGCGAAATCGTGCTCGCCGCCACCTCCGCCCCCGCTCCGGATCCGGCAACCGTCCTGCTGCGCATTGAAGTCCGAGACACCGGTCCGGGCATAGCGGTCGAGAAACTCGACCGCCTCTTCCAAAAGTTTTCGCAAGTGGACACCTCGCTGACTCGTTCCCACGGCGGCTCCGGCCTGGGTCTGGCCCTCTCCCGCGACCTGGCCCGCCTGCTCGGCGGCGACGTGTCGGTCGAAACCGCCCAAAGCCGCGGGGCGGCGTTTCGAGTCGAGATCCCCTTCACCCTCGCCTCCGCTCCGCTCCGTCCCGAACCAACTCCCGTCGAGGCCGAACCGCCGATCGACATCGCCGGCCTGCGCGCCCGCCTCATGGGGGACGAGAAAATGACGCGCACCCTGCTCGCCAACCTCGCCCCCGGTCTCGTCCGCCACATCGATGAAGCCCGCTCCGCCTTGGATAACGGTGACGCCGAGACGGCCGCCCGGGCCCTCCACACCCTGAAAGGTGCCGCCGCCAACATCGGGGCCGGCCCTGTCCGGGCCGCCGCGGCCGCCGCCGAAAGCGCCTTACGCGGCGGCGACCAGGAAGCGCTCGCCGAAGCCCGCCAACGCCTTTTCGCCCGCGCCGGCGAGTTTGTCGCCGCACTGCCCGAAATCACCAAGGCCTCCTCCGCTCCGCAGCCATGATACCCCGCCGCCGGTTCATCGCCCTGCTCCCACTCCTGCTCGCCGCCACCGCGGGCTGTCGCCGCCCGCGCGCCCCCCTGCGCATCGGGTTTTGCGCGTGGCCCGGATACGAGTATCTGCATCTGGCCGCCAACCTGGGTTACCTCGCCGAGGCCGGCCCACCACCGCAACTGATCGAATTCGCCACCGTCGGCGACGTTCGCCTCGCCTACGAACGCGGCGACGTGCAGGGCGTCACCTGCACCCTCGCCGAGGTCGTGCTCGCCGCCCCGCGCGCAGCCCACCCCCTGCAAGTCGTCGCCGTCACCGACTACTCATCCGGTGCCGACGTGCTGCTCGCCCGCGCTGACATCACCGACCTGGCCTCCCTGCGCGGCCGCCGCATCGGCGTCGAACCCGGCACCCTGGGCGTCCAGCTGCTCAACCGCGCCCTGAACGAAGCGGGCCTCGGACTCGATGACATCGAACTTGTCACCGCCGATCTCACCGCCCTCGATCGAGCCTGCCGTGACGGCCGGCTCGAGGCCCTGGTCACTTACCAACCCCTGGCCGCCCGGCTCACCTCCGACGGTCTGGCGCACGTTGTTTACGACAGCTCCCGGGCCCCCGGCGAGATCCTCGACGTGTTGGCCTTTGGCGCCGATACCGTCCGCACCCGACCAGCCGACGTGGCGGCGGTTGTGCAGGCTTTTTTCAAGGCCCAGAACCATGCCGTTGGTTCACCGGAAACCGCCCTGCCCGCCATGGCCGCGCGCGCGCGCATCACGCCCGAGGCGCTGCGCCATTCGCTGGAAAACGAACTGAAAATCATGCGTGCCGGCGACCAGCGCCGTCTGCTGTCCGAACGCGCCATCGAGCCCAGGCTCGATGAAGTCTCCCGTTTGTTTTCCCGCCTCGGCTTGATCGAACGGCCCATCGCCGCCGCCACCTACTACACCGACCACTTCGTCGCGTCGGCGGAGGCCTCGCTATGATACCTCCCCCCCAGGACCGATCCCTGGCTTGGAAAACCTTTCGCCCCCTCGCCCTCGCCGCCCTGGCCCTCTTCGGCGTCGGTGCCGTCGGCATCTATTGGGCGGTCGGCCGTCACCAGGAAAGCTCCGCGCGGCGCCACGCTCTCTCCATCGCTCGCGCCATGGGCAGTTACGCCGAATCTTTCGCCGACCAGGAAGGCTTGCAACGTATGGTCTTCACCGCCGCCGCCGAACCCGGAGTTACTTTCGTGCTTATCGCCGGCGGCCGGGAGGAAACCATCCTCGCGGCCGCCCCCTCGGACTGGATCGGTCATGCCGCGCCGGCGCGGCAATCCGCCGCTGCGCTGCTTCGCACTCTGGCGCCCGCCGTCTTCGCCGCCGATCCGCTCGTCGCTTCACTGGCCCTGAAAATGCCCGGCCGTGACTCCCTGCGCAACTACCCCGCCCGGGTCATCATCGGGATGGACTCAGGCCCGGTCCGCCAAGCCGCCCGCCAAACCGCTTGGCTGAGCATCGCAGCCTACGGACTGACCCTGTCCGCGCTCCTCGGATACACCCTGCGGGTGCTCCGCCGCGAAGTGTTCGCCCCGCTGGAGAATCTCACCCGATGCCACCTGCCTGTCGCACCCCAAACCTCTCCCTCCGACCAGACGGATGAAATCAGCCTGCTCGACGCGACCTTGCGCTCCGCCTCTCGGGACCTGAGCGCCGCCTACGCCTCACGCGATCGTCTTCGCATCGCCCACGAGCGTTTCGCCTGCGCGGTCAGCCTTGATCGAGAAGGCCGGATCGTGGATGCCAGCCCCCGGTTCGCCGCCCTGGTCGGCCAAAGCCGCGAACACCTGGTCGGCACCGACTACCGGCAATTGCTGGCGGACGCCGAACCGGCCGACGACCTGCCCGCCGCCTTCGCTCGCACCACCCCCGACGGCGACTCTTGGCACGGGGAACTCCGCTTCGCGACCGGTTCAGGACTGCGCTGGCTCGCCGTGAACGCGCTTCCGCTGGGCGATCAAGAGGACTCCGGCGCCATCTTGCTCCACCACGACGTCACCGCACTCAAATCCGTCGAGGTCACCTTGCGCCGCCTCTCCGCTCGCCTCGCCGCCGCCGAAGCGCTGGCCCACCTCGGCGGTTGGGATCTTCAGCCCGACGGCTCCTTTCACTGGAGCGGGGAATTACTCCGCTTGCACGGTCTCACCTCCACCACCTCCCGATCTCCGCAAGCCCTGTTCGAGCTCTACACCCCGGCCGACGCCGCCCGCCTCGGCATCGCCTTCGAGCGCGCCCTGGCCCACGGCGAACAATTCGACCTGGTGTGCCGTCTGCTCCGGGAAAACGGCTCCACTCGCTGGGTGCGCCTCTGCGGCCTGCCCAAACCCGGCGAGCCGGGTCTCATCACCGGCTTCGCCCAGGATGTCACCGCCAGCCACGAAGCCGAACTCGCCCTGCGCACCGCGGAGAACCGCCTGCAGTCCATCGTGCGCTACCAACGCGACCTGGTCTGTCGTTTCCTGCCGGATGGCACGATCACCTTCGTCAACCCGCCTTACTGCCGCTTTTTCGGCCAGGAGGAATCCCGCCTCCTTGGCGCCTCCTTCTACCATGTCCTGCCAGAGCGCTTCCGCGAAACCGCCCGCGCCCAAATTGCACGACTTCTCACGGACAAGCGCTCCGGTGAACGCATCACCCAAGAAACTCATACCGCAGAGGGACGGCGGGTCGTGATCGAATGGCAAACCACCCTCTTTTTCTCCGATCATGACACAGTCTCAGAGATTTTGGCCCTCGGAGCCGACGTGACCGATCGTCTGCGCGCCGAAAACGCCCTGCGTGATATCGAGAGGGAACTAGAGAACCTGCTCGAGGCCGGCGTCGACCCCTTCTGCCTGACCGACCTCGAAGGTCGAATCCTGCGCGCCAACCGCGAACTGGCAGACATCCTCGGCCACTCGCGAACCGCACTCGAAGGCCGCCTGCTCACCGACCTCATCGTGCGCGATGACGCCCCCTCCCTCCGCGCCGCACTGTCCGGCCTCGGCGAAGACAAGGCTGAAATCCAGCTCCCATTGCGCCACACCGACCCCAACGCTCCCGCCCTGCTTTGGCATCTGCGCCGCTGCGACCGCCGGATCTATGCCGGTGCCCGTGCCAAACCTCGCCCCTCCTCCCCGGCCCCGCCACCGGAGCCTGTCGCCCAAAGCGCAGTGAGCACCCCGTTCACGCCCACCACGCATCCGTCCTCTGGTCGTGTTCTCCTGGCGGAGGACAATCCCATCAACCAACAGGTCGTCACCGGACTCCTCGCCCGGATTGGCCTGCGCCCTGATGTGGTTGATCACGGCCAGGCCGCCCTCGATGCGCTCACCGCCCGGGACTACGATCTGGTGTTGATGGATATCCAAATGCCGGTGCTGGACGGCCTCGCCGCCACCCGCGCACTCCGTGCCTCACCACCCGGGGCCCGGCCCGACCCAACCACCCCCGTCGTCGGCCTGACCGCTCACGCTCTGCCTCAGGACCGCGCCGCCGGGTTGGCCGCCGGCCTGAACGACTACCTCACCAAACCCATTTCCCCACAAATCCTGTTCGACGTCGTTCAGCGCTTCACCCGCACTCATCAGTCCCCACCCCCCACTCCGGCGGAGCCAGCCCTCCCGCCGCCTGCCTCCGCACTCTTCATCGATCAGACCGAGCTTCTACGCCGTTTCCTCGGGGACGAAGCCCTGGCCCGACGCATTTTGCCGAAGTTTCGCGCCCAGCTGGAACAGGCCGGAGTCTCCATCGGCGACGCACTGCGAAACAACGATCGCGAAAAAGCGCTCCGCGAACTGCACAATCTCAAGGGCGCCGCCCGCAACCTCTCCGCCCGCCCACTCGCCGCCGCCATCGAGGCGCTGGAATCGTCACTCCGTTCCGGAGCCGACTGCGCCCACGCCGCAAAATCCTTCCTCCAGTCGGTGACCGATACCGTCGCCGCACTCGAACTCCCCACGATTTCACCCCCTCCACCCCCGTGAGCTCCTCCAGTTCCCCACTACCCACCCTCCGACCACCCGTCCTCGTCGTGGACGACGACCCGCTCTCCCGCGAGATGCTCGTGCTCATGTTGGAATCCATCGGCGCACCCGTTCGCTCCGTGGAGGACGGTCAGGCCGCCGTGGATGCCATCTCCTCCGGCGCGGAAAATACCTGGCCCATCGTCTTCACCGACGTGCAGATGCCCCGGCTCGACGGGCTCGGCCTGCTCGCCTGGCTAAATCGACACAGCCCGGACACCGCGACCGTGATCATGACCGGGAACCAGGAACGCGCACTCGTCTCCGCCTCCCTTCGCGGCGGCGCGGTGGAGTTCCTCGACAAACCTTTCGACCTCGCCGCCGTCCTGCGCACCCTCGAAGCCGCGGCCGACACCCACCGCAAACGCGCCGCCCGCACCGCCGCCCACCGCCGACTGCGCGATGTAGCCGACATCAACGCACGCCTCACCCGGCCCGCCGCCACAGCCCTCGCCCGCCACCCCGCCGGCCTCTCCCTCACCACCCGCTTCTACCCCATCAGCGAAGCCGGCGGCGACTTCGTCAAAGCCACCCCGCTCGCCGACGACCGCCTGCTCCTCGCCCTGGGTGATGTCTCCGGACACGGCCTCAAGGAGGGCTTCGTCTCCGCCTACTTCCAAGGCATCATCGAGGGCATGGCGCGCGGCACCGCCTCGGCCGCTGCCATCGCCGAGAATTTCAACCGCTTTCTCTGCGAAGACTGGAACGACCCAAACGACTTCACCGTCGGCACCTCCCTGAGCGCTTGTCTGCTCGAAATCGACCTCGGCGCACGCAACGTTCAAGTGCTTAACTTTGGCTGCCCGGCTCCCCGTCTCGCCGACGCCAGCGGACGCGTCGAACCACTCGCCCCGGGCGGCTCCGCCCTCGGCTGGTTTCCCTCCACCGAACCCGCTCACGCCAAAACCACCATCGCCGACCACGGCCAGATCTGGCTGTGGAGCGACGGCCTCGAAGAACACGCCGAGCGCCTCGGAGTTCCCGCTCTCGCGCTCGCCCATCGCGTCCTCACCGAGCCGCCACAATCCCTCCACTCCACCGTTCTGGCCGAAGCGACCGACGATATCGTCGTCTGTCACTTTCGCTGGGGTCTTGCCCGCGACGGCACGGATCGCCTCTGGCTGCCGGTTCACCAGGAGACCTTGCCCGGCGACTCCGCCTCAAAGATCGATCACTTGCACGCCGCCTGGCAGCGCTTCGTCTCGGTGGCACTCGGCGAAGTCGGGACCAGCCTGGCCCACGACCTGCCTCTCTGCCTCCGCGAAGCCGTGCTCAACGCCCTTGACCACGGCTGCCGGCATGACCCCGCCCGCCGAGTGCACATCAGCGTCAGCCTCGATCCCACCGCTCGCCACGTCCTCGCCCACGTCACCGACGACGGCGCCGGCTTTGACCCCCGGCAACCCCCGCCCAGCCGTGATCCCGACCATATCTCCCTGGGCCTGCAGTTAATCCGCTCGCTCACCCAAGACTGCGGACACGAGGATGCCGGCCGCACGCTCTTTATGCTTTTCCCGCTACCACCAGCCGCCAAGCTAGCCTGACTCACGCCGCCATGTCGTCGCCGCAACCCAGCCCTGCCGCCGCCCGCGAAACTTACCGCCGGGCGCTCGAGAAGATCGAAACCCTGCATGGCAACTTCGCCGTCCTGGCCAGACTGGGCACCTTGTTGCGCGACCCCAACAACGGCGTCGATGAACTCGCCGCCCTGATCAAGACCGACGGCACCCTCGCCGCCACCGCCATTCGTCTCAGCAACAGCATCCACTACGGGATCGGCGGCCTGCGCGTGGCCACCGTTCAAGACGCCTTGGTCAAGGTCGGCTTCAAGGGCGTGCTCAACCTCGTCGGCTCCGCCCTCTCCAAGCAGGTCTTCATGCGCGACCTCGGCGCCTATGGCATATCCGCCAACGACTACTGGACCCAAAGCTACTTCTGCGGCGTCTTCCTTGAAGCCTGCTCGAGACGGCTGGGCCTGGCCGAGGACGATGCCTACCTCGTAGGCCTGCTGCACGGTATTGGAAAAGTCGTCATCAACGACTTGCTCGCCCAGGCCAAGGTCGAGGTCTTTTGGGACGCCTCGCTCCCCTGCGAAGAATGGGAAACTCTGGTGCTCGGCTTTCGCAACGACGAAGCCGGTGCCTACCTGCTAAAAAAGTGGAAATTCACCCCGGCCGTCTACCAACGCATCGCCGATCAACACTCGGGCGACGCCCGCGCCGCCGATCCCCTGCTTCGCCTGCTCTCCTACGCCCAGGACCTCGCCCACCACAACGGCCTCGCCATCAATCGCGCCTGGAATCTTATTCCCGACCATCCCTTCCCCCGCGAACAAAACTGGGACGATGAAGAACTGGGCCACCTCGTCGAACAAGCCCGCCGCAATTGCTTGTCCGTCTCTGCCTCCCTCGGACACAAGTAACGCCAGGATCCCATGTTGGCCCCCCGAAAAACGCCCGAGGCCCCCGCCCGCCTCGTGGTTTTGGACGACAATCACATCACTCGCACTTTGCTGCGTCGTTTGCTCGAGCACCAACTCGCCGCCGAGGTCATCCTCTGTGCCAATATCGGCGAACTGCTCGAAATCGCATCTCCTCCCGACCTCTACCTGCTCGACATAGTCTTGGGGGACGAGTGCGGCATCGACGCGTGCCTACGCCTCAAGGCCCGTCCCGACCACGAGGATGTTCCGGTGGTTTTTTTCTCCGAGCACGCCAAGCCCCAGACCCGCCTCGACGCCCTCCGCGCCGGCGGCGTGGACTACATCGACAAACCCTTTTTCCCCGCCGAGTTCATCCAGCGGGTGCGCGGGGCGCTCGAACGCCACCGGCGCCAAATCGAGCTCCAGAAACAATCGCTTGAGCAACAAGCCCTGCTCCGTGTCTTGTGCCACGACCTGCGCAATTCAGTCGGCTCCGCCCACACGCTGCTCACCCACTTCTCTCCGGATAACCCCGGAGACGTCCTCGCTCCCTACCACGACCTCGCCCGCCAGGCCGCTCAATCCGCTCTCGAACTCATCGACCACGTCGCGGAATACCGGTCCCTGCTGGCGCAGGACCAACCTCTTCGGCTGGAATCCGTGGACGTCGCCGAGGCCATACAGCTATCGCTCCGCCTGCTTGAACCCGCAGCCCGCGCCAAAGGCCTCCAACTGCTAAGCGTCGCCCCCGCCGGCCTGACCGTGCTCGCCCACCGGGTCGTTCTCGTCCATAACATCTTAAACAACCTTCTCTCCAACGCGATAAAGTTTACCCGTCCGGGCGGCCGGGTCCGCATCGAGGCAGTCGTCACCGACCAGCTACCCGAGAACCCACCAACCACCGCGCCCTCTGTGCAACTGCGTGTCATCGACGATGGCATCGGCCTGCCGGCGGACCTGCTGTGCCGCCTCGATCAACCGGGCCCTCTCCCGTCCCGTCCCGGCACCGCTCATGAACTCGGCACCGGAATGGGCCTCCAACTTGTGCGACTGCATGTCGCCCGCTGCGGCGGCACCCTACGCCTCCAATCCCCGGCCGCCCCCAACCACCCGCCGGAGACCCCGGGCACCCTCGCCTTGCTGGAGTTTCCCGCCGCCAACTTGGCTAAAGCCGCCCAGCAATAGATAGAGCGACCCGAGCCAAGGACGGAGATGGCGGCTGACCATCGCACGAGCTGCTGATTTGTTTGCTCGTTGAGGAATCCCCGGCCCGCCCTCGGCGAGTGCTGGCCCCGGAGGCGACGCGACGAGCGAACCTTCTGCCGCGAAGTGTGAGACGCCCCGAAACAATCGCAGTCTCCGGTTAAAAACGATTCGAGCGCGTGACCCCAAAAGTTTGGGGACAACGCGCTCGAACGGCGGAACCTACTGTCTCGCCAGAACACTCGCCCCGCTCGGTCAGGCTGACCGGCCGGGACAAGCTAACCGTTACTCGACTCAGGGCGTGGCGGCCTTCTTGGCGATTTCCTTTTGCACCTCTTCGGTGATGTCGAAGGCGGGATCGGAATAAACCAAGGTAGGTATGCCCAGCAAAGACGGTCCGGACTTATCGAACACGAGGGTGGCACCTTGCTTTTGCGCCACTTCATTCACCACCACCGTGATCTCCTCGAACATCAACTTGCGGAAGTTCTGGATGCGCTGCTGGAGGGAACGCTGCGTATTGGTGCGGAAGGACTGCACCTCGTTTTGTTTGCGCTGAATATCTTCAATCTTGGTGCGCATGTCGCCCTGGAGCTTGCCCTTGGCCTCTTCGTTAAGACCGGGATTCTTCCCCTGCTCCTCCATCTCCTTGAGCTGTTCCACCAGGGTCTGACCCTCCTTGTTGATTTTTTCCAACTCTTCGTTGGCCTTCGCCTCGTCGGCTTTCAATTTGTTGTTCTGCTCCTCGGTTTTGGGGTGGCTGTCGAGCAGCTTGGCCATGTCCACCACGGCGATTTTAATCGCGGGCTGGGCCGACGCGGAGGAAACGACCAAGCCGGCGAAAGCGGCGATGGCGCATAGGGAGGCGATGAATTTTTTCATGCTAAGTATGATGGAAGAAATGAGTGGGGCGCGGGGCTAGAAAAGGAAGACAGGCGAATTAGAAGCGGGTGCCAAAGGAAAAGTTAAACTGTAATCCATCATCGTTGTCCGTCCCGTTGGCATTCTTGGTCGTAGTGATCGGCAGACCAAAATCCAGGCTGAGCGGCGCCCCACCAACCATCAGGCGGATGCCAAAGCCGAAGTTATCATTGTAGCCCGAGGCATCAAAGTCCCACTCGTCCGTGTTCACGAAACCAGCATCGTAGAACATGGCCAAACGCAAAGGTTGCACCACCTCGAAGGAATACTCCGTGCTGAACATGCCGTAGCTCTTGCCACCGATGGGGCGGTAGGTGGCCGGGACCGCCGGCAACGCGCCTGCCGCCGGCGCCCCCACTTCATCCTTCGGACCCACTTCCCGATACTCGAAACCGCGCAGCGTGTTCGGGCCGCCCAGGAACATGCGGTCGAAGTAGGGCACGTCGGAGCTGTCACCGTAGTTGTCGATCACGCCCACCCGGCCGATCAGCGACCAGACCTGGTTCAGCGTCTCGAAGGTGTTGAAATACTGCGAACCGCGCAGCTCCGTGCGGTAGTAGTCCGTCTCCGCCCCAAAAGGACCACCCGCCAACTCGGTGGAGAGCTCCAC
>CAYNUW010000013.1:18275-26010 GCA_964400455.1 uncultured Akkermansia sp. | reverse complement strand
CCTCAATGCCATTGAGGCGCTCTACCAACTGAGCTAAGAGCCCGTAAAACTGACGGGAGGGAAATCACAGCGTATCCGCTCCTCCCTTGGCAAGCGGTTTTTGGAATTTTTTCTCGGCCCCGGCTCACCAAACAATTCGCACTCCCTCCAGACTACCCCTCGCTCAACCCAGCACCGCCGCTCGCTGCGCCAACTGCTTCTCCAAACTTCCGCACACCAAGGCGCAAAGCTCAAAAATCGACGGATCCGCGATCGAGTAAAACACCAACAAACCCTCCTTGCGACGCTTCACCATGCCCGCATCCGACAAGGTCTGCAGATGACGCGACACGTTCGCTTGCGTCCCGTTAGCGGCTTCCGCCAACACGCCCACCGACTTCTCCCCCTCAATCAGCGCTTGCAGTAAACGCAATCGCATCGGCTCCGCCAATACCGCGAAACGACGCGCAACCAGTGCCAGGGCCTCCTCCGACATCGGACGGTGCTTTTTACTCATGCGTAACAGCAAACAAACCCTTGACATAACCTCAAGTGTTTGATTACATGCGCATATAGTCAATCATGAAATCCGAAGCCTTTGTTCGCGTCCTCGCCGGTCTGATCATCCTGCTCAGCCTCACTCTCGCTGTTGTCGTCCACCTCGCTTGGCTTGGCCTGACCGCGTTTGTCGCGCTCAACCTCATCCAGTCGGCCTTCACCGGCTTCTGTCCACCCGAGTGGCTGGCCCATCGACTGGGCTGGGTGCACCGCGCCGGCGACCGCATGCTCACCTCCCAGCGCTAAAATCCCATGCGCCCGTCCTCACTTTTTCTCGGCTTGGTCCTGCTGTTGTCGGCCAGCGGTTGCGCCCGAACCTCCCACCGTGATGCGCAGGCGCCCACCGCCACCCCGGTCCCGGTCTCGACCGCCGTGGTGCAACTTCACTCCTCGACGCGCCACCACTCCGTCACCGGCACCGTTCGCCCGGCCGCGCACGCCATAGTTGCCGCGCGACTCCTTGCCCGAGTCGAGCGCGCCGATCTCGAGCTCGGTCGCTCCGTTTTCGCCGGTGAAATCATCGTCATACTCGACTCTGCCGATCTGCACGCCCGCCTCGCCCAGGCCGAAGCCGCCGAAACCCGGCTCGCCAACGACCTCGCCCGCGACACTCGCCTGCTCGGACAGGGTGCCGCCGCCGCCGACAACGTCCGCGCCCTGAAGGATCAACTGCGCGCCGCCACCGCCGCCACCGCCGAAGTCCGAGCCTTGCTCTCCCACGCCAGCGTCGCCGCTCCGTTCGAGGGCGTCATCACCCGGCGCTTCGTCAACGCCGGCGACCTCGCCACCCCAGGCGCTCCGCTTTTCGAGCTCGAAAACCGCTCCATCCGCCGTGCCGAACTGGACCTCCCCGCTTCACTTCCCGTGCCCACCGTCGGCACCGTTATCCGAGTCAGCGTTGGCCCTAACGACGCGTTCGGCCGCCTCGTCGAAATCTCATCCGCAATCGACCCGGCCGCTCGCACCCGCCTCGTGAAAGTGGAACTTCCGGCCGACTTGCCCGCCGACTTTGGCGCCTACGCCCGCGCCGCTTGGCCCGCCGGCACCACCCAATACCTTGGCATGCCCGCCGAAGCCCTGCGCCGCAACGGCCAGATGGAACAGGTGTTTGTCGTCAGCCAAAACCGCGCTGCCCTGCGTCTCGTCAAAACCGACGGCACAACCGGCGATCAGGTCCGCATCGTCGCCGGCCTCTCCGCCGGCGAAACGGTCGTCCTCCAACCCGCCGCCCTCCTGCGCGACGGCAGCCCCGTGGAGCTTGTCCGATGAATCCGACTCCTCCCTCTTCCGCCCCTTCGGCCTCCGAACGCTTCGGCCTCGCCGGACGTCTCGCCGCCGCCGCTGTAGGGTCCAAGCTCACCGTCATCGCCGTCCTCGCCTCCATCCTGCTCGGCCTGTTCGCCGTGCTCTCCCTACCCCGCGAGGAGGAACCTCAGATCAAGGTCCCGATGATCGATGTCTTCGTCTCCCTCCCAGGCGCCGAACCCTCCGAAGTGGAGAATCGTCTCACTCGTCCCTTGGAAAAACTTCTGTGGGAAATCCCCGGCGTGGAATACCTCTACTCCACCTCCTCGCCCGGCCGCGCCCTCATCATCGCGCGCTTCGTGGTTGGCACCGATATCGAGGCCGCCCTCGTGCGCCTCGATCACAAGCTGCGTATGCACGCCGACCGTATGCCGCCCGGCGCCTCCGCTCCGCTGGTGCAACCCCGCACCATCGACGACGTGCCCGTGCTCGCTCTCACCCTGCACAGCGCCACCCTCGATCACCTCACCCTGCGCCGCCTCGCCACCCAAGTCGAGGACGCGATGAAAACCGTGCCCGACGTCGCCGAGACCACCCTCATCGGCGGGGCCCGTCGCGCCGTGCTCATCCACCCGGATCCCGCCGCCCTCGCCGCCCACCGCCTCACCCTCGACGACCTCGCCCCCGCGCTCCGCGCCACCAACCACCAAGGCCCCGCCGGCTCCCGCCCCTATGCCAATACCGAGACCCTGCTCGAAACCGGCCGCCACCTGCGCGACGCAGCCGAACTCGGCGAAACCGTCGTCGCCACCCGCGCCGGCCGCCCCGTGCGCCTTCGCGAGGTCGCCACCATCGCAGACACCGCCGCCGAGCCCGACCACTACGTGCTGCACGGTTCCTCCTCCGGCGGCTTCGAGGCCGCCGTCACCATCAGTCTCGCCAAGCGCCCCGGAGCCAACGCCATCACCGTGGTCGAACGCGCCCTCGCCCGCGTCGAGGCCCTGCGCGGCACCCTGCTCCCCTCCGAGGTCTCCGTCACCATCACCCGCGACTACGGTCACACCGCCGCCGAAAAAAGCGACGAGCTCCTCCTCCACATGGGCATCGCCGTCTTCGGCGTCGCCTTGCTCATCCTGCTCTTCCTCGGCTTCCGCGAATCCCTCGTCGTCCTGCTCGCCATCCCCACCACCCTCGCCCTCACCTTGTTGGTATTTTACCTCTACGGTTACACGCTTAACCGCATCACTCTCTTCGCGCTGATCTTCTCCATCGGCATCCTGGTGGACGACGCCATCGTAGTGGTGGAAAACATCGTCCGCCACCTCCGCCTTCCCGGCGGCGACACCAAACCCCTCGCCCGCGTCGCCCTCGAAGCAGTGGACGAGGTCGGCAACCCCACCATCCTCGCCACCTGGGCCGTCATCGCCGCCATTCTCCCCATGGCCTTCGTCGGTGGCCTCATGGGCCCCTACATGCGTCCTATTCCAGTGGGCTCCACCGCCGCGATGCTGTTCTCCCTCGCCATCGCCTTCACCATCACCCCGTGGGCCGCCGTGCGTGTGCTCCGCCGCCGCGCCGCCTCGCTCGCCAGCAATGCCCCTGCCCACGATCCCGACCACGCGCCGGACGACTGGTTCACCCGACTCTACCACCGCGTCATGGACCCCTTGCTCGACCGGCCGCGCATCCGCTGGGCCTTCCTCGGCGGCATCGCGGTCCTTTTGCTCGGCGCCGTTGCCTTCGTATTCACCGGCGCGGTCACGATCAAGATGCTGCCCTTCGACAACAAATCGGAGTTCCAGATCGTGATCGACGCTCCCGAAGGCACTTCGCTCGAACAAACCACCGCCATCGCCACCGAGATGGGCACCGCCCTCCGCACCCTGCCCGAGGTTCGAGATTTCCAGATCTACGCCGGAACCTCCTCACCCTTCAACTTCAACGGCCTCGTCCGCCACTACTTCCTTCGCCGCGGCCCCAACGTCGCCGACCTCCAGGTAAACCTCGTCCCCAAACACGAACGCGCCGACCAGAGCCACGCCATCGCCAAACGCGCCCGCGAACTCGTCGCTCCCATCGCCACCCGCCACGGCGCCGCTGTCGCCGTCGCCGAGGTGCCCCCCGGCCCGCCCGTCCTTCAATCCCTCGTCGCCGAGATCTACGGCCCCGACGAGTCCGCCCGCCTCGCTCTCGCCCGCGAGGTGCGTCGCCGCCTCGAAAACACCCCCGGCGTGGTGGACATCGACTGGTATGTCGAGGCCGACCAACCCAAGTTGCGCTACGAAGTCGATCGCGACCTCGCCGCCCTCCACGGCGTCTCCGTGGCCGACGCCGCCCGCGTGCTCTCGCTCGCCGCCCAGGGCTCGGCTGTCGACCTGCTCCGCCTACCCCACGAACGCGAAGACCTGCCCGTCATCCTCGAACTCGCCCCCCGCGACCGCGCCGACCCCGCCTCCCTGCTCGCCTTGACGGTGCGCTCTGCCCGCGATCCCTCCGCCGCTCCCGTGCCCCTCTCCGAATTGGTAAAACTCGTCCCCGAGACCGGCCCTCGCTCACTCTACCGTAAAAATCTCCGCCCCGTCACCTACGTCACCGCCGACGTCGCCGGAGTAATCGAAAGCCCCGCCTACGCCCTCATCCCCCTCCATCTCGCCCTGCGCGACCTGGATGCCCGCGACTATGGAGGCCCCGAGGCCCGCCTGCCCATCCACCACCTCACCACTCCCGCCGCAGATCTCGGACCCGCCCTCAAGTGGGACGGCGAGTGGCACATCACCCTCGAGGTGTTTCGCGACCTCGGTCTCGCGTTCGCCGCCGTGCTCGTGCTCATCGCCATGCTCATGGTCGGCTGGTTTCGCAGCTACGTGACGCCGCTGGTCGTCATGGCCGCCATACCCTTCTCCCTCATCGGCATCCTGCCCGCCCACTGGGCCATGGGCGCGTTTTTCACCGCCACCTCCATGATCGGTTTTATGGCCGGCGCCGGCATCGTGGTGCGAAACTCCATCATTCTTGTGGATTTTATCGAGCTTCGCCGCGCTCATGGACTCCCCCTGCGCGACGCCGTGGTCGAGGCCGGCGCGGTTCGTTTCCGCCCCATGCTGCTCACCGCCCTGGCCGTCGTGGTCGGTGCGTCGGTCATCCTTGCCGACCCCATCTTCCAGGGCCTCGCCATTAGCCTCATGGCCGGCGAGATCGCCTCCCTGCTCATCAGCCGCCTCGCCGTGCCCGTGCTCTACTACATGAGCCAGCGTCACACCGAGGCACCCGCCAGCTGAACCACCGACACGCACGCTCTTTTCCCTCCACCAACCAAATCCAAATGAAACCCAACATCGGTTCCCTCGACCGTCTCCTCCGCGTCCTCGCCGGCCTCGCCATCCTTGGCGCCGGCCTCTACTTCAAATCCTGGTGGGGGCTGGCCGGACTCGTGCCTCTGCTTACCGCCGCCGTGCGCTTCTGCCCCGCCTATCCACTGCTCGGCCTGAGCACCTGCCGCCGGGAGAAACCCTGAACTTAAAAACCCAACTCGATGAAAATCCTGCTGCTCTGCGCGGCGGCCCTTGCCGCGCTCTTCATCGTTAAACGGATGGTCGCCGGCGAGATCATCTCGCCCGAGGAGGCCGCCCGCCGCGTCGCCGACGGCGCACTGCTCATCGACGTCCGTGAATCGTCCGAATGGCGCGCCGGAACCGTCGCCGGGGCTCAACTCCTCTCGCTCAGCGACCTCCAGGGCGAACGCACCGCCTGGGCGCCCGTGCTCGCCGCCAATCGCGATCGCGAACTGGTGCTTTATTGCCGCTCGGGCAACCGCTCCGGCATCGCCGCCCGCCTGCTCGCATCCGAGGGCTTCCGCACCGCCAACGCCGGCGGCTTCTCCGCCTGGCAGGACGCCGGCCAACCCGTGGCTAAACCCGCGCCGTAATCGTCACCCTTCTCCCCACTCCACGACTGCAAAAACACCAACACCACCCAATAACGCCAAAAAATGCGCAACCGTCGCGAAGACTTCTAATCCGCTTGTTAAGCTGAACGTCTGACTGCCTCGCGTGCTCGTTCCCGTCTCGCCCGACCGACCTTCAACCAACTACCTGCCACCTCATCGGCCGCCGACTCGACCGAGACCGTCCACGACCAACCCCTCCCGCGAACATGCATACCTCCCGCCGCTCCTTCCTGAAACTCGCCCCCCTCGCCCTGGGCGCCTGCGCCCTCGCCCCCCGCCTCCTGGCCAATCCGCCCCCCGCACCCAACGGCCCGGTGGCCGAGACCGAACCCGCCGCCGCCGCCATCGGCTACAAAAAAGATGCCGCCACGGTGGACACCAAAAAGTATCCCCAATTCAAAGCCGGCAGCACCTGCGCCAATTGCGCCCTCTACACCGGCAAGGCCGGCGAAAAAACCGGACCTTGCATGGCCCTCGCCAACCGCCCGGTCGAGGCCAAGGGCTGGTGTATGGTGTGGGCGAAAAAACCCTGACCCCGGCCCGACGGGTTAGCTTTTCTTACCTGCCTGCCGCTCCGCCAGGGCCGCCAACGCGCGGTCATGGCACCGGCTGAGCGCGACCAAAGCCAAGACGGCCCCGCCCAGCGCCCAGGCCATGTCGCTTTGCGTGTCCCACACGTAACCCTGCGTGCCGAGAAAATCCTCCGCCGCCTCGCCCGTCCACACGGCCGCCGCCCACTCGATCAGTTCATAAAGTGCGCTGAAGGCCAGGCACACACTGACGGTCAAAAAACCCAACCATTGGCTCGGTCGCTTATCGCCCTCAGCCGCATTCCGCCGCCCACTCAGCGGCGACGTCCGCAACAAAATCTCCCGCGTTAAAATCGCCGGCACAAAGCCCTGGGCGAAATGGCCGAGCTTGTCGTAGTGGTTGCGCGTCCAACCAAAGGCCTCCCCCACCCAATCGCCCAAGGGCACCCGCGCATACGTGTAGTGCCCGCCCACGATCAAAATCACCGCGTGCACCCACAGCAGCGCCAACAACAACCCCGTCAGCGGAAAACGCCTCGCCGTCACCCACGCCAGGGGCAACCCGATCAAAACGGGCGCCACCTCCAGCCACCAAGTGAACCGGTCGAACGGAGCCCACCCCGACCAGACCAACACCGGCGCGAGCAAAACCACAAACCACACCAGTCGTTCATCGGGGATCAACACACGCTTCATCGCCTCAACCTGCCCATTTCGATCGCCCGGCGCCACGCCGAATTCATCCGCCTCGTTCGCTCGACCGTCGCCACCCCTCGCGCAGATTTAGTGCCTCCCTTTTTCCCGGAAAGCCCCACCTTGGCCGAATCATGCGCCCCAAAGACCTCCTCGCCCCCGCCACGGCCGGTGCCGTAATCGGGACGGCCGCCGGCCTCGCCGGACTCGGCCCCTCCCTCGCCGTATTCCTCGCCGCCCTGTCCTGCTTCGTCACCGCCTGGCCGCTCTGGCTTTTCCGCCGCTTGCAAGAGCAGGCCGAACATACCCGCCGACGCCTGCAGAAAGACGCCCGCGCTTGGGCGCAGCTGACCCTTCGCCTTGACCGCCACGCGCTTCCCCTGCCCGAACTCGGCGGCATTCGCGTATCCCCGGATTTCGCCGCCCACCTCTTGGAAATCATCGACGCCCGCCGCCCCCGCATCCTCGCCGAGTTCGGCTGCGGCGCCTCCACCATCCTCGCCGCCGCCGCCCTGCGCCGCATCGGAGCCGGCAAGATTCACTCCTTCGACCATGATGTTAACTTTGCGGCGGAGACCCGCGCGGAGCTGGAACGCCGCGGCCTGAGCTCCTGGGCGGAGGTGACGCACGCCCCGCTTCAACCCGGCGTCGAAAATCCCCTTCGCCGCACCTATGACCCACAGTCACTCGCCGCCCTCCCCTCCGTCGACATGGTCGTCATAGACGGTCCGCCCAGCTGGGAGCCCGACGTTCATCGAGGGGAAGTCCTTTATACCCTGAGCCA
>CAYNUW010000013.1:0-18265 GCA_964400455.1 uncultured Akkermansia sp. | reverse complement strand
AGGCGCCCGCGTGCTCTTCGATGACGGCGACCGAGAGGAAATCTCCCGCTTTATCACCGAGTGGACGGCCCGTCATCCCGGCTGGAACGCCACCCGTCTCGACTTCGAAAAAGGCGCCTGGATCCTCTGCGCACCGGAACCACCGTCGCCCCCCCGCCCGGTATAAATAGAGCGTGATACACGGCGGGAAACTGCTTTTAGTCCGCATCGCATGGATTCCTCCGCTCCCGACGCCCGCGTAGACGCCCCAGTAACGGTGCTGGAGGCCGGCCGGACCGAGGCCAACTACTGGCGCGACCTGTGGCGCTACCGCGAGCTCGCGGGCTTCCTCGCCTGGCGCGACGTAAAGGTGCGTTACAAACAAGCCGTCCTCGGCGCCAGCTGGGCCATCATCCAACCAGCCATACAAACCGTTCTACTCACCTTTGTTTTCGGCAAACTGGCAGGCATGTCCTCGGGCGAAGTGCCCTACCCGCTGCTGGTTTTGTGCGGGTCCCTGCCTTGGCAATTGTTCACCGGAGCCTTCAACGGCGCGGGAAACAGTCTGGTCGGCAATTCCCACCTGATCAGCAAAGTCTACTTCCCCCGCCTGGTGGTCCCGCTCTCCGCACTGGCCGTGGCGTTGGTTGATTTTTTGATCATTTTTGCGTTCACCGTGCCGACCGTGGCCCTGTTTTATCAGACGCCCGATTGGCGAATCCTCGTGACTCCCGCCTTTGTGCTTCTGGCCCTCATGATCGCTCTAGGCGCGGGACTGTGGATCAGCGCGCTGACCGTGCGTTTCCGCGATTTCCGTTTCATAACCCCGTTCTTGTTACAGATTGGGCTGTTCGTCACCCCCATCGGCTACTCCACCGAAGCAACCCCGGGTTGGCGCGATCTGCTTGCGCTGAATCCGCTCACAACCGTTGTCAACGGGATGCGCTGGTGCCTCTTGGGCGGGACACCGAGCTTGGAAGCACGTGATGTTGCCACCACCCTGACCACCGCCTGTCTTCTGTTGGCCACGGGGATTTGGTATTTCCGTCGGGTCGAACGACGCTTCGCCGACGTCATCTAACCGTGACCGGCGAAACATGAACCGACTCGCAACCGCCGCCACCGCCACCCGCATCGAGGTAGGAGCCATCTTTCTGGCGATTGGCGCGCTGCTCAGCTTGGCGCTAACCACCAGCGGCCTGCGGATTTCATGCTTCGACGATTCTGCCGCCTTCAGCGGCTGGTCGGACCCCGCTATTCATTACAGCAACCTGGCCCTCGATTTTTCGATCGGACGTTTTTACGCGCCGCATAAGTTCGCCTTCCTCGGGTGGCTACAAGCCGAAGCGAGCGACTTCGTCCTGCAGATGGTTCGGATTTCCGCCCTCGCTGTCGGCGCTTTTGGAGCGGCCTGGGTAACCGGCCGGCTCTTGCAGGACCGTGTCGCCGGCACGATCGCGGCCGCTCTGTTCCTCTCCACCTTGCCGCTTTTCTACGGCTACAATTCGTTTCTCTCCAATCCACTACTCCCAATCGGTTTTGGCTGTGCCTGCGCCTCGGCCGCCCTCATCGGCGCAGAGTCCGACGCGAGCCAAACCCGTCTGGCGCTTCGGCGCAGTCTCCTGGCCATCGCCCTGCTTTGCCATGAGATGATGGTCGTCTGGCTGCTGCTCCACCTCGCCATCGCCTGGCGCGCACACGGACGCCCCGGAATCAGATGGATTCGCACCCTCTGGGGAGAAGGGGCCATCACGCTCGCCTACGTCGCCCTGTATCTGTGCCTGCGGAAACTAGGTGCCGGAGATTACGACGGCGTCCGCCCCCGCGCCGACCTGATCGAGAGCACGGTGGCGCTTACCCGCTATACTTTGGGCGCTTGGCCAGGTTTCGAGATCTTCGTCGATCGAGGACCCGATGTGATCTTTGCACTGCGCTCGCCACCGGCCATTTTCGAAGGATTAGCGGGCACCTCTCGACCGCAAGATTTGGCCTTGGGCTTCGCTGCGGGCACCCTCGCTTGGTTCGCGGTGGCCCACATACCGCCAAATCGGAAATCGTCTTACTGGATCTTCGGACTTTTTTTGGTCTGCACCGCCCTCCCCAACCTGCCCATTGCAATCACCGAAAAATACCAAATCTGGGCCCGGCATGGTCGCGTGCCCTACTACTACGGCTTTATGGGGGTGTTTTTCCTGATCACACTGACGGTGGCCGCAATCAGGATCCTCCCCTTCCGTGGCAACTGGCGCCCATCGGCTTGCTTCGCGTTCACCGCCCTGCTCGTCTGGGGCGTGCAAACCCGCAATCGCGAAATCGCCGACTTGCTCCGACACCATCCCGTGGACGCCAGCGCCCAACCATGAACTCGCCCGCCATACAAGTGTCCGAACTGGGCAAGCGCTACGTCATCGAACACGAAGCCAATCACGATAACCTGCGCGACACCCTGCACCATACTGCTCGTAAAGCCTGGCGTAAGCTCCGCTGGGGCACCACCTTCGAAACAGAAGAGTTTTGGGCATTGAAGGGAGTTTCCTTCGAGGTCCAACCCGGTGCCGTGGTCGGTATCATCGGTCGCAACGGAGCGGGTAAAAGCACCCTGCTGAAGATTCTCTCCCGCATCACCGAGCCCAGCGCGGGACGCGTCGTGCTCCGCGGACGCGTCGCCTCGTTGCTTGAAGTCGGCACCGGCTTCCACCCCGAACTTAGCGGACGGGAAAACATCTTCCTCAACGGTGCGATTCTCGGCATGAGTCGCGCGGAGATTCGCCGAAAGTTCGACGAAATCGTGGCCTTTTCCGAAGTGGAACGTTTTCTCGATACACCCGTCAAACGTTACAGTAGCGGGATGTATGTGCGCCTCGCCTTCGCCGTAGCCGCCCATCTCGAACCCGAAATCCTCATCGTCGATGAGGTGCTGGCGGTGGGCGACGCTGCCTTTCAGAAAAAATGTCTGGGCAAGATTCGTGAAGTCGCCGAGGGCGGGGGCCGCACCGTGCTCTTCGTCAGCCATACCATGGCCGCCGTGCGCTCCCTCTGCCACCGGTGTGTCTGGCTGGATGCGGGCCGCGTGCGCGCCGATGGCAACGCCCAGGCCGTCACCGACGCCTACCTGCAGTGCGATCGAAGCGCAGATGCCGCCGATATCGACCTCGCCGCGCCATCCGGCACACCCCATGGCCCGTTGTTCCTGCGCCGCCTTCGCCTCAACGGCGGACGTGAGATTCGCCATGGCGAACCCCTTCGTCTCGAACTCGTCGCCCAGATCCTCTCCCCCCAACGCGAGATAAGCTTCGGCGCCGGCTTCTCCAACTTGGATGGCACTCGCATCCTCACGCTCGAAAGCGATCTGCCCGGGCCCAGACTCGATTGCGACCGCACCGGATTTTGCACGCTTCAGGCCTCGGTGGATACCTTGCACCTTCAGCCCGGGCTTTACCGCATAGACCTGGGTATACGCTCCGGTGACATTCACTCGGTGCAATACCTGCCGTCCGCGGCGCTCATCGAAGTTTTGCCCGGCCCGCGCACCCCGGCCTCCCTGCTTCGCGAGGGCGGCCACGTCCGCTACCCATCGGCCTGGGCCTGCGAATTTTCCGATGCTCATCCGCAAGATTAAAGATACCCTGCGCCCACTCTGGCATAGCCTCACCCCGAATTCGCTTCGCCGGAAACCCCGGCGCAGCGAAACCTCCAAATGCCGCAGCCGCCTGGCCCCCTTCTGCACCGGCTACGGTCTAGACCTGGGCTTTGGCGGAGACGCCATCTGCGAGCACGCCATCCGAGTGGACTTTCCCCGGCCCTACACCTTCGTTGGCCACCAACCCGTTCAACTGGGAGGCGACTGCACCCGACTCCACTGGTTTCGCGACGAGACTTTGGACTTTGTTTATTCCTCTCACTTGCTGGAGGACTTTGTTGATACCCGCGCCGTGTTGGCCGAATGGCTGCGCGTGCTCAAGCCGGGCGGACGCCTGATAATCTTTTGCCCCGACGAACAAATCTACCGGCGTCACTGCCAAAAAACCGGCCAGCCCTACAACGAACATCACGTTCACGGCGACTTTTCTCTCGCCTTCGCCAAGAGGGCCCTCGAAGGCGTCGCCCCCACCCGCATTCTCCACGAAAACCCCTGCGTCGACGTTTACTCGTGGGAGCTCGTCGTCGAAAAACTACCCGCCTGAACACCGTTCCGGGCATGAAACTCAGGGTCCGAGAACTCTTCCCTCCCGATCACCCGGTGCGAGGCACCTGGCGCGCCGCACGCGACTTTGGACTGGTTAAATGGCACCTGATGAAAGGACGCCCCGACGCCGTGGTGGCTTTCGGCGCCGGTGGGCTGGGCGACTCCTTGCTTTGCACCGCCGTCCTTCGCGCACTCAGGGCCCGCGGCGCGCGCGTCCTCTGGATGCTAAGTCCGCACCAAGAGCTATTCTCCAAAAATCCCGACGTCGATGCCGTCTTGCCGTGCAACGACGAATTGATCAGCCGACTCCAGAACTCAGGCCTGAACGTCGTCCGAACTCATTATAACCGCAATCACTGGCAGGAGGGGCGCGACGACCCCCCGAAAGGCCATATCATCGAAATGATGTGCCGGGCCGCTGGCATCCATGCCGGCGAGGTGGAGCTCCGTCCGCGCCTGCATCTCACCCCGGCCGAAATCGCCGCCGGCCGACTGGCCCCGCGTCAAATCGCCGTGCAAACCACCGGTCGCTCCGCCCGTTTTTTCATGCGCACCAAGGAGTGGTTCCCCGAGCGCTTCGTTGAGGCGGCCAGGCGCTTGCCCCGCGACTGCTCCGTCGTCCAGATCGGCCATCCCGACGACCCGGCCATACCCGGGGCGATCGACCAACGCGGTCGCACCTCCCTGCGCCGCACCGCCGCCATACTCGCCAACGCAGATCTCTTCATCGGCCTGGTCGGCTTCCCCATGCACCTGGCGCGCGCCGTCGATTGCCCCGCCGTCATCGTTTACGGCGGCCGCGAACTTCCGACCCAATCCGGCTACTCCGCGTTTGTGAACCTGCAACGCTCCCCCGCCTGCTCGCCGTGCTGGCTCTGGCATCGCTGCGACCACGACATGCGCTGCATGACGGACATCACCGCCGACGAGGTGGCCGCGGCCGCCCTCCAACAGCTGGCCCGTCCGCGCCATCCGCTTCCGATCGACGTCGTAACTCTCTGACCCGCTCACCGCCCGCTCCATGCGACCACTTTTCTGCACCACCGACGGGGCCGGCGCCTTTAACGGAATCAACGCATGGCTGCTTGAGTTCTTGCCCGCCCTGAACCGCGCCGGCTTGAAACCACAGGCGCTCGTTTTCTCCTGGTCCCCCGAAAAAGCCTGTTTCACCGCGCCCAGACTGGCCGCCGCCGGCATCCCCACCCGGGTCGTATTCCCCATGCTCTATCACCAAGCGGCCGTCCGCCGGTGCCAACGCGAGATCGTTCGCCACCGGGCCGACATCTTCGTCGCCAACCACGTTTTCCCCGCCCTCCACGCCATGCCTGCGGCTCGTCGCCGAGGCGTCCCCGGCATATCCATGCTTAACAACGACGACGAGGAGTATCGCGCCAAAGCCGTCTATCCCGCCGACGCCACCGTGGCGGTGTCCAAGCGCCTGCTTGAACTCATACCGGATGACAATCGGCTGGCTCGCTGCATCCCCTACGGAGTCCCTCTCTCGGCCCGCCTCGCCCGTCCCGTTCAACCCGGCGAAGCCTTCCGCCTCGTCTACCACGGCAGAATCGCCAAGCTTCAGAAACGCATCCTGGAAACCACGGCGGCACTGGTTCGCCTTTGCTCCACCCACCAGAATCTACGCGCCGACCTCTACGGCTCCGGACCGGATGAAGCTGAGTTGCGTGAACTTCTCTCGACGGATGACGCCCAAGGTCGCGTCCGCTACCTGGGACCTCGCGATTCGCTGGAAATTCGACGCCTCCTGCCCGACTACCACGCCTCCGTTCTGCTCTCCGACTTCGAGGGCATGCCCGTCTCCGTCCTGGAATCCATGTCCGCCGGCCTGGTTCCGATCTGCCTGCGCACCCAAAGCGGACTGCCTGAACTGATTCAGCCCGGCGCCAACGGCCTCCTGGTCGAAGACCGCGCCGAAAACCTGGACCAGGCCGTCCTGCATCTTGCCCGGGACCCCGACCGCTGGACCGCGTTGTCCCGCGAAGCCCACGAAACCGTGCGCCGCAGCTATTCGACGGACGTCTGCGCTCGCGCCTGGATCGAACTCCTGAACGAGTTGACCCAAAGACCTCCGCGCACCGACAGCGCTCCCCCGCCCCGGCTACACCCTGCGCTCAGCGCCGAATATCGGCCCTACCCCGGCGCACTGCGCGCCGTATGGCGTTGGCTGCGCTTCGGCCAAAGCGCCGCCCCCCGCCCGTGGTGAATCCAAGCTTCCGCGCGTATGAAAATCCCCGATACCCACGCCCAATTCGACGAAGACCGATTGCTCGCCGCCATTTTTGCCGGCCAAGCCGCCGGAGTCTGCCTCGAAGTGGGCGCCTTTGACGGTGTCACCGGGAGCGCGACCTACGCTTTTGAACGCCAGGGCTGGACCGCTA
Organism: uncultured Akkermansia sp.; assembly: GCA_964400455.1. Taxonomy (GTDB): domain Bacteria; phylum Verrucomicrobiota; class Verrucomicrobiia; order Opitutales; family Opitutaceae; genus IMCC26134_A. The sequence goes on along the minus strand of CAYNUW010000013.1, from coordinate 11,704 downwards.
TTCTCGTCGAGCCGCTTCCCGCCATGGCCCCGCTCATTCGTCGCGAACGCCGGGGGCCGTTTTACCCCGTGGCTGCAGGTCCTGTTTCCGGCAGGGTTACGTTTTTCTGCGCCGAGAAGGACCCCGCGATCTCATCCTTGGCCGCGAACGAACCGCAGGGACAGCTCTACGCCCTGAGAAATGAAACCCTGCATCCGGTCGAGGTGGACCAGCTGACTCTGGACGAAATCTTGGTGCGCTCAGGCGTCGACCGGGTCGATTTCGCCACCATCGACGTGGAAGGCCATGAACTCGGAGTGCTTCAAGGTTGGGACCTGTCCCGCTGGCGCCCCCGCGTGATCATCGTCGAGGACAACTCCCGCGGCCTCGATACCACCGTGCCCCGCCACCTCGCTGCCGCTGGTTACGCCTGCTTCCGCCGGACCGGCGTGAACGATTGGTATGCCCGCCGCGACGACCGTCGCTTGACCGGCTGCCTGGCGGTAGGGTCGCGGCGTCTGTGGCGCCACTGGCGATCCGCCCGCGTTTACCTCAAGACCCTGCTTCCCGACCGCGCCCGCGGCTGGGCGAGAAGGCACCTTGCCCTCGGCGAGTGAACCCGCCTGTGTTTTCCTTTGTAAATGGCCATTCTCGTCAATCTCCGCTGCCGCTTGACCGCCTGGCTCCTCGACCGGCGCTTTAACCTGCGCTACGCACTAGCCAATCGCGTGTGCCCCGACACGGCGGACATTGCGTTGAACGCCCGCAAGAAACCGGCCGCCATTCCGCTGCCGGCTCATTCCCACATCTTCTACCACCAAGCCTCGGTTGAGTCCGAGTGCGCTGAAAACTCGCTGCGCACCCTGCTTTGGAACATCCCGGAAACCGACGAGGTCATTCTCTACGACAAAGGCGGCACGCTGCCCCCCGCTTGCTTTGAACTGCTGGCCCGCCAACATTGGAGGAGTTGGGCAATCCACCGGGAACTGGACCCGCAGATGGCCTCCTACACCTATGGCATGAACCACTCCGTGCCGATGGCCCGCGCACCCATCGTGATGGTCTGGCGCAGCGATTACGTGTATCCCAAAGGCCTTTACCAACGCTATGTGGAGCTGATTCCCGAACACGATATCGTGCTGCCCTACTCGGTTTTTATCGGAGCTTCGCACGTCCGCGCCGATTTCGTGCGCCGGCACTGGGACAAACTTGAGCACTATGACCTCGACTTCTGGCGCACCAACGCGGCCGAGGAGTATTCGATCTACGAAAGCCAGGATCCCGTTCACTTCGCGGTGCGCGCCTCCACGTGGAACAAACTCGGAGGGCTAAACCACCATCTATGGGGCTACGGTTGGCAATTCGGGGAGTTTGCCGCACGCCTGCGACGTCGCCTATCCCCCGGCCGCGTGCGCTACTTCGACCACGCCCCTCCCGTGCACCAGAACCACGCTTCCTCCCTCATGGTGCGCAGCGACGGTTACACCGAAACCAAAGCGCGTGAAGATCACGAAGGCCGCCGGCGTTTCGCCGCCTTCCTCGGCGGCGAACATCTCTTTCGCTGCTACGAATACAAGTGGAACCAGAAGTTGCGCCCCCTGCCCGCCAAATCCCGCCGCTAAGGCTCCGGCCCATGCTTGCCCCTCGCCTTCTCCGACCTCTCCACGCGCTCGGCTCGACCCTGCGCTGTCATCTCGCCCGCCTCTGCGGTGCCAAGCTGGGCGCCGGAGTGCTCCTGGACGAAGCCGCCGACCTCCGACCCGGCTTGGACGCGGCTCGGCGGGGGAGCATCGACGTCGGTTCCCGCTGCCGCATCGCGCGAGGCGTCATCCTGCGTCCCTACGGAGGCTCGATCCTCGTCGGTCGTGACACTTTTCTCGGTGAACACGTCGTCATTTACGGGCACGGCGGGGTCGAGATAGGACCCGAGTGCCTTATCGCCATGCACTGCCGCATCCTCTCTTCCGAACACACGATACCTGAATTCGGAAAAGCCATTCGCACCCAACCCGACATCCCCAAACCCACCCGTCTCGGGCGCGATGTCTGGCTTGGCGCCGGAGTCACGGTCCTGGGCGGCGTCACTATCGGAGAGGGCTGCGTGGTCGGCGCGGGCGCCGTGGTCACCAAAGATCTCCCGCCCGGCACGATCGCCGCCGGCGTTCCCGCAAAGGTGATCGGTCTCCGCCCCGGAAGATGAAACCGCACGATCGCCTGCATCGACTCGATGCACTCCGGGGCTGGGCGATCATCGTGGTGCTCCTCGCGCACTTTTCCCACACCGTCCAACAACTAACCCCCGACCTAGGTTTGGCCGGCGTTCGTCTCTTTTTTGTGCTGAGCGGGTTTCTGATCACCGACCTGCTCTTGTCCGCCCGCGAACGTGTCAAGACCGGGGCTTCCGACCCGTCCGGTGAGCTGCGTCACTTCTGGCGGAGCCGCTTTTATCGCATTCTACCCCCTTATCTGGTCCTGCTTTCCGCGAACTACGTTCTCGATATCGGGTCCACCCGACCAGACTTCGCTTGGCACGCACTTTTCCTCAGCAACCTTCCCATGGGGCTGGACGGCGCTTGGCGGGATTTGCTCACCCATCTCTGGTCCCTTGCGGTCGAACAACAATTCTACCTGGCCTGGCCCCTGATCGTGTTAGCCGCTCCCGCCCGGCTTCTACCCCGACTGCTCCTCGCGATCACCCTTTCAGGACCCGTGTTTCGCCTGGTTTGTGTCACGCTTGCACCCGCCAACGCCATCGCCCCCGTCGTCCTTACCCCCGCTTGCTTCGATCTCCTGGGCGCCGGCGCCCTGCTCGCCTGGTGGCGCAGGACGCACCCCGACGCGCTCACCCCGGCCTGGTTGCGAAACGGCCTTTTTGCCCTCCCCCTCGCCCTGCTGGCCAGCGCACGCGCCCCAGACGCTCTCCAAACCGCCCAGCTGGTCCTGGTGCCCACGCTGCAAGCCTGGGTGTTCTCCGCTCTGGTTCTGGGTGCCTCGCGCGGCTTCCAAGGGCCCTTTGACCGCCTGCTGACTTTCTCACCACTCGTTCGACTTGGTCTGGTCAGCTACAGCCTCTACCTGTTTCATAACAACGCCCACTGGCTCGGTCCGCGTCTGCTCCGTCAGCTTACCGACTATCGTATGGCCTACTTTCAAAATGAAGTTCTACACGTCGCCTACCTCAGCGCGCTTTCCCTGCTCGCCGCGATCGCCAGCTGGTTCGTGATAGAACGTCCGTGCCAGCGTTTCAAACTACGTGCCCCGAGGCACACCATCTAGCCGCCATGTCGGGACCGACCCTCCATCCACTGCTCATTCTTTACGGGCGCATGGCACGCCTGCCCGTGGCGGGTGCCGGCCTCCGCCAGCTCACCGCCGTCGCCAAAAGCACCTGGTCGCGGCTCGGAGCGAGATGGCTGATACGCCGCTACCTCGCCACCGCCCAAACCCCGCGCCTTCAATTGGGCGCCGGCGGCAATTATCCGCCCGGCTGGCTCAACACCGACCTGCAGCCCACCTCCTGGCACATGCCCCGCATCGACGCCACCCGCCCGCTGCCCTTTCCCGACCACAGCTTCGCGGACGTGTTCACCGAACACATGATAGAACACATCACCCTGGATGACGCCCGCCGGCTGCTGCGCGAGATTCACCGCGTCATGCGCCCCGGAGCTTACCTCCGCGTCGCCACTCCCGATGCCCGCCAAATCGCTCGCCTGCTGCTCGATCCTTCCGCGCCCGATGTGCGCGCCTACCTTGACTGGTCGGCTGACCGGCTGGGCTTACCCGTCGACGACCGCCTGGCCGCGACGGTTGTCGACCGCCTTTATCACGACCACGGTCACCGTTTCCTCTTCGACCAACCCACCCTGCACGCCGAACTCCTCTCCGCCGGCTTTGCGGAGCCTACCCGGTGCGCCCCCGGCCAGAGTGAACATCCACAACTGCAACGGCTCGAGCGCCACGACCGAGTCATTGGTATTCAGCCTAACCGTTATGAAACCCTGATCTTGGAGGCCCGCCGTCCATGAGAACCCACTTCCCCCTGGGTGTGATCATCTGCGCCCATAACTCGCGCGCCGGCCACATCGGGCGGGCGCTTCAGGCCCTGCGCGCCCAGACCCTCGCTGCCCAACACTATGAGCTCTTGGTCGTCGACAATGCCTCCGCCCCACCCCTGCGCACCGCCCTGGACCTCTCCTGGCACCCCAACTCCCGCATCGTAACCGAACCTCGCCTCGGCCTTTCGTGGGCACGACTCTGCGCCATAGAACACTGCGCGGCCGACGTCCTCGTCTGGGTCGACGATGACAATCTTCTTGCACCCGACTACCTGGAAACCGCCGCCGCCTTGGCGCGCGACTGGCCGATGCTTGGGGTCTGGGGCTGCGGCAACTTCATCCCCGAATGGGAGTCACCGCCACCGGAAGCCTTCGCACCCTACCTCAAGTATCTCGCGATTCACCGCGCCCCGGGCGACCGCTGGAGCAACCAGCCCTATGATTACGCGGCCATCCCTGCCGGCGCGGGCCTCTGCTGCCGGCGCACGGTCGCCCATGCCTACGCCCGGACTCTGCGCGAAGACCGACGTCGCGCCCTGCTCGGTCGCAACGGCCAAACCCTCGGCGCGTGCGAAGACATCGACCTCGCCCTTCACGCCATCGACATCGGCCTGGGCACGGGTGTCTTCACCCGGCTCACTTTGACCCACCTAATGCCCGAGTCCCGCACTCAAGAGGCCTATCTGCTCCGCCTAGCCGAGGGCCACGCCGCCTCCATGACGCTCTTGCTCGCCCTGCGCTCGCCAGGCTGGTCGCCACCGCGCCGAGACTGGCTGGCCCGCGTCCGTGGTTGGCGCCGTTTTCGTCGCCTCGACCCCGTGTGCCGCCGCATAGAGCTGGCGAAATACAAAGGGGAAGCCGAGGGCCTAAAACGCTTCGCGTCGCTTGCGCCATGACCCCCGCACTCAGCGTCATCCTTTGCACCCATAATCCTCAGCCCGGTCGCCTGGCCCGCACCCTGGCGGGCCTCGCCGCGCAGACTGCGCCGCCCCATACCTGGGAGCTTCTCCTGATAGACAACGGCTCCTCCCCCGCCATCACGGCAACCTCCCTCCCTCCGCCCGGCCCGGAAATGCCCAACCTGCGCATCGTCGCCGAGCCCACGCCGGGGCTCACCCCGGCTCGCCTACGCGGCTTTCGCGAGGCCCGCGGCGACCTGCTGGTCCTGGTCGACGACGACAACGTGCTCGCCCCCGATTACTTGGCCCGGGCCTTGGTCGGTTTCCAAACAAACCCCAACCTGGCCGCCGCGGGTGGGCCCATACACCCCGAATTCGAGGCGCCACCTCCCGCCTGGACCCGAGAGTTTCACGGTTTGCTCGCTCTTCGGGACCACGGATCCAAACCACTGCATGCCCAAGGGGGACCCAACGCGCCCTGGCCGGACTTTGCCCCGGTCGGCGCCGGCTTGTGCCTGCGCAAAACCCACGCCCTGATCTACGCCCGCGCCACGCTTGAGGACCATCGCCGCCGCGCGCTGGATCGTCGCGCCGGCGCACTTACTTCCGGCGGCGACAACGATATCGTGTTCACCGCCCTGCGCTCCGGCGGCGACGTCGCCTACCTTCCCGAACTTTCTCTGACCCATCTGATTCCCGCCAGTCGGCTCACTCCCGATTACCTGGCCCGACTCAACCGCGCGATTCAACGCTCCTGGGTCCAGGTGCTGAACCTTCACGGCGTAAGACCCTGGCGCGCGATCTCACGCGGCACGCTTCCGCTCCGCTCGACCCGCGCCTGGCTGCGCGCCAAAGCGTGGCGCGGTCCGGCTGAACGTATTCGTTGGGCCGGCTGGCGTGGACGCCTGGAAGGACAGGCCGACTTGTCATCGCCATGAGCTTTCGGCGCCTAACTCGTCGCATCACTGTGCTGCCCAGGATGGCCAAACGCCTGGCTGCCTGGGGCGTCCCTCGTCGCTCCTTGGTCTTCGGTCCGCTCAGCCTCGGCGACGACCTGCTCTGCACCGCCGTGCTCCGTGAGGCCCGCCGCCGGGGCCGGCCCATGGTCATGTTTACCGCCCGTCCGGAACTTTTTTGGCACAACCCCGATCCCCTCGCCGTCCACCCCATCGACGACCATTACCTCGCCCTGCTGCGCAGACTCGGCCGCCCGGCCATCAGCCCCTACTACGCCACCTTTCCACCCGACACCACTCCCCCGCACGTCATCGCCGACATGTGCCGCTTGGCTGGTATCGACGGGGAGATCCAACTGCGCCCCTGGCTTCACCTAACCGACCCGGAACGCGCGGCCGCCCCCCGACTCCCTCACCAAGTCGCCATTCACTCCTCCGGCCTGGCCGCCGCCATCCCCTACATGACCAAAGAGTGGGGCGGCGAACGTTTCGCCTCTCTCGCCCGGATCCTAGCCCCACACCACAGTCTGGTTCAATTGGGCTCACTGCGCGATCCGCTCCTCCCCGGGGTAGCGCTGGACCTCCGTGGCCGCACCTCGCTGCGCGAGGCCGCCGCGGTTCTCGCCAACTCGGAAGCCTTTGTCGGCCTGGAGGGCTTTCTCGTCCATCTCGCCCGCGCCGTGGATACTCCATCCGTCGTCATCCACGGCGGACGGGTGCAACCTTCTTTGTTCGGCTACGTCGCCAACCGCAATCTGCACGCCCACCCGCCGTGCTCCCCCTGCGGTCTTCGCGATGGCTGTCCTCATGACCTGGCCTGCATGACCGCCATTTCCCCCGATGCCGTCGCCTCGGCCTTGGCCGATGTCACTCAGGCGGCAAAAGGCAAGGTGCTCGACACCCAAACCTACCGCCTCCACGCGACCCCGCCGTGACTACCGATCGCGCCCGCGTCAATTCCACCTTAATAAGCAGGGCGCCGGCGCGCGCAGCGGGACCAAGACGGCCGCAGTGCTCCCGAGCACACTCGGCCGGAACGCTAAACGAAAAGAAGACCGCCTTCCGAGTGGTTTCAATCCCATGATCACGCCAGCCTTTCTCCGCCGGCTTCCCTTTGACTCCCGTCTATTCGGTCCTCCCCGCAGGGAGTGCGCCTGCTCTGGCTACCCCCGGACCAGCGAACTGCATACCCGCGCACTCGAACCGTCCCCGCCCTATCTAACGCCGACCTCGCGGTGGTTTGGACACCCAGTCGAGGGCTACCTACCCGCCGCGACGGAGCCCATCACCCCGCTTCCTCAGGGGGTGCACCATGTCCTCCGCGGTCGAGCACTCGGCCCCGACGGCATTCCCGTTGCGCCGGGAGATTATGTCCTGTCCGATCATCTGTGGCGCAGCCGCGCCGGGCGAATCCCGTTCGAACATCTTCACCTCTCTCGCCGCCGCCGTCCCTACCCCTCAGTCAAACTAAAGGGTCGCGTCGCCTTGGTGTCGTCCAATTGGTCGATCGGCAGCTACGCCCACTTTTGTGCCGATGCCTTGCCGCGCTGGCCGATGCTGCGCGCTTCGGGCCTCGCCCTGTCCGATTTCGATCACGTCCTCGTGTATCACCCGCGCTCCGCCTCAACGCGCCATCTCCTAAACATGGCAGAGTTTTCCGCCCGCGTGGTGGAAGCCGACCCCAGGGTGGATTACGCCTGCGACGAACTGGTCTTCGCCTCCTATCCACACCTCGCACCTCACTTTGATCAGACCTGGCTGCGGCCGGTCCGAGACACGCTGCCCGCCCGCCCCCCTCAACGTCGGGTCTACCTCTCGCGCAAGGGCTATCCACGACACCCGGCCAACTCCCCCGAACTAGAAAATCTGCTCCACTCCTGCGGCTTCGAAACCGTCGCCGCCCAGGACCACCACCACGCTCTCGAAGCCTGCCGCCAAGCTTCCGTGGTGGTCGGTGTCGAAGGATCCAACTTGTTCAACATTCTGTTCTGCCCACCCGGCACGCGCGTCATCACCCTGCTCTGGCCTGGCTGCCCCTTCTCCTACATATCAACACTTTGCGCCGCCCTCGGACACGCCGAGGCGATCGTTCCCGCCTCGCCGGGCGGCACCCAAAGCGCTCCTTTTTTTAACCTCTCAGCCTTGACCGCAGCCCTCGACTGGGCGCTTCAAGCCACGCCCAATACATCGTAGCCATGTCACTCCTTCGCCCACTTCGACTCCGCCTTAGGTCCATACTCAAGCGCTACGGCTACGCCATTTACAAACGCCCCTTTCTCCCCAAGGGCGTCGACGCCTTTGACTGCATCCGCTCCCATTGGCCGGACTGGCAACCATCCGTGATCCTCGATGTCGGCGCAAACGTCGGCCAAACCTACGACCGGCTGAAACCCGCCTTCCCCTCCGCCCGGTTGCATTGCTTCGAGCCGATTCCCGCCGCCCACGCCATCCTCAGCGAAAAACTAAGGAACGACACCCTGTCCTGCGCCCACCGGCTCGCTTTGTCCGATCGCGCCGGCACCGCGGAAATCCACGCCCATCCCAGCTCTGATCGCTCGTCACTGACCCCCGAAATCGTCGGCACGTGCGCCGAAAACGATCGCCTGCAGGTCGAGACCGATACCCTCGACCACGTTTGCGAACGGCTCGAAATCACCTCGATAGGATTACTCAAAATCGACGTGGAGGGCCACGAAATGTCCGTGCTCTCGGGCGCCCGCCACCTGCTGGCCGCGCAGAAGGTGGAGTTTTTGGTCATCGAGGCCGGGTTGATCGACGGCAACCCGCGTTTCACCCCTCTCACCCGGCTAAACCAACTCCTGCTGCCTCAAGGCTACTGGCTGATCGGCCTCTGCGAGCAGTATGGCGACCGCTTCTCCCAAGGCGCGGAATTCTGCAACGCCGTCTATTGTCGCCAAAAGCGCCTCGGCCCTGCTTCCTGATCGACCTGACGATCTAAACTCACCGCCCGATGTCCAGCGCCCCCGACCTCTCCGTCATCATCCCCGTCTTTAATCGCGGGGAATTGCTCCGGCATACGCTGCACTCCGTTCAAGCGGCCGCGAAGGGACTCAGAGTGCAAATCGTCGCGGTGGACGACGGCTCGCACGTGCCGCTGGCGGAGGACCTTGCCCGGCAGGGCCTCCACGTGGATAAGCTGCTTCGCCAGGAAAATCGCGGCCTCCTCTATGCCCGCCTCGCGGGTCTCGACGTGGCCGACGGACGAAACCTGCTGTTCCTCGATTCGGACGACTTTGTCTCCGCCGAAACACTCTCGGCCCACGTCAGCACCCTCGATGCCGGCGCGGAGGTGTCCTACACCGACTTTGCCCAGCTCGACGTGGATCCCATCCGGGGACCGGCCGACGCTCCCGGCCACCGCGCAACCCTTTCCACCACCACCGACCCGGCAGAACTTTTTATCACCCTGCAGCCGCCGCCCCATTCGCCCGCCTTCCGCGCCGACTACCTCCGCGCCCGGGTCGCCCAAGCTCCTTTTCCACCGTCCCCCCTCTACAATCCAGTCGCCGAAATCTGGTTTTACCACGTCTGCGCCCCCTTTTCCGCCCGCGTGGCCAAGTGCCCCGGCCTCGCCATCGTCGGCCGCCACCCCGGCGCACGCCTCACCAACCATTGGGAAAAACTCGGCGTGGCCGCCCTCGCCGTCCAAGAGGCTTTTCTCCGCTCCGTTCCCGCCACCGCGGAGGGCCGGAAAGCCGCCCGCCTCGTCGCCGGCAAGGCCTTTGATGCCTGGCGGCGACTGCCACTCGACATGCCCGCGGACTTTGACGAACGCATGCTGCAACTTTGGTCGCATACGCCCGGCCGCCCCGGCCCCGCCGGACTAGGCGGCCCGTTCTTTACCCTGCTCGCACGCGGCCTCGGCCCCGTTTGTGCCGGCCGCCTGCTCCGAAAGCTGCGCAACGGCCCCTACCAAGCATGCAGGACGATCAACGACCGGGAACTGCGTGCCTTGATCGACCGCATTCCCCAACCCTCGCGCCCATGAACCTCGTCGCCAAATGGCTCGGCCGGCTGCCAGTTCGGGTCCGCCGCGGACTCGCCCGCGGCGCCTGGTGGTCCGTGTATCCATGCTCCTCCTACTGGCGCCTCGGTGGAAACGACGCCGCCGTCGAAGCCATCTTGAGCGAACACGCCGCCCACCCCGGACTGGTCTGCTGGGATGTCGGCGCCCACTTTGGCATCTATGCCGTCGGCCTCGCCCGCGCCGTCGGACCGCACGGCAGGATCGAGGCGTTCGAACCCGACCCCGTCTCGTTCGGCCGACTTGCCTGGCATCGCAAAATCAACCGGCTGGAAAACTTGCGTCTCCACGAGGCGGCCGCTTCGGACTCCACGGGCCGCGCACGCATCTACCAATACGAAGGCTTCGGCTCGACTTCGACGCACCTCCGCTTTCCCGGCGAGGCCTTGGTGGGAGCGGAATGGCTCGAAATCATCACCGTGCGTTTGGACGAATGGCTGGCTTGCGGCCGTCTGCGCGCACCCAACTTCATCAAGATCGACGTGGAGGGCCACGGCACTCCTGCCTTGCGCGGGATGACGGAAACCTTTTCCCGCCACAAGCCCAAGACCTTGATCGCCGTTCACACCGAGGAGGAACACAAGAACGCCCGCGAATTCTTCTCCCTGCATGGCTATTCGGTTTACCCCCTTCCCTCCGCCGACGGACGCCCTCTCCAGGAAACCCACTTTGGCGAGCTGCTCGCCCTGCCCCCTCCGTGAGTCTACCCGGTCGTCTCCTTTATCAACTCTGGCATCGCCCCGTCGGTGCGATCCGCCATTCGCTGCGGCACGGCGGCCCTCTCGCCCAGCGCGCCGCCGCCAGGGGTGAAGCCGAAATGCGCGACGCCGCCCGCCGCCTGCCCGCCCTGCCCGAACGGCCCGGCCGCCCCCTCGCCGTCCACTTTCTGACCGGCCGCCGCTTTGTCCACCAAACCGCCTTCTGCCTGCACTCCCTCGCCCGGGTCTGCCCCGTCCCGCTGCGGCCCGAAATCTACGACGACGGCACGCTCGACCCCGCTTGCGCGGACCTGCTCCGCCGCCTCGCTCCGGGACTTTGTATCCACGATTTCAACACGTTATCCGCGCGGCTGGATCGGTTCCTCCCCACGGCACGCTTCCCGGTTTTGCGCGAGCGCTGGCTGAACTACCCCCACATCCGTAAGCTGATCGACGTTCACCTCGGCCGTTCCGGCTGGCGACTCGTCCTCGACTCCGACCTTCTGTTCTGGCGCGAACCCCGCCTCCTCCTCGACTGGTCCGCTTCGCCCGATCGCCCCCTCCACGCCACCGACTGCGAGGAAAACTACGGCTACTCCCGTCCCCTGCTCGAACGCCTGGCCGGCGCCCCCCTTCCCCCCCTGGTCAACGTCGGCCTCTGCGGCCTGCGCTCCGACCGCCTAGACTGGGACTTCCTCGAACACGCCGCCGCGACCCTCATCGCCGCCGAACGCACCAACTATTACCTGGAGCAGGCCCTGGTCGCCCTCGTCGCCGCCCGCCACGGCCCCTGCACCGTGGCCCCCGCCGCCGACTACCTCACCCTGCCCCCGCCCACCGAGATCGCCCACCCCACCGCCGTCATGCACCACTACGTGGACACGGCCCGGGGCACCTACTACCGCCTAGCTTGGCGCGCCTTCGCCCCGTGAATTCCGCCGCCGTTGCCAACCGACCCTTGTTAGTCGCCGCCCCGCTGGCTCTCGCTGCGATCCTTCATATCTCGCTCGCCGCCGCATCCTGGCACCACGGCCCGGGAATGAACTCCGACTCCGCCGCAGGGTTTTTG
>CAYNUW010000012.1:0-26240 GCA_964400455.1 uncultured Akkermansia sp. | reverse complement strand
GAGGTCGGCTCGTTTTTCGCGGAGCGCGGCCAAGCCAAGTCGGCTGCCACGGAGAGAGTAATCCAAACGTAGGTCGCGTTCGCTGACGCGTGTATTCAAATGTTCACGCAGAGAAGTGCCGAGGAGGTCGGAGCCGGTGAATCGCAGGGTATCTGCCCGGGTAGCAAGGGCGGAGGCGACAAGGGCAACCGCCGCAAAGAGGCAGCGGGGCAACAAGGATAGACGCATAAACGAGTGTGATACCTCGGACTGCCATTCAGGCAAATGTAAAGCGTGTGGTCGAGCCCGCGCTTGCATTCCCGTCATTCGTCGAGTTGATCTGTGGACATGCATCCCCTTCGCATCACGCTCGCTTTGATCACCTCCGCCGTTTGCCTACTTGCCGCGGGTTGTATGTCGTCCAAAAAAAAGGGCGACTACACGGAGGCGTCGGTGCGTTTCGCGTTTGAAGTGGGTGGGAGGGAAGTGGGCACGCAGATTCGTCTGCCCCAAAGTGGCGTCGTCCTGACGATCTCCCCCAAGTTTTTGTTTACCGAGTTTGATGTAAGCAAATGTGAGGCGGCGAACGACGAGCTGGGTCCGGTTTTGGTGTTCTCCTTTACCGAGGCGGCCGCGCGGGATCTTTATCGCATGACGGCCACGAACCAAGGTTTGCGTTTGGTCACGATCATGAACGGGGTGCCGATCGGCGCTCGGCGAATCGACTCACCCCTCAACTCTGGTTATTTCGTGACAAACGTGGAGGTGGAGCCGGCCACGCTGAATGAGTTGGCCAAAAACATTACCCGCACTTCGGAAGAGGCGCGCAAGAAGGCGGAGCGTCAGCGCTGATGCGGTTGCCTCAGGTTCGGTGCATCGGTTGGGCGTTGGTCGCTCTGCTCGCCGGTTGCGGGAGAAATTCGAGCGGCTCGGGTCCGGGGGAGGCGGCCGCGTTGACCTCCGGCGGTAAAAAAACGGAGACTCTCTCGTTGGTATCGGCTGTCTGGCCCACGCCTGACGACGCTTTTTTTCGAGGTGAACCGCTCGAAGAATTCGTGCAACCGGCGGCTTCGGGACGGGTGGAATCGGGAATGTATGGCAGCACACGAAATGGCGGCCGTCGTTTTCACGAAGGTTTGGATCTGCGTCCGACCGCGCGAGACGGGCAGGGTGAGGCGACCGACGAGATAAGGGCTGCGCTGGCGGGGGTGGTGCGTCATGTCAGCGCGCGGGCAGGTGCCAGCAGTTATGGTCGTTACATCGTGTTGGAACACCCTCGGGAGCATCCGGCGGTTTACACCCTGTATGCGCATCTGGCTTCGGTGAGAACGGGTCTGATGCCCGGGATGGAAGTGCAGCCGGGCCAGGCTTTGGGTGTCATGGGGCGCAGCGCTGGGGGATACACCATCCCCAAGGACAGGGCGCATTTGCATTTTGAGATCGGCCTACGCCTGACGGATCGGTTCGACGCGTGGTATGCGGACCAGGGTTTCGGCAACAAGAACGAGCATGGCCGGTGGAATGGCATGAATTTGCTGGGCCTCGACCCCTTGGCGTTTTTTGAACGGGTGCGTGCCGGCGGCCTGGCCTCGATCAAGGATTGGATGCAGAGCTTGCCGGTGGCGGTCGTCGTCGGAGTCGATCGTGCGGTGGAGCCCGATTTTATTCATCGCTACCCGTCGCTTTTGCAGGCGGGACCCGGGGATGCCAATTTCACCGCGGGTCGACCCTATGGCTGGGAGATCGGTTTTGACGCGGCGGGGGTGCCCCTGCGCTGGCGACGTTTGGCTCCACAGGAAGGGGGCAGCAGGACGAAAAACGCGATCGGGCGCGTCCTTGCGGTGGATGAGGCGGTCGTCGCCAGCCAACCCGCCAAGGGACTGGTGAAACAGACAAGCGGGGGTGGATTTATGATCGGAGATACGATCGAGACTACCCTTTTTCAGTTATTTAAGTAGGCCGGGTAAGTTCTCGGCTCGCTTTTTACTTTTTTGTCTCACAAGTGTAAATTCTCCTTGTTACCCCAAGGTTACCTCTAACCCCTCCAACCAACCCCCTTGCGCTTCAAGCTACGTTGTTGTCCTCCGGCCTTTCCGGTTGCATATTTTTGCATGTGACTATCTCGCGACACTTTTGCCGACCAGGCAAATTTCCGCCCGATGGTTCGCGCCGACTTGACTAGCCTTAGCTACCTGCGCTCCTCGCCCCCAACAGCATGAATAAAGAACCAAATTTCGCGGCGCGTTATTGCGCCCAGCACGGTTTACGGATGGAGGACTACGAAGCGGTCGTCGTGAAGCAGGCGCTTTATGGCCACGCCCGTTTGATCGCGCCGTTGGTGAAGATGATCTGGCCAGATTATTTTACTGCGGATGAGGAGTTTGTCCAGAACGTGGGCAGGCTTACGCGGATGCGGGATTTTATCCATGAATCGGAGGAGTTTGTGCATCATCCGGCGAATCACGGTTTTTGGCGCTCGGTATTGTATGTGCGGGTCTCGGCGCGAAAGCTGCGTCGGATTGTGCGTGAGACGATTCGTCCGGAGGCCGCTGGTGAGGAGGAGGGCGCGGATGCCGTTTCCGCCGCACCTTTCAAGGGCGAGCGTTCGTCGGTCCGTGACGAGCGAAAGCCGAAGACCTCGGTTTAGGATCTAACGGGCGTCATTTCCTGCATAGGTTTTTTGCGGCACCACGGGTAGTTCCCATAAAGTTTCGATCGCGAGTGGTGGGGATTGTCCTGCCTGGCCGGTCCCGGCGACGCCTTGCTCGGTGCATCGTTTGGTCTATGGGAGCAGGTGGAACCCACGTGTTCGTCGTATTTTAGAATCGGCAGTCTGATCGGGTCACTCGCTCCACGCACGCGCGGAGTGAACTTCGGGATTTCGGGATCAACAATCGTCTCAATACCTTGCGCGATACTTCGCCGTCCGCACGCCGGATTCGGGCTTATTCGAAGCGCAGTGCTTCGATGGGGTCGAGTTTGGCGGCTTTGTGGGCGGGGTAGAAACCGAAGGCCACGCCCACGAAGGCGGAGAAGCCGACGGCGAGGAGGATGGAGTTGGTGGAGACGAGGACGGGCCAACCGTTGATTTTGGCCAGGGTCTGGGAAATGCCCACGCCGAGCAGCACGCCGGCTATGCCACCGAGCACACTGAGGATCATCGCTTCGATGAGAAATTGCAGCCGTATGTCGCGGTCATGGGCGCCGATGGCGAGGCGGATGCCGATCTCGCGGGTGCGTTCGGTGACGGACACCAGCATGATGTTCATGATGCCGATACCGCCGACCAAAAGGGAAACTCCGGCGATCGCTCCCAGCAGGCCGGTCATGACCCGGGCGGTGGCGGTGGCGGTCTCGGCCAGTTCGAGCTGGTTACGCACGGTGAAGTCGGGTTCACGTCCGCCGCGACGTTGTTGCAGCAAGGCCGTGACCTCATCCTGGATGCGCGCCATGGCTTCCGGCCGCGCGGCTTCGATGACGATGCTGCTGAGCGTGGTCCGGCGATTTAAGCGGCGCATGTGAGTGGTGTAGGGCACGAGCACGGTGTCATCCTGGTCCTGGCCGAAGAAATTGAAGCCTTTGCTACTCAACACGCCGCGGATGGTGAAGGGAATGTTGCGCACGCGCAGGACCTGTCCGATGGGGTCCGCTTCGTCGAAAAGTTGTTTGGCGACGGTGGAGCCGATGACGCAGACCTTCGCGGCCGACTGCACGTCGGCCTCGGAGAACATGTCGCCCGAGGCCATGGACCAGGAGCGGATGCTAAGGAAGTCAGGGTGGACACCGGTCACCTGGGTATTCCAGTTCAGACCGGCGGCGAGGACTTGGTTGCGGTCGCGCACTTCTTCGGAGACGGCGACCACGCCGTCGATTTCGCGCCGGATAGCGTCGGCGTCTTCGGTGGTGAGGGTGGAGGCGGAGCCCCACCCGCCGCGTGCGCCGCCGGTGGAGAAGGAGCCGGGAAAGACCGTGACGACATTTCTACCCAAGCTGGCGACTTGGGCTTCGACTTGGGATTTCGCGCCGTTGCCAATGCCGATCATGGCGATCACCGCGCCGACGCCGATGATGATGCCCAAGGCGGTCAGGGCGGAGCGGAGTTTGTTGCGGCGTAGGGCGCGCAGGGCGATCACGGTGGTGGCGAGCAGTCTCATGCCGCACAGGTTGGTGCATATGCGGTCGTTACGCGAAGCCGGAATGTGCAAAAATCTGCCGGGCACGGGGTAACCATGCTTCAGCTGAACGCGTCGATAAGTCTCCGCCTCAAGGGGCGCCCGGCGGCGTTGACGATCGCCGGCCGGTCGTCAGCGTGAGCGCATCATGACCCTACCTGTTTGGAAGACCACCAAGACGTATTCCGATATCCGTTACGAGAAGGCCGACGGCATCGCCAAGGTCACTATCAACCGGCCGCATCGGCGCAATGCGTTCACGCCCGACACGGTGCAGCAGATGTACGAGGCTTTCCTGGATGCGCGGGAAGATCCGACGGTCGGGGTGGTGCTGCTCACCGGCGCGGGTCCACACACGGACGGCAAATACGCCTTCTGCGCCGGTGGGGACCAGTCGATCCGGGGGCACGCGGGTTATGTCGGTTCGGACGGGGTGCCCCGGCTGAACGTGCTGGATCTGCAAAAGTTGATCCGGTCCATGCCCAAGGTGGTGATCGCGCTGGTTGCCGGCTATGCGATTGGTGGCGGGCATGTGCTGCACGTGGTCTGCGACCTGACCATCGCGGCGGACAACGGCGTCTTCGGGCAGGTGGGGCCGCGCATGGGCTCCTTCGATGCCGGCTTTGGCAGTTCGTATCTGGCGCGTTTGGTCGGGCAAAAAAAAGCGCGGGAGATCTGGTATCTCTGCCGTCAATACAGCGCCGCCGAGGCGTTGGAGATGGGGCTGGTGAACGCGGTGGTGCCGGTGGCGGACTTGGAGGAGGAGGGCGTCAAGTGGGCGCAGGAGATCTTGGGGCATTCCCCGCTTGCGATCCGGGCCTTGAAAAGCGCCTTCAACGCGGAGTTGGATGGTCAAGCCGGCATCCAGGAGCTGGCGGGCAACGCCACGTTGCTTTACTACATGAGCGAAGAGGCGAAGGAGTTTCACTCCGCGCAGCGTGAGAAGCGCCGGCCGGACGCGCGTCGTTTCCCGTGGCTGCCGTGAACGTCGCTCAGCCTTCGCGGGATGCGCCGGCCACGCGCTGGCGCTGTTTGGTGGCTTACGACGGAACGGCGTTTTCTGGTTGGCAGTCGCAGCCGGACGAGAATGCGGTGCAGGACCACATCGAGCGCCGGTTGGCGGCGCTGTTGGGCGGACCGGTGCGTATCCACGGAAGCGGCCGAACCGACGCCGGGGTGCATGCGCGCGGTCAAGTTTTTCACTTCGACGGCGCGTGGCGGCACGGGTCGGACAAGCTGCTGGCGGCGTTGCGCGGAGGTCTGCCGCCGGCGATCCAGGTGCGGGGGGCGGAGGTGGTGGAGCCGGAGTTTCACGCGCGGTTTTCGGCGCGGGGCAAAGTTTATCATTACCATCTAATCCATGGAGCCTGGGCGGATCCGTTCGAGCACGCCTACGCCTGGTCGATTCCGAGGCGCCTGGACGTCGTGTCCATGCGGGAGGCGGCCGCGGTGCTGCAGGGGCGGCACGATTTCCGGGCTTTTTCGGCGTATGGTGGAGTGGAGCGGGAGACGACGGTGCGTGATTTGCGCCGGCTCGACTTGTTTGAAGAGGGGCCGCGGCTGCGGGTGGAGGCGGAAGCGGACGGTTTTCTTTACAAGATGGTGCGCAGTTTGGTGGGGGCCTTGGTGCAGGCCGGGGCGGGTAAAATAACCCCGGCGAGACTGGCGGCATTGTTGGAGGGCGGGCCGCGACCGGTGGAGGTCGAGACTGCGCCGGCGCAAGGGCTGTTTTTGCAGCGGGTGTTTTATCCCGCGCCTTGGGACCGGGTATGAAAGAGGCGGACGGAAGATCGGAAGCGACCTGGCGCGCACTGAAACGCGGGGTGCGGGACGTTTTTTTTCCGCCGGCGTGTCTGCATTGTGGCGGGTTGGTCGAGGATTCGCCGCGACGTCATGTTTGCGCGGAGTGCGCTCCTTTAATGCCGCCGATCCGGCCGCCGGCCTGCCCTTGTTGCGGGCATCCGTTTTTTGGCGAGGCGGCGGGAGACCGATTATGTGTGCACTGCGACGGGCTGGACCCGGTTTTTCAGGAGGGGAGGGCGGCGGTGTTGCTGCGTGGGCCGGCGCGGGCCTTGGTGCATGAACTCAAGTATCGTCACGGCCTGTATGTGTTGGACGACATGGCTGAACTGATGGTCAGGGAAGACAGAATCGCGGATTTTCTTCGCGGCGCCGTGTTGGTCCCGGTGCCTTTGCATCCGCGCAAACAAAGGGAGCGAGGCTACAATCAAGGGCGGGAGCTGGCGCTGGCGTTGGCGAAACGCTTGCAAGGCGGGACGCAGGTGCAGGAGCTCTTGATTCGCACCTCGGATACCGGAACGCAAACGGCTCTCGACCGCCAGGAGCGTCGGGCCAACCTCAAAAACGCGTTTGCCCTTGCCCCTGGCAGCTCCATTAACCGAGGGCTACGCCATGTGCTCATCGATGATGTCTTCACCACGGGTTCGACCCTCAACGCCTGCGCGGCCGTGCTCCGGCGCGACGCCGATCTAAGCGTGGATGTTTGCACTTTTGGCCACGGTTAAAGACCAGGCCCCGCCACCGCCGCGCCCCATCTCGCCATAATTTTTCCGCGCAACCAACCGCACTCTGTCTATGTCGCTGTTCAGCAAGCCGAAATACTCGACGGTCGTCGTCAAACGCAAAGACATCCCCAAGGGGCTCTACACCAAGTGCCCGATCTCCGGGGAGGTGATCTTCAACCAGGAGTTGCAGGCCAACCAGATGGTGGCCCCGAAAAGTGGTTATCATTTCCCGATTGGCGCGAGGGCCCGCATCGCCGCGCTTTTTGATGAGAATACCTTTGTGGAGCACGACGTGACGGTCACCTCCGCCGATCCGCTGCAGTTTGTGGATTCCGCGCCCTACCCGGAACGTATCAAAAAATACGAGAAGGACAGTGGCCTGCCCGCGGCGGTTGTCTGCGGGGTGGGCGAGATTCACGGAATCAAGGTATCGGTTGCGGTGATGGATTTCCGTTTTTGCGGCGGGGCGATGGGGTCGGCGGTGGGGGAGAAGATTACTCGCGCCATCGAGCGGGCGCGGGAAGCAAAGTGCCCGTGCATCATCTTTTCGGCTTCGGGTGGCGCCCGAATGCAGGAGGGTATTTTTTCGTTGATGCAGATGGCCAAGACCAGCGCCGCGCTTGGTCGTTTGGCCGAGGCGGGTTTGCCCTACGTTTCGGTGCTGACTCATCCGACCATGGGTGGGGTGACGGCCAGTTTCGCGGTCCTGGGCGACGTGAACATCGCCGAGCCCGGCGCGTTGATCGGTTTCGCTGGAGCGCGGGTGATCAAGGACACGGTGAAGCAGACCCTGCCGCCGGGTTTCCAGACGGCCGAGTTTCTGGAGAAGAAAGGTTTGATCGACCTGATCGTTTCCCGGTTGGAGATGCGCGACACGCTGCGCAACGTGCTTTCCGCCCTTTATCTGAAGAAGGCGCCGGCGGTGGCCTGAGCGCCTCTCCGGCAACTCGTCGTGTGGCTCGACCCAAAGGATTTGGTCCCCGATCGGCGGCCTCCGGTGGCTCGCGGGTGGCTGCGGCGCGCGGTGGGTGGGTCATTGACGGTCAGGTGGTAAGCTTCGAGGCGAGCCATGGCTGAAACGGATAAAGCGCCGAAGGAAAACGGGGCCCGCGCGGGGGCGGCGCCCGAGTATGACACCGCCGCCTATGCGGCGACCTGCGAGCGTTTGTATGCGATGAAGGCGCGGGGGGTGACGTTTGGCATCGATCGGATGCGGGAATTGGTGGCGCGGTTGGGGCATCCCGAGCGGGCGGTGCCGGTGGTGCATGTGGCGGGAACGAACGGCAAGGGGTCGGTTGCGGCGATGGTGGCTGCGATACTGCGGGCGGCGGGTTTGCGGGTGGGACTCTACACCTCACCGCACTTGGTTCGGCTGGGGGAGCGTGTGCGGGTGGACGGGGTGCAGCTGGCGCCATCTGAATTGATGGCGTATCTAGCCGAATTTGAACCGATCCTGGCTGAGTTGGAGGCGAAGGATCCGGGCGAGGCCCCGAGTTTTTTCGAGGTGATGACCGCCATGGCGTTTCGGCATTTTGCGCGCCGCGCTTGTGACGTGGCGATCATCGAGGTGGGTCTGGGTGGGCGGCTGGACGCGACCAACGTGGTGCAGCCGGAGGTGGCGGTTATCACCAGTATCGGTCTGGATCACTGCGAGTATCTGGGGGACACATTCGCGGCGATTGCGGGCGAGAAAGCGGGCATCATCAAACCCGGGGTGCCGGTCGTGATGGGCTGGCTGCCGGGGGAGGCCGAAGCGGTGGTCAGGCGCATCGCGGCGGAGCGCGGGGCCAGGCTCACCGCGGTCCGGGAGGTGTTTGGCGAGCTGCTGGATGCGTATCCCAAGACTGCACTGGAGGGGGACCATCAGCGGCGAAACGCGGCCACGGCGACGCTGGTGGCGCGCGCCCTCACCGGGCGTTGGGCCTTAACCGAGGCTCATGTCGCCGAGGGTTTGGCGAAGGTAAGGTGGCCGGGGCGTTGGCAGCGGCACCGGCTGAGCGACGGGCGTTTGCTGGTTTTGGATGCCTCGCACAATCCCGAGGGTGCGGAGGCGCTGGATCCTTTGTTGGCGGGGTTGGTTTCGGAGACCGGACGGCGGCCGGTGGTGATCACCGGTGTCCTGGGGGTGGACCGAGCGCGGGCTTTGCTGGGCGTGGTGGCGCGTCACGCCCGAGCCATCTTTTTGGTCCGACCTGCGCAGGCCCGGGCAACGAGCTACGAGGAGTTGGAGCGACTGGTGCCGGAAGATTTTTTGACCGGTGGGGGGCACTTGCGAAGGGCGAATCTCGAGGCGGTTTTTCCGAGCGAAGGTGTGTGCGCGGTGGGTGAGCCGGGTGACGTGATCGTGGTCACCGGTTCGATCTACCTTCTGGGGGAAGTGCTGGCTCGCCTCGATCCCTCGGCCGGTGTGGCAGAGGCCCGATTGCAGGATTTCTAGATCCTACTCCTCGCTCGGCCCGGCGGCCAGGCGCTCGATTCTGAAGTCGCGAAGTTCGATCCGGGACCAGACGGTGCGAAATCCGAAGTAACCTTCGCGAAAAGGGTCCGGGTCGGTGAAGTCGAACCAGACGACGCCATCACGCGCCCACGTGGTCCGGCCCGATGCATGGACGGTGATCTCGATCTGATACGTCTTTCCGGCGGTCAGCAATGCGTCCGGGGAGGTGATATCGTGTTCGGGCAGCAGCGGTCTGCCCCCCTTGCCATCGTAACGTCGAAAGCGGGTGGTTTTGTTGCCGTTGCCGCCGCAGCCCACGTAGTAAGTTTGCAGATTATCATAGGTGGCAAAGCTTCCGTCGCGGCCATTGGCGGGAGAAAAAAAATCGTTGGGCGACCGGGGGTCGGTCGCCATCCAGAAACAGTTGAGGTCCGAAGGGCCGCGCCCGGCTGTATCGTGCAAGGTGGCGAGGTAGCGGATGCGGAAGGGGGCTCGAAGTGGTTCCCGATACCAGACGGTGCAGCCGGCTCGGTCGGCGATGGTGAGCGTGTGGTCGGACCAAACCACCGTGCCACCGGCCTGTTGTTCCACCACCCAATCCAGCGGATTAAAAGTCGCGGGTCCGGAGGTGTGAGTGCGACAGCTCGTGCACAAAGGTAAAAGTGCGATGAGGAAAAGCCGAAGGGAGGGCCTGGAGGCGTCCGGGTGACCTTGTTTCATACTGTCAATCGTTCTAAAGCTGGGCGCCGAGGTCGAGTTGTTAAGATTTCGCCGGGCTTTCTGGTGCAACCGCCGGATGAGCCATCGCGTCTCCATCCCCAACCTATGAAAGCATTCCGTTCCCGCCCAAGGCATTTTTTTCAACGCGTGGGCCGGGCGATGTTGCCCCTCCTGGGGTTTGCCTTCACCTGCGGCATCACAGCGGCCTCCGTGAAACCAGCGAGCTCTTCCGTTTCGGTCGGTTTGGAGCGGCTCGATCGAGGCATGGTGGCGCTGCGCACGGGTGAGGAGGTGGTTTTCGTCTCGTGGCGGCTCCTGGCGACCGACCCGGCGGATACGGCGTTCAACTTGTATCGAGTGAGGGCAGGTGGGGCGCCGGAGCGGGTGAATGAGGCGCCGTTGACCGGTGCGACCAGCGTTTTGGATCAGGCCGCTGGTCGAGGTGCCTTGGACTACTTTGTCCGACCAGTCTGGCG
The DNA here is from genome assembly GCA_964400455.1 of uncultured Akkermansia sp. Classification (GTDB taxonomy): domain Bacteria; phylum Verrucomicrobiota; class Verrucomicrobiia; order Opitutales; family Opitutaceae; genus IMCC26134_A. The sequence goes on along the minus strand of CAYNUW010000012.1, from coordinate 15,931 downwards.
TGGCCGCGAATATGACCCGCAGCCCACCTACCGTCTGCCGACGGACGCCTCGGTCAGAGGCTATTTGGAGGTGCCGATAGATGCACCGGTGCCGAGTGTGGAATTCGGGGAATACTCCTACAGTGCAGGAGACGGTGCGGTGGGTGACTTGGATGGGGATGGCCGTTTAGAGGTAGTCTTCAAGTGGGAGCCCTCGAATGGGAAGGACAACTCGCAGGCCGGGCGCACCGGGCCGGTTTACTTGGACGCTTACCGTCTGGACGGAACCGGGCGTCTGTGGCGAATAAACTTGGGGCGAAACATCCGGGCGGGGGCGCACTACACCCAGTTCATCGTCTACGATCTGGACGGTGACGGTAGTGCGGAAGTCGTATGCAAGACCGCCGACGGCACGGCGGATGGAGCGGGCCGGGTGATCGGCGATGCGCGGGCCGATCATCGTAACCCAGCGGGTTACGTGTTGCGGGGTCCGGAGTTTTTGACCGCGTTTGATGGTCGCACGGGGGCAATCATCGACACGGTGCGCTACCTTCCTCCGAGGCATCCCGACACCGAAAATCCCACGGCGGAGCAGTTGAAGGCGCTGTGGGGGGATGGCTACGGCAATCGAGTCGATCGTTTTAATGCCGGGGTGGCCTCGCTCGATGGGCGCGGCGTGAGCGTGATCATGGCTCGCGGGTATTACACCCGCACGGTGTTGGCAGCGTGGGATCTGCGCGGAGGAAAACTCGTTTCGCGCTGGGTGTTTGATAGTCATGCCGGCCCGACGGCCTTGCGCGACTATGCCGGTCAGGGGAACCACCAGCTTTCCATCGCGGACGTGGACGGGGATGGTCGGGACGAGATCATCTACGGCTCGATGACGCTTAACGACGATGGCACCGGGCTCTACACCACCCGGTTGCAGCACGGTGACGCGCTGCACGTCGGCGACCTCGATCCGACGCGTCCGGGGTTGGAGGTGTATATGCCGCATGAGTCGCCCCGCACCAATGGCGGCATCGGCACGAGCTTCCGTGATGCGCGCACGGGGGAGGTTTTGTGGCGCACCCCGGCGACGCGCGATGTGGGCCGCGGGGTGGCCTTCGACATCGATCCCCGCCACCCGGGCGCGGAGGCGTGGTCCTCGAACTCAGGGCAACTATATAACTCCAAGGGGCAGGTGATTTCGGAGAAGCGGCCCGGATCTTTCAATTTTGCGGTCTGGTGGGATGGCGATCCGCAGAGTGAGCTGCTGGACCGGAACGTGATCAATAAGTGGAATCCCGAGGTGAATACGGAAACGCGCCTGCTCACCGCCGACGGCGTAGCTTGGAACAACGGCACCAAGGCCAATCCGGTTCTGTCGGGTGACATTCTGGGTGACTGGCGAGAGGAGGTTATCTGGCGCACGCGGGATAGCCGGGCTCTACGGATTTACGTGAGCACGATCCCCACGTCGCATCGCCACGTCACCCTCCTGCATGACCGTCAGTATCGCTTCGCCTTGGCATGGCAGAACGTGTCCTACAATCAACCCCCGCACCCCTCCTTCGACTTGGAGACGCGGCTGCGGACGCCGGGTGCGCGCGATCACTGACGGGATGCGGAGCATGGAGGGCAATGCAGCCCACCGTCTCCCGGGGGCCCGGCATCCGCAATCACCTCGGGTCGCCTCGTCCCGGCTTTGCGGGGGCGTATGCCGGTCGCATCATCCGCTCGCTGCGCACTCCGGGTCTGGCAGGCATTGGTTCGCGGCCGAAACGTCGGCGAAAGGGCGATGTTGGCGCCGCGCGCGCCGAATCCGGGTTGGTCACGAGGTTGAGTGTGGATCAGGCGGCGTTTTTTTTCTAGTGTAGCAGAACGATGAAAACCCCGGTCTTGTCGGAAAAAATTGTCCGTGATCTCGAAAACACCATCCTGGATGGTCAGCTAAAGGCCGGCGACCGGTTGCCCACCGAGCACGAGTTGACCGAAAGATATTCTGCCAGCCGGCCGGTGGTCAGGGAGGCGATCCGCGAGCTCAAGGCATGCGGCCTAGTGATTTCGAAGCGCGGGAGTGGTTGTTACGTCGCGGAAAAAGCCTGGGAGGCCCCGCTGCGCATGTCTCTGGAGCGTTACGGCATCCTCCGCGGAGATTCGATGGCTTACGACGAACTGCTTGATCTTCGCATGGTCCTGGAAGTGCACTGCATACGCCGTATTGTAAAACCCGAGGCAGGCAAGGCCAGGGCCAAGCTGGCGGCAAAGTTATCGGCCATGGAATTGGTGCGGAATGATCTGATTGCTTTCGGAAAAGCGGATCTGGCGTTTCACTTTGAGATCATTAACGGAGCGGGAAACATGCTCTTCACCACGATCTACGAAGGCTTGCTGCCCGGGCTTGGTCAGCGTTTTGCGCGCACGACCTACACCAATCTTGATTTGGCGGAGCATACGCTGGTGGATCATCGGGCGATCAATCAGGCGGTGCAGGCCAGGGATGAGGAGGCTGCGGTCAAACATCTCATCGACCACATCAACTGGTCCAGGGTGCATATGCATGAGATTTTTGATCCGATCGACTTGTGAACGCAGTCTCGAGGCCGGCCGGGTTTACTGGTGCGTCTCGGATCGGAGGGCCGGGGAACTGGCCGGTTTCAATCTTTCGCGTGCAGCACCCTCTCGGCTTTGCGGCCGGGGGGAGCCTGTTTCTTGGAATCCGGCCGGAGTTTCACGGGCGGGCGGCGGGCGGGGCGGTCTGAAGGGTTTGAGGCGGAGTTTTCGGGGCGAGGTCGTCCGGGGTGGCGGGGCGAGTGGAGTCAACCGGCCACGCGTCGCTGCGGAAGGAACGGGCGGGAAGGCCGGCGGCGTTGACCAGGTTGCCACCATGCCGCTCGTGCCAGCCGTAGCGTAAGGCGACCGGTGCGGGGACCGCGGTGGCGTAGGCGTGGACGCGGCCGTCGCGTAGGATCGCCTGCGCCGGGTGGAAGACGCGGTCTTCACCGGCCACGGAAAAGCCTTTGAGGTCGCCACCGTTCCGAGCGGCGAGGCCGTTGGCGAACTCGAAGGCCGCCACGAGGGTGGCGCCCTGTTTGTCCAACCCCGAGAACAAAGGACCGGTTGCGACGATTTCATCGCGGCCGTAGGTGTGGCGCAGGGCGACGAGGGCGAGGCGCTCGCCGACGACTTTTTTGTTCGTGGGGTGGATGTCGCCGAAATTGGTTACGCTGTCGTTGATGACGGCCTGGCCGGTGCGTGGGATGGCGAGGGAGCGGTCCTGGGCTTCCCAAAACAGCGGAAGCGCCTCGGGTGACATGGGGTTTGGCTGTTTGCGGCGGGAGTAGGCATAGGGGGCCAGTTGAACATGGAGGAAGGGGGCCTCGGGCAGGTTCCAAGCTGAGCGCCAGCTCTCGACCAAGGCCCGGGTTTTTTCCGCATAAACGTGCGCGTCATGGGTCATGAGGTTGGATTCGCCCTGATACCAAAGCCAGCCGCGCAGGGTGTAGGGCACGAAGGGCCGGACCATCGAGGCGTAGAGGTTGCCGATACCCTGCCCGTGGTGTTTTTCGCCGCGTGAGACGGCGGCCGCGACATTTGTGAGCAAGGGGTAGTTCGCGAAAGCCTCCTTAGGGGTCCAGGGTTCGATGCGCGTGCCGCCGACGCTGGAGTGGATGAGGCCGACCGGGATGCGCAGCTCTTCCAGCAGGCGGCGGCCGAAGTAGTAGCCGGCGGCGGAAAAGTGGGTGCCGTTGATGTTCTCGGGCGTGCAAGGCAGCCAGCGCAGGGAGAGGTCGCCCTCCACCGGCCGGTTGTTGCGCGGCACCTGGAAGAGACGCAGCAGAGGATGGCTGGCCGCTGCGATCTCGGCCTCGTGGTCGTCGCACGGTTGCTGGCCGGAGCGCGTGCCGAGCGGTTTCTCCATGTTGGACTGGCCGGAGCAGAACCAGACCTCGCCCACGAGGACATCGGAAAGGGTGATGGTGTTGGACGCGGCGACGACGAGTTCGCGACCGGTGGCGTCGGCCGCGAGTGGGCGGAGGCGGATAGACCATGCGCCGGAGGAGTCGGCGACGGCGGATTGGGTGTCGTCGGCGAAGCGCACGGTGACACTTTCGCCTGGCGCGGCGGTGCCCCAGACCGCGACGGGTTGGTCGCGTTGTAGCACCATGTGATCGGTGAAGATCTGGGGCAGGGAGACCTCGGCGCGGGCGAAAACGGCGAGGGCGGCGAGGAGCGGGGCGGTGGACAGGCGGCGGAGATTCATGGCGAGGATGCGCGCGATCAGGGAACGAACGGCGGGATGTCGGCGGCTTCCGGGGAGAGGAAGGCGGCGAAGGGTGAGCCGGGCAGGGACTTTAGGCCGGCGATGGCGGCGCGGGCGTTGAAAAGCGCACCGGCGGCGGTGGCGTGGAGATTGTCGGCGAAGAGCGAGCCGCACGGATCGGGGCCGAGGGCTTCCATGGCTCGGGCGATGATCTCGTTGTGATCGATGAAGGCGACGCCGGCGCCCTCGGCGACCAGGCGGGACCATTCGCCGTAGTTGTTTGGCCGGGATCGCACGACGGCCCCGTCCTTCCAGGCATTGCGCGGCACAAGCGAGAGCACGATCGGGGTGGCGCCGGCGGCGCGCACATCGTCGATGTATTTGCGCATATACCAGCCGTAGGTGCGCACGACCTCGCGTTTTCCGGTGAGAATATTGTCCACCTCGCTCGACTCGTCTCCGATGCCCTTGATGGTGCCGCGTGCGCGGGTCTTGGGCGTGACGGGCGGGGGTTCGCTCAGCGCGCCGCCGTCGTTATGTCCGAACTGAATCAACACGGTGTCACCCGGGCGGAGCATGGCGACGACGGCGGCCCAGCGCCCCTCGGTCTGGAAGGTGCGGCTGCTACGGCCGCCGATGGCTTGGTTGAGCACGTTGATTTTTTTCAGGTCGAAGAAGCGGGTCATCTCCTCGCCCCAGCCCCTCTGGCCCGGGGTGCCGACTTTCATGGTGGAGTCGCCGACGAGAAAAAGAGTCGGGAGGTCGGGGTCGGCCTTTGGGGCGAGCTTGAACCTGGCGGCGTCCTCGACGACGCGCTGGGTTTCGTCGGCGCGCAGACCGGCGAGGGCGGCGAAGAGTGAAAGAAGCAGGCGGAGCAGGAGGCGTGGAGTCATGGGTGATTGGATACGGAGATGCGGTAGAAAACCGCCGGGAGAGAGGGAGCCGCCGGGTCGGACAGGGCGAGGTTGCCGTTCGGGCCGGGGACGGGAGCCCCGATGTCGGACCAAACGGCGGGAGCGAGGGACGTGGCGCGCTGGAGTTGGTAGAGGAAGTCGGCGGAGGCGTCGACGGTGAGGGTGGCGACGCCGGAGGCGAGGGTGAAGGACAGCACCCGAGGCGCAACGGGCGGACCGGTGACGATGATGGTGCCGGCGTTGTTCAGGCCTCCGGGCAACTGGGAGCGGGAGTGGACCCGCAGAGTGCCGGTGTTGGTGAACGCGCCGGTGACGGTGAGGTTGGCTCCGGCGGGCAGGATGAGGACGCCGGTGTTGTCGAGGTCGCCGGAGACGGCGATGCTTTGGCCGGCGTCGACGTTCAGGGCGCCGGCGTTGGTGACGCTGGCCAGGATGGTGCCCCGACCGGTGAACGTCGCGTCCGAGGCGATGTCCACGGCGGCGACGTCGAGCGTGCCTCCGGCCAGCTCGATGGCCGCGCCCTCGCCGATGGAGAGGGTGGTGGTGTTGGCGGCGCTTCCGAGCGAGCCGGTGATGCGCAAGGTTCCGTCGGCCACGGTGGTGGTTCCGGTGAAGGGATTGGCGCCGGCCAGGGTGAGGACGCCGGCGCCGACCTTGACCAACGCGACGGGCGCGCCGGTGGAGTTGGTGCCGTCGGCGATGGAGCCGGAGAAGGTGGCGTCGGCGTCCGCGGCGCCGATGGTGTAGGTGGTGGTCTGGGCGGAGTTGGATGCGCCGCGCAGAAAGGTGGCGGCGCTGCCGCGGAGGTTGCCAAGGCTGATGGCGGTCAGGTTGGAGCGGTTGAACGCCGAGCCCGCGCCGGTGCCAAGGTCGAGCGTGAAGGGACCGCCGGAAGTGGAGACGAAGCGGAAAGCGAGGGCGCTGGTTTGCTGGAGCGTTCCGGTGAATGCCGAAAGGTCGCCGATGAAATCGAACACTCCGGCGGTGATCTGCACGCGCAGCGTGCCGGGTCCGGTGATTTTGCCGAGGCCGGCGAGACCGCCGGTGCTACCGCCGGTGACGGTGGCGTGCCCGGCGGTCGTGATGAGTTCGTTGGCGGGTTTGAGCGCACCGATGTTGAGGGTGGCGCCCGGGGCGAGAGTGATGGGGCCGGTTCCGGCGGCGGTGGCGGAGGATAGGGTGAGGGCGCCGGCTTCGACCCGCGTGCCGCCTGAGTAGCTGTTGGGCACGGTGTAGGTCAGGGTGGGCGTGCCGTTGGCGGTGGCGTTTTGCGAGAGCGTGAGAGTGGTGCCGTCGAGGGCGGCGAGGGTGGTGCCGGCAGGGATTCCGGTGCCGGTGACGATCATGCCGGCGGAGAGATTGGCTGCGCTCGTGACGGTGGCGGTTGGGCTGGAGGCGGAGGTGGCGGTGGCGGCGGTGACGACCGTGGGGGTGAGGGTCAGGGTGCCGGTGCCGGATTTGACCAAGCTGGTCGTGCCGGCAATGGCGCGGCCGGCGAGGACGTAGTTGCGAAGGGTGTTGTCGACGGTGAGCGAGCGCGGTGCGACGGCAGTGGTGATGGAAACGGTGCCGCCGGCCGAGGAATCATTGAATGTGACGGAGTCGAGTGGGTGAAAGCGGTCGGTGCCGGCGCCATTCTTCCAGTTGCTCGTGGCCAGGTCCCAAGATGAGGAGGAGGACGGCGCCCAGACGAGGTTGGCCGGACTGCCAGTCACGACCAGGCGCAACGTGCCGGGGGTGGACGTATCAAAGGCGACGGACTGACGGCCGCCGGTCTCGCCGCCCCACAGCAGGGCACCTCCGACGGTGAGGGAGGACGCGCCGGAGATCAGGGTATAGGTGCCGGGCTGGAGCGGACCGCCGAGCAGCTCTGGGGTGATGGTGACGTTGCCGTTGAGGGTGACCGAGCCCCCGGAAAGCACGAGGCGATCGCCGCCGCCGGCGGGGGTGTTTTGCAGGGCAAAGGTCAGGTTGCCTCCGGAAAGGATCAGGTTGGACCCGAGGTTTAGCGTGGCGGGGCCGGGGCCGGCGAAGTCGAAGAGAGCCCCCGCGGCGAGGGTGACGGGGCCGGCGATGGTGCCGCCGCCGGAAAGAGTCGCGCCAGACGCGACGGAGACGGCGGTCGTGGCAAGCGAGCCGGTGACGCGTAAGGTGCCGGCGGACACGTGGGTGGGGCCCCGGTAGGTGTTGACGCCGGAGAGGGTCAGGGTGCCTGCACCGACTTTGGTGAGGGCGGTGAGCGCGCCGGTGGAGTTTGTGCCGTCGGCAATGACGCCGGCGAATTCGGCGTCGTCTCCGAGCGCGCCGATGGTGAAGGTGGTGGTTTGGGCGGAGGCGGAGGCACCGCGCAGGGTGGTGCCCGGTCCGCCGCGAAGGTTGCCCAGGGTGAGGGCGGAGAGTGAGGAGCGGTTGAACGCGAGCGCATGTTCGCCGCCGAGGTCCAGAGCGAAGCCCGGCCCGCCGGCGCTGCCGTTGAAGCGGAGAGTGAAATCCGACAGGACGGCGAGGGTGCCGTTGAAGGAGGTCATGTCGCCTCCCAGGTCGAAGACGCCGGTGGTGATGGTTAGGGAAATACGTCCGGAACCAAAAATGCGGCCCAAGCCGGCGAGGCCGGAGGCGCTGCCGCCCTCGATGTGAGCGGAACCAGTGAGTTCAATGGGGTTTGGGGGTTTGAGTGCGCCGATACGGAGCGTGGAGTGGTCACCGAGCCGCAGAGTGCCGGTGCCGGCGGAGGCGGCCTGGCCGAGCACAAGGGTCCCGGCTTCGAGTTCGACGCCTCCGCTGAAGGTGTGGGCACCGGAGATCGCCAGCGTGCCGGCCCCGGTTTTCCGCAAGGTCATGCCGCCCGAGAGGACGCCCGAACCGGAGAAGGTGTAGTCGTCGGGCCCGGAAACCGTGATTTGGCCCGGGGTGAGCGTGCCCGACAGGCTGACGGTCGCGGCGAGCCCCGTGCCGTCAAAGGTGACGTTGTCGCCTTGCTGGTAGGATGCGGGGGCACCGTTCTTGGTGAAACTCAAGGAGGTCAGGTCCCAGGTCGAGGTGGAGCCGCGCCAGACGAGTTCGGAAGGCAGCCCCGGCGTAACGAGCACTCCGACCGGGAAGGAGACGGTCTGGCCCGCAGCGACCAAGGTGCAGGTGAAACGTGCGAGGCCCATGGATCCGGGGTCGGGGGTGAAACGCGCGGTGCGGCCGTCGGCTAGGACGGTCACTGCGCCGCCGATTGGATGGGAGACGGTGAAGCTGCCGAGGTCGGAGCGGCCGCCGGCCGCCAAGCGGAGATCGATGTCCCCGGCGGTGTCTCGCGCGGTGATCAGGACGGGGCCGGAGAGCCATTCGAGATACTCCTCCAAGTTGGTGTAGCCGTCGCCGTCGCGGTCGCCGTTGTTGTCGGGGGAGGAAACGGAGAGGCCTAGGGCGAGTTCCCAGTAGTCGGGCAGGCCGTCGTTGTCGCCGTCGATGGGCGGGGTGGCGGAGGCCAGGACCGGATAACCGCCGGCCTGGTCGGTGGAGTTTATGATGGTGCCGGAGCCGGCGACCACGCCGGCGACCACGCGGGCGTCGACCGCGTCGCGTCGCCAGGGCCGGGCTCCTGCCAGGACGAGAATACGTTGCGCGGCGAGTGGAGCGGAATCGGTGATTACCGCGGGAGCAGGGTAGGCACTGGCAATCGGAGTGTAAGTTCCTCCGAGGATGCCTTGGCCGGGGTCGGCGCCGTCGAAGACGCCGTCGAGATCGATGTCGAGGCGGTTGCCGATCTGGTGGATGCGCGACGTGGAGCTGGCACCGCGAAAGCCGGTGTTGGTGGTGCCGTTGGCGCCCTTGAGCAGGTAGTTGCCGACGTAATTCAACTCCAGGCCTTCGGTGGAGTCTCCGCTGTAGCCGGCGGCGCCGCCCCAGTTGTAGATCAGGTTGTTGCGAAAATCCATGCGGAGGGTCGCGGGGTTGTAGCTGCCGAGGCGGGGATTGCGGCTGCGATGATGGGCGTAGAGGTTGTGGTGGAAGGTGACTCGTGAGGAGATGTCCGGGCGGACGAGGGAGCCGAAGCCGTGGGGGCCTTTGGAGTGGATGGAGTTGTCCAAAGATTCGGTGATTTTGCTCCATTGAACCGTAACGTTGTCGGCGCGGTCGGTGACGGAGAGGGTCTCATCGACGGACCAAGAGGCGGAGCAGTGATCGACGATGGTGAAGACACCTCCGAGGATGCCGATGGAATCGTCCTCGACGCCGCGAGCGGTGCCGAGGCGGGAACGCACGTGACGCACCACGAGGTCGTTGGCCTGGAGCCGCAGGGATAGGTCACGAAAGGAGATCCCGTCGCCCGGGGCTGACTGGCCGGCGATGGTGATGCGCGGCTTGTTGATGGTGGTTCCGGGGATGTAGCCGGAGACCTTAAAGAGGATGGTGCGGGGGCCGGAGGCGGTATCGAGACCGTTGCGGAAGGAGCCGGCTCCGGAAGAGTTCAGGTTGGTGACGTAATAGACATCGCCGCCGCGACCGCCGAGTGCGCGCGCGCCGTGGCCCTCGGCGGTGGGGAAGGCGCGCGGTGGGAGGACGGGCTGCCAGCCACCAAGTATGGAGGGCAAGACGCGCAGGGCGGATGCTTCGGAGGCGGAAAGCTGGCGGGAGGCGGCGAGGCGGGAGGAGGTGTTGACGATGGTGCCGGAGGTGTTGCGGCTTTGGTGTTCCCAGAAGCGGAGGGCGGAGACATCGGAGCCGGCGGTGGCGTTGTCGAGTTGCCAGCCGGCGGCGGTGAGGTGGGCGCCGAGGGTGGCGTTCAGGACGGCAACCGAAGAGCCGGGATAGGCGGCGGGATCGACGCGGTTGAAGACGGTGCTGGTGACGCCGACGGAAGCGGTGAACCGGCAATCGAGGAACACGGCGCCCCAGGCGCCGGCGGCGTTGCGCATCTGGCAGACGTAGCCGTTGCGCAGGGATTTGATCTCGCTGTTCTGGAAGACGACCGCGCCCGAGCCCCAGACAAAATCAACGTCGCCTTCAAGCAACGAGTCGTGGACGTAGGCGGTGGCGCCGGTGCGGATTTGAAACGTGTCCTGGTAGCTGCGGAGATCGCAGGAGGAGACGACATTGCGCAGACCGCCGACGATCAGGGCCTCGGCCTGGGAACCGCCGGCGGGAGTGGAGTTGAGCAGGGTGAGGTGGTCGAAGATTAGATCGTTGCCGCCGGCGTAGAAAAGGGTGCGGGTGGAGGAGTTGGGGTTGAGGTTGTTGTTGTTTGGGTAGGTGAGCACGGTGCCCTGGCGGTTTTGGCCGCGGAAGTGGAGGTTGTGCTTGGCGTTGACGCGGACGATCTCGCGGTAGGTGCCGTCCCGGATGTCGATGATGCGGCGGATGGTGTTGTTGGCGGGAACCCAGTCGATCGCGCCCTGGATGGTGGCGAAGTTTCCCGTGCCGTCGGCGTTCACGGTGACATAGTCGAGGCTGGTGGAGGGGGTGGCCTTGGTGGTGAAGCGCCAGGCGGTGGTGCCGGAGAGCCCGGCGAAACCGGGGAAAACGGTCGAGTCGACGGTGACGTAAACGGTCTGGCCGGCGGGCAGGTCGGCGGGCGGCGAGATGTGGGCGGTGTTGCCCGAGATGAGGACGGGAAAGGCCTGGTAAACGGTGCCGCCGATGGTGCGGGCCTGGGCGCCGGCGGTGTTGAGCGCGAGGTCGATGGTTTGGAGGAGCGTGTTGGACGAGTTATAGATTTTGATCGTGCCGGAGGTGCCGAGGGTGGGTGCGGTGTCGAAGGTGAGCTGGAGGGGAGTGTCGGCGCAGACGGAGGTGGCGGCGTTGGCGGGGAAGAGCGCGGTGGTCACGATGGCGCGGGCGGCGGGTGCGAAGGCGATGGACAGGGTGAGCAACGCGAGGACGAAGCGGGGAAGCGGTGGCAAGAGGCGCATGGGGAGGTGGGCGTCAGGGGTGGGCGAGGCGTGCGGAGTCGAGGACGAGGGTTTCGCCGGCGGAGGCGGAAAGGGGGACGTCGCGATCACCGAGGCGGAGCACGAAAGCGGCGGGCCGGGAGGCGGTAAGGCAGGCCTCGGTGAGGCGGCCGGCCGACCAGCGGAGGGCGACGGTAAGGCCGCCGCGTGCGCGAAGGCCGGAGACGGAACCGTCGGGCCAGGCGGCGGGGAGGGCGGGCAGGAGGCGGAGGATGCGCCGGCCGTCGGGGAGGGTTTCGTGGCTCTGGAGGAGCAGCTCGACCACGGCGGCGGTGGCGCCGAGGTTGCCGTCGATCTGCATCGGCGGGTGGGCACAGAGGAGGTTGGGGTAGGTGCCGCCGTGGGACATGCTGAGCGTGCGCACGGGCTCGACGGGACGGAGGAGGGTGCGGAGGTGGGCGAGGGCTCGGTCGCCGTCGCCGAGGCGGGCGCGCAGGGCCATTTTCCATGCGAGACTCCAGCCGGTGCCGGAGTCGCCGCGGGCGTCGAGGGAACGGCGGGCGGCCTCGACCAGTGCGGGCGAGTTTTCGCGGGTGAACTGGCGGCCCGGGTAGAGACCGAACAAATGGGAGATGTGGCGGTGGTGTGGATCGAGCTCGCGGTAGTCCTGCGCCCATTCGAGCAGGCGGCCGTCGGGCCCGATGCGGGGGGCTTGCAAGTTGGCGAGGGCGTCGGCGATGCGGGCGGTGAAGGCGTCTTCGATTCCGAGCGCGCGGGCGGCGGAGAGGACGTTGGTGAACAGGTCCCAGGCGATTTCCTGGTCCATGCTTGGGCCCATGCTGAAGGATGTCTCGGTGCCGTCGGGGGCGAGGAAGCGGTTTTCGGGGGAGTTGGCTGGGCCGGAAACGAGTTTGCCCGTGACAGGATCGGGCACGAGCCAGGCGAGCACGAACTCGGCGGCACCCTGCATGACCGGCCAGGAGCGGCGGAGGGCGGCGGGGTCGCCGTCGTATTCGAAATTCTCCCACAGGTGGCGGCAGAGCCAGGCGGCGGAAAGCGGGAAGAGGCCCCAGCTCGGGTTCTGGCCGGGCGAGGTGAAGCCCCAGGGCGTGGCGTGGACGGGGGCGACCCAGCCGGGGGCGTCGTAGTGGATGCGGGCGGTGCGGGAGCCGGGCTCGACGAGGCCGGCGATGAAGGCGTGCAGAGGCGCGGCGGTTTCGGCGAGGTTGGCGGACTCGGCCGCCCAGTAGTTCATCTGAAGATTGATGTTGGCGGTGTAAGCGCCGTGCCAGGGAGTGCGGATAGTCTCGGCCCAGAGGCCTTGGAGGTTGGCGGGGAGACCGCCGGGGCGAGACGACGAGATGAGCAGGTAGCGGCCGAGTTGGAAGTAGAGCGCGGCGAAGGCGGGGTCGGGTTCGCCGCGAGCGAAGGCGGCGAGGCGCTCGTCGGTCGGGAGGGAGATGGCGGCGACCGTGTGGGCGGCGGAGGGGGCCAGGTCGAGGGCGACGCGGGAGAAAAGGGCTGCGTGGTCGGCGGATTGGGTGGCACGGAGGACGGCGTAGGGTTTGGCGGATACGGCGGCGAGGGTGGCGAGGGAGGCGGCCTCGGGGTCGCGGCCCTGGTAGTCGGTCGAGGCGGCTAGGATGATAGTGGCGGAGTCGGCGTCGGAAACGGTGAGGCCATCGGGGCCGCAGGAGACGCTGCCGCCCTCGCTGGTGATGCGGAGGCGGGCGAGGAAACGCATGCCGTCGGGGCGCTCGTTTTGATAGAGGTGGCCGTGCAGGACGAGGCCTGCGGGGCCGTCGGCGGAGACGATGACCGGATCGGTGAGTTTGCGGCCGGAGGTGGCGGGGAAGTTTTCCTCGGGTTGGGAGGGACGTCCGAGGTTGGCGGTGAAACCGAGGGCGCCGGGGCGGTCGGCGGAGAGACGGAGGGCGATGACTCCGTCGGGGGCGCTGGCGATGATCTCGCGGGTGTAGGTGACGCCCTTGACGGTGTAGCGAACGCGGGCTGCGGCGGTGGCGAGGTCGAGTTCGCGGCGGTAGTCGGAGGGGGTTTCCTCGTGATCGGCGAAGGCGAGGTCGAGGAAGCCGAGGGTTTGGAAGTTGCCGAAGTAGTCCATGACCTCGGGGCCCCACTTGCATACGAGCTTTTGGCGGATCAGCGCGTCGGCCTCGGCGTAGCGGCCGGCAAAGAGCAGGCGACGGGACTCTGCGAGGCCGGAGAGGGCGTCGGGATTGTCGAAATCGTGCGGGCCGCCGGACCAGACGGTTTGCTCGCTGAGGGCGATGCGTTCGCGGGCCACGTCACCAGCAACGAGCGCGCCGAGGCGTCCATTGCCCACGGGGAGGGCCTCCATGAGGGTCGGGGCGCCGGGAGTGCGATACCAGAGGGTGAGGGCATCGACCGGCGCGGAGGGTTCGGCGGACGCGGCGCTGGCGGCGGCGAAGCTGAGGTGCAGGAGGAAGTGGCGAAGCGGGGTCATGCTTTGCGCGGGGCGGTTCAGCGGAGGCTCTCGGTGTAGGCGAGGCGGGCGGCGCGGAGGCGGGCGAGCACGTCCTGGTGGGTGGGGTCGGCGGCGAGATTGCGGGTCTGGAGCGGGTCGGCGGCGAGGTCGTAGAGTTCTTCCAGTTCGGGGTTGGGGGCGAGCCAGCGGAGGTAGGCCCAGCGGGAGGTGCGGACGCCCTCGCTGGGCGGGATGATTCCGGGCGCGTAATGGTGTTCGAAGAAAAACTCATCGCGCCAGTCGTCGGGTGCGGTGTGGGACGAGACCAGCGGTCGCAGGCTGCGGCCCTGCATGGAGGGCGGGGCGGCGAGGCCGGCATAGTCGAGGAGGGTGGGGGCGAGGTCGAGATTGAGGGAAAGGGATTCGACGCGGGTGCCGCGTAGGTCGGCGGGCGCGAGGGGATCAACGATGATGAGCGGGGCGCGTATGCTCTCATCATACATGAGCCACTTGTCGGCGAGCCCGCGGTCGCCCAGGCTAAAACCGTTGTCGGACGTAAAGATGATGACCGTGTGGTCGAGCAGTCCGAGTCGTTCGAGCTCGGCAACGATTCGGCCGACTTCGCGATCCATGCCGGTGACGAGTCGGTAGTAGTCGCGCAGGGTGGTCTGAAACTGATCTTCGGTGGCGAAGCGAGCGGTCCAGCGGCGGCGGCCTTCCGAATTCTGAACGAAATCGGGTAGAAGTCGGAAAAACTCTTCGGACGCGGTGGCGGGCCGACGAAAGGTGATGTTGCGGTAGAGGTCTTCGTCGCGACGGTCGGGTTCAAACTCGCGCGGTCGCCCGTCCCGAGCGTGAGGGGCCATAAAACTGATCGAAAGGCAGAAGGGGCGATCGGCCGGCGCGGTGCGCAAAAACTCCAAAGACTGGTCGCCCTGGCGGGCGGTGGCGTGGACTTCGTGCGGATCGTTTGGCGCGATGAAGTGTTGGCCGCCCTGGCCGGTCAGTCCGCGCCAGAAGTCGTAGTCGGCGGCTCGGGCCTGGACGGCGGCGCGACCGCCGACGCCGAACTTACCGATGAAGCCGGTGTGATAGCCTGCAGCGCGAAGCAGGAGAGGGTAGGTTTCGGTCCAGCGTGCGGGCGTCAGGGTCCGTCTAAAGTCGCCCATGCCGTGGCGGCGCAGGTATTGGCCGGTGAAGATGGAGGCTCGGCTGACGGCACAAATCGGGGTGGTGACGAAATGGTTTTGGAAAAGCCGGCCGCGGGCGGCAAGGGCGTCGAGATGCGGGGTTTGTAGGGCGGGGTCGCCGACGCAGCCGATGGCATCCCAGCGCTGGTCGTCAGAAAGGATAAAGAGGAGGTTGGGACGCGCCGACGACGGCTCCGCGCGGGCGGAGTGGATGGCTAAGGCGAGGAGGAGAAGGGCAGAAAAAGTCTTCATCTCGGGGAAACGACCAGGTGGGTCGGGGACATGGAGGAGAAGTCGAGCCAGACGATGAGATCGGTGCCGGCAGGGGTTGGTCGGTGGCCGAAGCGGTAGTCGCGGTCGGGGACAAGAGGGACGCCGTCGCGGGTGATGGAGGCGCCGGAGGCGCCCCAGTGGCGAATGACGAGGCCGGGGCGGACGAGCGGGTGTTCGCTGGACCCGGCGAAGGCGAGCCCGAGTGGGGCGGCGTGGGTGGATTCGCAGTCGGTGCGAGAGACAAGGTAGGCGCGTTCGGAGACCAACCAGCCGGCGGAGGAGTAGCCGGGAGCGGCGAGGGTGAGGGGCGGAGGCTGGCGCCACGAGCGCGCGAGCGGAGCGAGGTTGGCGGCGCTCTGCTCGGTCATGCCGAAGAGGGCGAAACGGGTGACGGAGCCGGGGGTGAGGACAACGGCCTCCGGCTTGAAGTCGCCGTAGCCCCAGCCCTGGGTGAGGCAGGAGCTTTTCGGCCGTCCGTTCTCGACAAAGGTGATGGAGCCGTCGGACTCGATGAGCTGGGCGGTGGGCCAATGGTGCCAGCACGGGAGGAACCAAGGCCAGGATTGCTCGTTGGTGACGACGCCGCCGAAGACCTCGCCGGGCGGGGCGACCATGAACGGTTTCCAGCGGGTGCGAAAACGGTGGAGCTGGATGACGGCTGGGCCGAGGAAGGCGGGGTCGGCCGGGCCTCGGTGCCCCTGGCCCAGGGTCATGATGGTCTCGTGGCCGGCGAGGTTGGCGACGGAGAGCGGTTCGTGCTCGTAGATATCCCACGGCATGAGGCCGGGCTGAAGCACGGAGTTATCCTGGGCGTAGGAGTGATTGGATACGGGCTTTGAGGAGTGAAGGACGGTGCGGCGGGCGATGACGGCGTCGGGGTAGATGGTGTAAAAATCATCCACCCAGTCGCCCCAACCGGTGGACGGGTCGGGATTGGCGGGGCGGCCTCGAACGGAGACGAGGGCGTGGCGCCAGTGCAGGACAACGCGGGCGGGGGTGTTTTC
>CAYNUW010000011.1:2047-26654 GCA_964400455.1 uncultured Akkermansia sp. | reverse complement strand
GCGGGCGCCACGGGAGCAGGCGGCGTCCACTGCGGCACCGGCGTCAGTTTCGGCAGGGCGATCTCCCCCAGCTCGGCCGCGCCCGCCTCGTCTCCCGCCGGAGCATCGGTCGCCGCGAAATCATCGCCCTCCCCCGCCACCAACTCAAACACCACCGGAATCTCCTCCTCCCGCGGCAGCGCCACGTAGGTCAAAAACAACAAAAGCCCCGCAAAAAAAACATGAAACCCGGCCGAAGCCCAAAGCGCGCCGCCAAAACGCCGGTGCTCGGTCGGATCCGCGGCACTGCTCGGACCGTGATGCAGGAGACGGACTCGGGCGTTCATGGGCAAATTGGGGGGGACGACGATTCGCTTCAGACCGGCGACCATGCTCAAGGTTTCGCCACCTGGGTGTCAAAACTCACCCGGTTCAATCCCGCCTTCTTCAATTCATCCATCAAGGTGATCATCGCCTGATAGGGAGTGGTCGCATCACCCCGGATACGAAACACCGGCTGCTCCCCCCCTCTCACCTGCGCCCCGGCCACCGCCACCAGCCGCGCTCCCAGCTCCCGAGCCGCCACCACCCGGTTGCCATCCGCATCAATCGCATACGTGCCGTCCGCTCGCACCGTGACCACGATGAACCGCGTGTCCTTGTCCGGCGGACTCTGCGGGCTCAACGACTCCACCGGCAACGAAACCGGCAGCGTCTGCTCCTGATTGATCAACGGCGTCGCGATCATAAAAATGATCAAAAGCACGAACGCCAAATCCAACAGGTTGGTCACGTTCAACTCGGACAACGCCTGCATCGGGCGGGAGCGGCGAAAGGTGCGGGCCATGACGGTGGGGAAGCGGGTCGACGCGGGTTGAAACGGCGGATTACTTGGACTCCAGCTCGATACGATCCGCCAGTGCCGAGGCGAAATTCTCCAGCTCGGTGGTCAGCTGACGAGTCTTGGCCAGGATGGCGTTGTAACCAAACACCGAGGGGATCGCCACCACCAGGCCCGCCACCGTCGTCAGCAGCGCGGCCGAAACACCCGGCGCCAAAGTCTGTAGATTCGGCGACGATTGCTGCGCCACCGCCGAAAAGACCTCCATCACCCCCCACACCGTGCCGAACAACCCCAGGAACGGCGCGCCCGAGACGATCGAGGCCAAAAAAATCATGCTGCTCTCGTAGCGCAGCGTCTGCCGGGCGATCGCGCGCTGAATGCCATTCTCCGCGTGCTCCAACCGCGCCCGCCCGGAGTCTATCCCCTTCTCCTGCAAAATCGCCGCCGCCCGCCAGTAGGCCTCCACCGCATCCGCATAAACGTCCGCGTAAGGAATGGCCCGGCGCCCCCGGAACGACTCGGGCAGATCCAGCAGCGTGCGCTCGTCCCGCAGCTTTTGCTCAAACAACAGGTTCAGCTCCCGCATCCGCTTCAACTCGGAAAACTTCCCGAACATCAAGGTCCAGGCCACGATGCTGAACAATCCCAAGCCCACCGTGATGATCTGTCCGACCAAGTCAGAGATGGAAAACACCTGGATGATGTTGAGGGCGGCAATCGCGGGCGCGGCGAGGGTCATAAAACAGTGGGAATGGCGTTGTCAGCACACAGCGTGCTCCAACCCGCGGCTTCAACGCAAAACGGTCCGCCTCGAACTTGCCGGTTGCCCGACGATGCCTCCGCCCCACAAATCGCACCCGTCATGCCCTCGTTTCACACCCGCGCCTTAGCCGCCCTGCGCTCCGCCCGCCCGCTGGCCGCCCGCCGCCACGCCTTTCTCGGCTTCGACGGTTTCGTCGATACCATCGTCACCGCGGTCGATCGCCGCGAGGGCCAGGGAGTAGCCTTCTCCGCCATCGCCACCATCCCGGACTTCGCCGGCCGCATCGCCGCCGCCGCCGGCAAAAGCACCAACATCGAGCTCTATCCCGAGATCGTGAAACTCGGCGGCAACGGCCCCATCTTCGCCGCCGCCCTGCTCGCCGCCGGCACCCGCGTCACCTACGTCGGCGCCCTCGGCGCACCCGCCTTGCACCCCGTGTTTCAAGACTTCGCCGCCCGCGCCGAGGTCGTCTCCCTCTGCGACCCAGGCACCACCACCGCCATCGAATTTTCCGACGGCAAACTCATGCTCGGCCAGCTGCGCAGCCTCGACTCCATCACCCTGCCGCTCATCGACCAGGTCATGGGGGCCGACCGCTTCCGCGCCGCCCTCGCCTCCGCCGACCTCGTCGGCCTCGTCAACTGGACCATGATTCCCAACCTGTCGGCCGTCTTCGCCGACCTGCTCGACCACGTCCTCCCCACCCTTCCTCCGCGCCCGGCCTCCAGCCCGCGCCGCTCCTTCTTCTTCGACCTGGCCGACCCCGAGAAACGCCCGCGCGAACACCTCCGCGCAGCCCTCGCCCTCATCACCCGCTTCCAAACCTTCGGCGACGTCTGCCTCGGCCTCAACCTCAAGGAGGCCCAGCAGGTGTGCCCGGTCCTGGGACTCCCCTCGCCCGACAAAGACGAGGCCTCTCTCCGCTCCGCCTGCGCCGCCCTCCGCGACACCCTCGGCCTCTCCACCGTGGTCGTCCATCCGCGCGAATCCGCCGCCTGCGCCACTGCCGCCGGCACCGCCTGGATCCCCGGCCCCTACTGCGAAAACCCCGTCATCACCACCGGCGCCGGCGACCACTTCAACGGTGGCTTCGCCCAGGGCCTCCTCCTCGGTCTCGACCCCGAGGCCTGCCTCGCCCTCGGCGTCTCCACCAGCGGCCACTACGTGCGCACCGCCATCAGCCCCTCCCTCGACGACCTCGAAACCTTCCTCGCCAACCAAGCCTGATTCACCCACCTTCACCGCCATGCCCACGAAACACGCCCGCTCCGGCAAACTCATCTCCTTCGAAGGCTCCGAAGGCAGCGGCAAATCCACCCAAATCGCCCTGCTCGCCAAACACCTCCAACTCCTCGGTCGGGACGTGCTTACCACCCGCGAACCCGGCGGCACCGAAATCGGCGAACAAATCCGCCAGATCCTCGTCCATAACTCCAAAGGCGACGAAATGTGCGCCGAAACCGAACTCTTCCTGTTCGCCGCCTCCCGGGCCCAGCTCGTTCGCGAAGTCATCGCGCCCGCCCTCGTCAAGGGCACCTTTGTGCTGACCGATCGTTTCCTCGACAGCTCCACCGTTTATCAAGGCATCGCCCGCAACCTCGCCTCCGACCCCGTCCAACAGATCAACCACTTCGCCGTCGGCAACGTCATCCCCGACCTCACCATCGTCCTCGACGTGCCCACCGAGGTCAGCCTCGCCCGCATCCGCCGCCGCGCCAGCGACCTGCCCGACCGCATGGAACGCGAAAACATCGAATTCTTCGCCAAGGTCCGCGAAGGCTACCTCCTGCTCGCCCGCAGCCTGCCCGAACGTTTTCACGTCGTCGACGGCACGCTCTCCGAGGAGCAAATCTCCCACGAAGTCTGGCACGCCGTGCAGAAATTCATCGTCTAAGCTCGCCCCGCCGCCTTGGTCGCCTCCCCGCCACACCTGCCCTGGCCCGCCCCGCTCGACGGCACCCCGGCCATCGTCGTCATCGAACGCGCCCTCGCCCGCGGCCGCCTCTCCCACAGCCTGCTCGTCACCGGTGACGACCCGGACTTGCTGCGCGACACCGCCCTCGCCCTCGCCGACCGACTGCTCAACCCCCCTGGCCAGGACCCCGCTCTCCGCCGCCCGCTCAGCCGCGGCCCCCACCCCGACTGCTACCACCTGCGTCCGGCCGGCAAATCCCGCCAAATCGGCGCCGAAGCCACCCGCGACCTGATCTCCCAGGTCCAGGTCTCCGCTTCCGTCGGCGGCCAAAAAGTGGCCCTCCTCCACGAGTGCGACCGGATGAACATCCAGTCCGCCAACGTTTTTCTCAAGACCCTCGAGGAGCCGCCCGCCCACACCACCCTCCTCCTGCTCACCACCCGACCCCACGCCCTCCTCCCCACCATCCGCAGCCGGTGCCAACTGTTTCGCTTCGCCTCCCCCGGCTTAGCCACCGAGGTCGACGGCTGGCCCGCCTGGCTCGAAGACTACCGCACCTGGCTCGGCCTCCTCCACGCCGGCGCCGCCCGCAACGACCCCGCCGGAGCCATCTTTCGCCTCTACGGCCTCGTCGCCCGCTTCGGCGCCCTGCTCGAAAACGCCGTCGACACCCTCTGGACCACGCAAAAAAAATCCCTGCCCCCCGACCTCACCGCTGAGCAACAGGAGGCCATCGAAAGCGGCCTGTCCAAAGGCCTGCGCGACCGCCTCTTCGCCGACCTCGAACGCGCCACCGGACTACACGCTCGCACCCTCCTTACCACCGCCGAGGCCCCCGTCGCCGCCCGCGCCTACGCCGACACCGTCCGCCGGCTCGAACACGCCGCCGGCCTGCTGCGCGTAAACTTCAGCGACACCGCCGCCCTCGAGCTCTTCCTGCTCCACACCCTCCGGGCCTGGACGCGCAAGTGATCCGTCGCCGGCCCCACCTTCAGCCCACCACGGCCAAGCCGGTGCGCGTCGCCGCCATTCCCAGCGGCACCTCACCAACACCGCGCTCGCCTACCCGAGTAATGTTCGTAATACGAACATTCACTTTGGCCGACACTTTTGAGCATAAATCACGGAGTCGGGCCTCCGGTATCACGTAGCCGCATTTGTTATACCACCCATCGATCTCCAATCGGTGAACTCCCCACCGAAGAGCCATCCGACTCAAGGGCGATTCGGCTGATCAATGAAACCCTCACGCCGAAGAGCCCTAAAAAGCCCAAAACGCGGGATTGACAGCGCGCGCCGCCTCCAGCGTTTTCTTACCCCCTCACTTACGGCGGCCATAGCTCAGTTGGTTAGAGCACAAGATTGTGATTCTTGGGGTCGCGGGTTCGAATCCCGTTGGCCGCCCCACTCCCTTATCCCCGAATCCGGGCCCACGCCTCCATGTCCCAAGCGCCGCACATCGACATCGACCACCTGGCCAACCTCGCCCGCATAGCCCTCACCCCGGACGAAAAAGCCCGTTTCTCCGCCCAGCTCGACGACGTCTTAGGCTACATCGAACAACTAAAATCCGTCGACGTCTCCGGCGTGGAGCCCACCGCCCACGCCACCCCCGTCTTCAACGTCCTGCAGGACGACGTCGCTCGCCCCGGCCTGTCCGTCGAGGACGCCCTGCGCAACGCACCCGCCCGCCGCGACCAAGGCGTGCTCGTGCCGCGTGTGGTGGAGTGAGCGTCCGGCCCCTCCCCGGCGGAGCTCACCCCCGGACGGCCGACCTGATCTTAAACACCACCAAACGCCAGACCGTCCGCACAATCGCCCGCCAACTCATCTGCCGAGGATGCTCCAGCACCCCCACCCCGGGCACGTAGGCCCTGACGCGCCCAGTGCCCGCCAAACGATCCCGCAGACGCTCCAGATTCACCCAGTTGCGCCCGTGCGCCACCACCAAGTCCCGGTCCAGCACCGCCGGCGCATACGGCATCAAATTAAAATTCACCGGCAGCGACGTCACCCGCAGCTCCCCCTCCCATAACGCCCGCCGCATGCTCTTTTGATCCCATAACCGACCCTGGTCCACCGCAGCGTAATGGTCGAAGAGTTCCCGCCAGCGCCGAAAAAACTCCGACGACGCCTCCCCTTTTCGCCAGAAAACGACCCCCGAGTTGAACTCCGGGAAACTCGGCGGCAGGCCCTCGATCTGGTAGTGGTGGCCACCACACCCCTGCACCGCCGCCAGATCAAACCGCTCCAGCAGGGCGAAACCCTCGCGCAGCTCCCCCACCACCAGCGTATCCGTATCCAAAAAAGCACAACGCGACCAGGGGGCCCGGTCCATGTGCAGCTTCGCCCGGTTGCCTCGTCCGGCCAGCGCCGGATCCACCTCCACCCGATCCCAACCCGCCCCGGCCTCCGGCTCCGCATCCGTCAACAGATGCGCCGGCAGACCGGGGTTGCTCTTCCGCAGCGAGGCCAGCGACTGGGCCGCCTCGCGCCGAAACGCGTCACCGCAAGCCACGTAAATGACTCCGCAGTCGGACGATTCGGAATAGGGGGCTTGGGCCACGGTTTGGAAATGGGTTTGAGGAACAGGTGAAGAAACCAAGCGCGCCTTCCAAGCCGGCAAACAGCCCCGGCCCGTTCAGGCCGTCCCCCGTCCCGCGCCTACCGGGCGCGTCAACAACATCGAACTCAGCCCCGGCAGCCGCTCGGAAAACTCCCCCGCTTCATCCGCCTGCCGCAACGCCCGCTGCACCATCCCCATGCGCGCGTCCAGGTTGTCGATCATGCTCACGAACACCGCCTCCGGCGTCGCCGCATACACCGCCGCGCCCCACTCCGGCTCTCCCTGGTGACTCAGCACGATGTGCTCCAGGCGCTCCAACCGGTCCGCATCCAACCGAGCCTTGATCCCGTGCTTGCGCGCCAGCTGGTAACCCAAAACCACGTGCCCCTGCAGAATCCCCCGCCGACTTCGCTTCGTCGCCAGTGTGCCCTCATACTCGATGGTCTTGCCCGTGTCGTGCAGCAGTATGCCCGCCATCGCCAAATCGCCGTCCACCTCCGGATACAACGGCAACAGCGCCCGGCACGCCCGCGCCATATGCAGGGTGTGCTCCAACAAACCATGCCGATACGCGTGATGCATCGCCACCGCCGCCGGCGCATACCGAAACCCTTCCCCGATCTCCTCAAACACCCCCCGCACCGTCATGCGCAACTCATCGTGGCCGATGCCGTCGATAAATCCCTGAAACTCCGCCCACATCGCCGCCCCGTCCTCCGGCGGCAACTCCACCAACGCATCCACCAGCCCGGGCTCGGCCGCCAGCTGCTCCTCCGTCAACACGGCCGCCTTCGCCAGCTTCGGCGAAAACCGCCCCTGAAAGGTATCCGCCCGCCCCTCGACTCGCACCACCGAGCCCTCACCCGCCGCCCTGATCACCTCAAACAATGCGCTGTCGCCAAACAAAGTGCAGCCAAACGAGCCCCCTCGATCCCCCAGCTCCAAGGATAAAAACGCATTCCCGTTCGAAGCGGTTTTCACCTGCAGCTTTTTCACCACCAGCACGGCGGCGAAAGCCGCGCCCGGGTGCAGCTCAGACGATTTCAACTCTCGGACCGTTAACAGGGGAGGCGCGTCAGACATGGGTTTTCACAAGTTGGGTGAACGAACGAAAAAACGGATGCCCCGCCCCGTGCAACAAGGCGTAAAACACCGTCTCGACCGGCAGCACGTGCACCCCCGCGCCCCGCAACGCCGCCACGCAGACTTCATGGTCCGCCCCTCGCCGCCCGCCGCTCGCATCCGACAGCAGGGTCACCTGCCACCCCTCCGCCAGGGCTCCCAGCGCGGTTTGATAGATGCAGACCGACGTCTCGATCCCCGCCACCAAAACATGCTCCACGCGCTCTTCCCGCAAGGCCTCCGCCAAGGGTTCGTGCGCCACCGCCGAAAACGTCTCCTTCGCCCACACCGGAGCCTCCGGCGCCAGCCCCCGCAACTCCGCCGCCGTCGCCCCCAACTTGTCCGGAACCTGCTCGGTGAAAAACACCGGGATGCCCAGACCGCGCGCCGCCGCGATCGCCAGCGCCGCCCGCGCTTTCACCCCGCGCGCCACCTCCGCCGGTAACATGCCCAACAGCCGGTCCTGCATATCCACCACCAACAACACCGCGCCCGGCGCGGCATTCTCCGGTTGCACCGCAACCACGGTCTTTTTTGCAGTCCCACGAGTTTTCGCTTTGGCCATAATCCTAGCCAACCAGACAACCCGCCCCCCGCGCGAGCCTCTAATCCCCGTAATATCTCCGCCGCGCCCTCACCTGCACAAACCGCCGCTCCGGCAACACATAAGCCGTCAGGTGCCCGCCCAGCACGCAGGCCGTGTCGATACCCGCAGACCACTTCAGCCGGTAAATGTCCGGCCTGGGCGTGTGCCCATACACCACGTAGGGCGGCCCCACCCAGCGATCCGCCCACAACACCCCCTCCGGACAATCCGACCGCCGGCGCGCCCGCCCCTCCCGATCAATCACCTGGATGCGCGTCACCACTTCCGGCGGTTGGTTTTGCCACGGCCGGTCCGGCAAAAAACCCCCGTGCACAAACACCGTGTTAAAAGCAGGCTCCTCGTGCGTCAGCCGCATCCCCTCCAGGTAGCTCCAATGACGGGCCTCCAGCCGGGCATACGTCGCCTCGTCATCCTCCTTGAGACCGGCCCGCTCCCGCGTCCTCCGGTAATTTAACAACCGTGCCTCATGATTACCCAGCAGCGCCAGCGCCCCATACTTGATCGCCAGATCGATCACCCGGCCGCTGTCCGGTCCCCGGTTGACCAAATCCCCCAGCAAAATCAAGCGGTCCGCCGGCGTCGGCGCCAAACGCACCAACAACTCGGCGAACTCCTGATGACACCCATGGATGTCGCCGATGGCAATGATGCGTCCGTTCATTCGTTGTCTCGGGAGAAAGTGCTAGCCTCGCCCCGACAACAGGGTAAACACTAAACACTGTTTCATGGAGATATCTTTGCAGTCTCTTTCCGCGCGCTGCCACGTGACCGGCCGCGACTTTGCCCCCGGCGACCGCGTGGCCAGCTACCTCGTGCGTCTCCCGGCCGCCGCGGCGGGCCAGCCCGAAATCGCCCGCGCCGACCTGCTCGCCGACCACGAAGACGCCTATCAACCCGCCGGCCCCATAGCCTGCCGCTGGCTCCACGTCGTCAAAGCCCGCAAGGCCGGTGAAAACCCCGAACGGGCGCTCAAACTCACCGCCGAGACCCTCTTCCTCACCCTCGCCGACCCCGCCACCGAACGCAGCTTGGAAACCGAACGCCTCCTCCAGGTCCTCGCCCTCATGCTCGAGCGCAAACGCGTGCTCCGCTCCCGCGGCCCCACCCCCGACGGCCGCGCCCAGGTCTACGAACACGCCAAAACGAAAACCGTCCACCAGATCGCCGCCGGCGAACTCAATCCCGAATTCTTCGTCTCCATCCAAGATCAGCTTGCCGCCCTCGTCGGCGGCGGCTCCCGCCCTCTCCAGCCCGGCTCCCCCGCCGCCTGAGGCCCTTCCCCCCCATGCTTCCCCTTATCTCCGCCCTGGGCCGGGGCACCCTCCGCGTCGTCTCCGAAACCGGCGACCTGGCGACTTTCACCCTTCGCGGTTTTGCGTCCGCCATCGGTTCCCGCCGCCTGGGCCGCCGACTCGTCCGCGCGATCTATGAACAGGGCGTGCGTTGCCTGCCCGTCATTCTCATCGTGGGCCTCTTCACCGGCCTCGTGCTCGGCCTCCAAGGCTACCACACCCTCAACCGCTTCGGCTCCACCGGCCTCCTGGGCCAGCTCGTAGCCCTCACCCTCGTGCGTGAACTCGGCCCCGTGCTCGCCGCCCTCATGCTCGTCGGCCAGGCCGGCTCCGCCCTGACCGCCGAACTCGGCATCCAGCGCAACTCCGAACAAATCGACGCCCTCGACACCATGGGCATCGACCCCTACGGCTTCCTCATCGCGCCCCGCCTGCTCGCCGCCCTGTTTGTCTACCCCGTGATGAGCGCCATTTTCACCCTCATCGGCCTGGTCGGCGGCTGGCTTTCCGCCTGCGTTCTCCTCGCCCTTCCCGATAGCGTCTACTGGGCCACCGTCGAACGCGCCATCCGCCCCTCCGATGTCGGGGAATGCCTGGTCAAGGCCCTCTGCTTCGGCGCCCTTACCGTCGCCCTCTGCTGCTACAACGGCTTCCACGCCCACCGTCGCCGCTACACCACCGGAGCCCGCGCCGTCTCCGCCTCCACCACCCGCGCCGTCGTCTTCTCCAGCATCACCGTGCTCGCCGCCGATTATCTCATCACCTCGCTTCTGGTCTGAGCCCCACCGCCATGTCCCCCCACGAACCGCCCCTGCTGGCCACCCGCTCCCTGCGCAAGGTCTTTGGCGAACGCGTCGTGCTCGCCGACGTCACCCTGGAACTGCCGCGCGGCCGCGTCCTCGCCGTCGTCGGTAAATCCGGCACCGGCAAATCCGTGCTCCTCAAATGCCTCGCCGGCGTGCTCACCCCCGAGAGCGGCGAAGTGCTCTTCTGCGGCCGCCCACTCTCACGCGACCAACCCGAGGCCTTCGCCGACTTCCGCCGCCGCTGCAGTTACCTTTTTCAAGGCAACGCCCTCCTCGACTCGCTCACCGCCTGGGAAAACGTCGCCCTCCCCCTCGAGCAAACCACCCTCCTGCCCAAAAGCGAAATCCGCGCCCGCGTCACCGACGCCCTCCACCGCCTCGACCTCGAAACCGAGGCCCGCCGCTACCCTTCTCAGCTCTCCGGCGGCATGCAAAAACGCGTCGCCCTCGCCCGCGCCCTCGTCACCCACCCCGAAATCGTCCTCTTCGACGAACCCACCGCCGGTCTCGACCCCGTGCGCCGCAACGCCGTCTTCACCCTCATCGCCCGGGCCCGGCGGGACTTCGATTTCACCGCCGTGGTCGTCACCCACGATCTGCCCGAAGCCCTCGCCGCCTGCGATGTGATCGCCCTGCTCGACGAGGGCCGGGTGCGCTTCTCCGGCTCGCCCTCCGCCTTCGCCGCCTCCACCGACCCCGTCGTCACCGCTTTCCGCGACAGCCCCGCCGCCCTCGCCCGCGATATCGCCGCCCTGCACGCCGGCGCCGGCGCCCCGGCCGCGGACTACGCCTGACCTCGCCCCTCTTAAACGCCCAGCGCCCGCCATGCAAACCGCCCACTCCCCCACCTTCTCCCGCACCGACCTCGCCGTCGGCCTCTTCGTCGTGACCGGCCTCGCCGCGCTGACCTACCTCGCCCTCAAACTCGGCGGCGGTGCACTCATCGGCACCGATACCACCACCGTGCGCGCTCGCTTCACCAACCTGGGCGGCCTCGCCCCGGGGGCCAGCGTCCTCGTCTCCGGCGTCGAAATCGGCCGCGTGGAACGCGTCGCCCTCGACGAACGCTACGCCGCCATCGCCACCCTCCGCATCCGCAAAGACCTCCCCCTGCCCGCCGATACCCGCGCCGCCATCCGCTCCAACGGCCTCATCGGCGACAAACACATCACCCTCAGCCCCGGCGCCGAAGATACCCTGCTCGCCCCCGACGAACTGATCACCGACACGGAGAACGCCGTCGACCTCGAATCCCTCATCAGTCGCTTCGCCTTCGGCGGCGTCAATACCGCCAAACCGGAGGCCGATTAAAGGGAGGTCCTAAAAGCGGCCCCAAAACACCCGGCGCAAATTTTCCCGAAAATCTCCTTGCACGCCTTCCGTCAAAACCCTGTCGTCTCACCTTTATTTCCATGAAAGCGACCATCAAAACCCAAGGTCAGCAGTTCGCCGTCACTGAAGGCGACGTCCTTTTCGTAAACCGCTACCCGAATACCGAGGCCGGCGCCGTGATCGAAATCACTGAAGTGCTCTCCGCCGGTGAAGGCGCGTCGTTTAAAGTCGGCACCCCCACCCTCGCCGGTGCCAAAGTCACCGCGAAAATCCTCGAAAACAAACGCGGTGACAAGGTCATCGTGTTCAAGAAGCGCAAACGCAAGGGTTTCCAGCGCAAGCAGGGCCACCGCCAAGAGCTCTCCGTGATCAAGATCGAGTCCATCTCGGCCTGATCCGCTTAATTTTAATCACAACCACAACCTAAACGGAGCATATCGTCATGGCCCATAAAAAAGGTGCAGGCTCAACCAGCAACGGCCGCGAAAGTCACAGCAAGCGTCGCGGCGTCAAAAAATTCGGCGGCCAAGCCGTCGTCACTGGCAACATCATCGTCCGCCAGTGCGGCTCCAAGCTCCACGCCGGAGACAACGTCGGCACCGGCCGCGACTGGACCCTCTTCGCCCTCAAGGACGGCGTGGTCAAGTTCGACAAAGCCAACCGCCGCGTCGCCGTCGTGCCCGCCGCCTGAGCCCGCCACGAGTCGCTTTCTCCAACCGGCCTTCCTTCGTGAAGGTCGGTTTTTTTATGCCCGTAGACGCCGTCCGAAGCCGCTTTGACTTACCCGCTCCCAGACTCCATCCTGGTTTTTGATCACCTATGGCCGAGCCCACCGACCCCCTAGCCTCGCTCCGCCGTCAACGCGCCCTCGTCGCCGAACACCTCGCCTGGCTCGACTCCGAACTCCACCGCCTCAGCCCGACCACCTCGGCCACCCCCGTCGCCGCTGACACCAACGCCGACACCAAACCGGACCCCGCCGCCCTCGCCAACGCCCGCGCCGACGAAATCCTCGCCCGCTACGCCGTCGAGGAACGCTTCGACCCGGCCGGCACCCGCCGCGGCTGCCTCCTCCTCTTCAGCGCCGTCCTCGCCCTCGGCTTCGCCGCCCTCGTAGCCATTTATTACTTCGGGTATCAAAACCGCCCCTAAGCCCCCGCCCGCGCCAACTTTGATTCCCAGTTCGACTTTTCTACTCCGTCACCCTAGCCCTCCACTCCATGTCCAACACCCTGGAATACTACGTGCGCAAAGCCGAAGAGACCGACGCACGCGGCCCCTTTAACCTCGAACAACTCGCCTCCCTGGCCGAAAACGGCCAGATCGACCTCGATACCTACTACTACGACGCGGGGGCCGAAGCTTGGGCGCCCCTCTCCGGTAATCCAGAACTCATCGCCCAAATCTTCCCCACCAGAAAAACCCTCAGGGTAAAAGCCAAGTCCGCCGCCGAGGTCGCCACCATCAACTCCAACCAAGACAACGCCCCGGCCATCACCGTCAACGACATGCTCCTCGCCG
This sequence comes from uncultured Akkermansia sp., assembly GCA_964400455.1. Taxonomy (GTDB): domain Bacteria; phylum Verrucomicrobiota; class Verrucomicrobiia; order Opitutales; family Opitutaceae; genus IMCC26134_A. The sequence goes on along the minus strand of CAYNUW010000011.1, from coordinate 13,907 downwards.
CCGAAGGCCTCACCGAGGAGACCAAGGACAAACTCGACCCCGCCATCGCCCAGGCCAAGGCCGCCGGCATCGGGCTCTACGCCGCCCTCGCCATCCTCATCGTCTGCGCCGCCGCCTTCATCCTGCCCTCGGTCGACCGACTCTTCGCCCTCGATGTGCCCGGCATCATCGCCGCCCCCCTCTCCATCCTCGGCCTGCTCCACCTCGGTCTCGCCGCCGCCCTCGGCCTCGGCGCCGTCACCGCCTATCCGGTCGTCCGCTTCGCCGCCATGCTCACCCTCGGTTTCGCCGGCACGCTGTTCCACCTTGAAGGCCACCCCCTGCCCGTCCTTTTCTCCGCCCTCGCCGCCGCCGGCCTCTTCCTCTGCACCCTGCTCGTCCACCTCCAGGGCGTCATTTTCGCCGCCGCCGCCGGCTTTATCGGCGCCTGCGGTATCGCCCACCACCTCTTCACCCGCTGAGGCTCCCACCCCCTCTCCATCCCTCCACCATGCCCCGCGCCCGTCCGCGCCTCGTCCAGCAGGCACTCGACCTCTACCAGCGCGACATCTGGCGCCACGAACACCTCGACGGTCGCGGACCTCGCGCCCGCTTTTACGCCCTGCTGCGCGTCGTCTCCATCACCCTCACCGGCATGGGCGAAACCAAGACCGCCAGCCGCGCCGCCTCCCTCAGCTTCTCCACCCTCCTCGGCCTCGGCCCGCTCATGGCCATCGCCGTCCTCGTCGCCGGCTTCGTCCTCGACCGCCAGGACCCCGACCTTGCCGTCAACACCCTCAACAAACTCATCAAGTTTGTCGCCCCCCAGGTCACCCAATACGAACAACTGGAAGCCGCCCGAGCCACCTCCACTCCCGCTCCCACCCGCTCCGACGTCGTCACCGCCGCCACCCTCAACACCCCGCCGGCCGACAACCCCGCCGACAACCCCGAACTCAGCGCCCTCATCGACGGCTTCATCGATGGCTCCCGCAGCAGCACCGCCGGCATCGTCGGCGTCGTCACCCTGATCGTCATCGTCCTTCAACTGTTCACCTCGGTCGAAAACGCCTTCAACGAAATCTGGGGCGTGCGCCAGGGCCGCTCCTGGCTCATGCGCGTCGTCTACTACTGGACCGTGCTCACCCTCGGCGCCGTCCTCTTTTTTGCCGTCGTCACCAGCCTCTCCGCCGGCGCCTACCTCAACCTCGTCGAACGCAGCCTTCCCTTCGGACTCGGCGCCCACCTGGTCGACTTCCTTCGCTGGCTCCTGCCCTCGCTGTCGATGGTCCTCCTCATGGTCATTCTCGGCCTGTTCTACCGCTTCATACCCAACACCCGCGTGCTCTGGCGCAGCGCCCTGGTCGGAGCCGTGCTGGTCGGTCTGCTGGTAGTGGCTAACAACTACCTCGCCTTCCTCTACCTGTCCAAGGTCGTCCAACAGCGCAGCCTCTTCGGCTCCCTCGGCATCCTGCCCATCCTCATGTTCGGGCTCTATGTCTTCTGGTTCTTCCTTCTGCTCGGCGGCCACGTCAGCTACGCGGTGCAAAACGTCCACTTCCGCAACAGCCAGGCCGCTTGGAACACCCTCGCCGAGTCCATGCGCGAACGCCTCTCCCTCGCCGTCTTCCTTCGCGTCTGCCGCCGCTTCCGCGACTGCGCCCCGCCGCTCACCGCCAGCCGCCTCGGCACCGACCTCGGCGTGCCCACCCAGCTCCTCAACGAATGCCTCGCCCGCCTCGTGCGCATGGGCCTGCTCAGCGCCGTGCCCGCCGCCGACGGCGCCGAGGAGACCGACCTCCGCTACCAACCCGCCCGCCCCCTCAACCGCACCACCCTCGCCGACTTCAAGCGCCTGGACGACGACCACGGCGGCGACCCCACCGGCCCCACCCTCACCGACATGGACCCCGTGGTGCTCGCCTACGATCGCCAGGTCTCCGCCGCTTTGGACGACACCTTTTTCCGAAGCTCGCTCGAAGACCTGATCGCCGCTCACCCCGCCCCGCCGACCGAGCCCGCCTGATCCCCCGCGGGAACCGCCGGCTCCGGCTCCGCCTCCGGCGTCCGCACCGCCAGCGCCAGCAAGAGCGCCAGCAGCACCCACGGCGCCCAGAAACCGCCGCGTCGCGCCCGCCAGGCCCCCGCATAACCCGCCGCCAGCGCCCCCAGCAACAGCACCAGACTCGCCGGCCCCCACCCCGCCGGCTCGAAACGCGCCGCCCACGCCATCCCCGGCACCCGCAGCGCCCCCGCCACCACCGCCTCCATGCCCGCCAGCACCAAGGCCGCCGCATGGTTAAAGATCACCGCCAGCCAACCCGCCCCCGCCAGCGACACCGTGATCGCCGCCACCCCGGCGAACAACACCAGCGCCGACACCGGCACCAACAACAGATTCACCCAGAACCCGCCCGGCGTCATCAGCTCGAAAAACATCACCCCAGCCGGCAGACTCACCAGGGTCGCCGCCAAGCCCAAGGCCACCACCCCGAGGCCGCCCCGCCCCGCCGCCTCCACCACGCCGCGCCACCCCCGCCGATACTCCGCCGGCAAATCCGCCCACGGCCGCCACCCCGCCAACCAACGCTCCTGCAAGGGCACCCCGTAGAGCAACAACGCCGCCACGATCCCGTAACTCAGCTGAAACCCCGCCGAAAACACCTGATGCGGCGACCAAGCCAACACCCCCAACGCACACGCCGACAAGGCCGCCAGACTGTTCCCCGGCGCCCGCATCTCCCGCGCCACCACCACCCCCCGCCCCCCCCCCCCCCCCCGCCCCCCCCACCGCCCCCGCCACCCCCGCCGCCGCCGCCACGCTCGCCGCCCGCATCGCCGACGGCGCCGCCCCCGTGATCTGCACATACGTCCACAACAGCACCGTGCCCAGCGCCACCCGCGCCCAGCCCGGCGCCCTCGCCACCATCAGCAGCACGTGCAACGCCGCCCCGATGCCCGCGATATGCAGCCCGCTGATCGCGAACAAATGCATGGTCCCCGTCCGCACGAACTCGTCCCTCCGCTCCTTGTCCAGCACATCCTTCCGCCCCAGCATCATCGCCACGTAGAGATCCGCCAGCCCCGGCCGCGAACCAAGCCCCTCCCGCAACCACCCCTCCAAGCGCACTCCCGCCCGCGCGCAGAAACCCGCCCACCCCCGCGGCTGCTCCACCGGACCCTCGATCCGACCCCGCTTGAAGACAAAATTGATCCCGTCGTCCGCCAGCATCCGCTCAAACGCCCCCGCCGGCGGATTAAAGGCCACCGGCTCCACCACCCCCCGCGCCGCGAATCGCGCCCCGCGCTCCACCCTCCCCGTCAGGGCGTCCCCGTCCACCGAAAAAGACACCCGCTGTCCCGCCAGCTCCGCCGCCGTCCCCTCCCCCTCCGCCACCCGCCCCACCCCCGAAATCGACCCGGGGCGGCTCGACGCAAAACGTCGCTCCACCTCGATCACCAAACTCGCCTCCCGCGCCGGCAACCCCAACTCGTCCCACGCCTCGATCCGACCGCGCTCCTGACCCGTCCGCAGGGCCCCCGCCGCCGCCAGCGCCAAACCCAGCCCCGCCAGCAAACCCAACCCCGGACGCACCCCCGACCGCCACGCCCAAACCAGACCCGCCAACGCCGCCGCGGCCAACCACGGCCCGGCCGACTCCCGGTGCAGGCCACCCCACCCCGCGTGCGCCGCCCACGACCCCGCCACCCAGGCCAGCACGGCCCAGGCCAGCGGTGCCCGATGCGAAAGGCTTCGCTCCACCATGCCCGCACCTAAACGCCCCCGCCCGCCCCCAGGCGAGCGCGAAGCCGCCCCGACCCGAGAACATTTGCCAAACCCTCCCGCCCCCGGCTTATCCCTCCACCCATGACCACGGCCACCGCCGCCACCGCCGCCCCTGTCCGCCGCCGCGAGATCTTCGGCTGGTGCTGCTTCGACTTCGCCAACTCCGCGTTCGTGACCATCATCGTCACCGTCCTTTATTTTCCCTACTTCACCCGCGTCATCGCCGACGACGCCCCCGCCGCCGCCGCCTGGTGGGGCCTTACGCTCGCCGCCGCCCAAGGCGTCGTCCTCGTCCTCTCCCCCCTCGTCGGGGCGCTCGCCGATCTGCGAGCCAACAAAAAACAACTCCTCGCCCTCACCGCCGGCCTCTGCGCCGCCTGCACCCTCGCCCTCGCCTTCATCGGCCCCGGCCAGGTCGCCCTCTCCCTGCTCTGCGTCGGCCTGGCCACCGCCGCCTTCTACCTCAGTGAAAACATCTGCGCCGGTTTCCTGCCCGAGATCAGCACCCCCGAAAACGCCGGCCGCATCTCCGGCTACGGCTGGAGCTTCGGCTACTTCGGCGGCCTCCTCTGCCTCGCCCTCGCCCTGTTCATGATCCAGGGCCTCGGCCGTCCCGTCCCCGAGGTCTTTGCCCTCACCGCCCTCTTCTTCGCCCTCGCCGCCCTCCCCACCCTCCACCTCCTCCGCGAACGCGCCGTGCCCCGCCCACCGCCCCCCGGCCACTCCCTCCTCGCCGCCGCCTGGCGCGAAAACCTCGCCTCCCTCCGCGGCCTCCGAAACCCCGATCACCGCACCCTCGCCTGGTTCCTCCTCTCCCTCTTCTTCTCCTCCGCCGGCCTCACCGCCATCGTCGCCTTCGCCTCCGGCTTCGCCGAACGCGAAATCGGCTTCACCACCCCCGAAGTCATCCGCCTCTTCATCGTGCTCCAGCTCGCCGGCGTCGCCGGCGCCGCCGGCGTCGGTTGGCTTCAGTACAAAACAGGCCCCCGCCACGCCCATTACCACGCCCAGGCCCGCTGGCTAGCGGGCGGCGGGCTCGGCTGCCGCGGCCCCCGCGACGCCAAGGGCCTCTTCTACCTCGTCGGCATCGGCGCCGGCATCGCCATGGGCGCGCTCCAAGCCGGCGGCCGCGCCGTCGTCACCCTCTTCACCCCCGAAGGCAAAAGCGGCGAATACTTCGGCTTCTGGGGCCTCGCCACCAAACTTGGCGGCGTCGTCGGCCAGCCCGTCTTCGGATTGCTCGCCGCCTGGCTCGGCTACCGCCACGCCCTGCTCGCCAACTCGCTTTTCTTCCTCGCCGCCCTCGCCCTCCTCCTCCCCCTCGCCCTGGCCCCCCGCCACCCGGAGCCCGCCCAGTCCGCGAGGCGTCCCCCCGAGTAATGTTCGTATTACGAACACTCCCCTTTGGCGCTCTTTGACACGGTGCGCGACCTTGGCCGCGCGCTTGCCCGGCCTTCGTTATCGGTGCGCGCCCCCGCCACGACCGCGCCACACCGGCCTCCAACGGATCGCCCGCGTTCGCGCTTGTGACTGACCCGCCCAACCGACACTGTAAACCTTTAGCATGAATGCGTCGCCCGAGGAATGAGCAACTGGACTTACACCACCCTCGCTCTGCCTCAGACGGTCGCCGCCGTGGCCTGCCTGCTCGCCCTGGTCGTCACGCTGCGCCGCCGCGTCTCCGGCCGCCTCGCCGGCTCCCTCGCCTTTATGCTCGCCAGCCACCTCGTCTGGGCTGGCGCCGGTGCCCTCGAGTTTTGCGCCCACTCCCTCGACACCAAAACCCTCCTCTCCCAAATCTCTTACCTCGGCATCACGGCCGGCCCTCTCGCCCTTCTCCACTTCACCCACGCCTACATCGACGACGGCGCCCTGCCCCCGCGCCGCTGGCGACTGCTCGCCGGCCTGCTCGGGGCCCTCGTCCTCGGCCTCTGTTGGACCAACCAGACTCACCGCCTGCTCTGGAGCGATGTCACCCAGGTGGAAATCCTCGGCCATCCCTTCGCCCACTACCACCGCGGCCCCGCCTTCTGGCTCGTTGTCGCCTACTGCTACGGCTTCATGCTGGCCAGCTCCGCCCGCCTCATCCGCCACACCCTGCGTGTCGGCGGCATCTTCAGCCGCCAGAGCCTGCTCATCCTCGCCGCCACACTCGCCCCATGGCTTACCAGCCTCGCTTACGTGCTCCGCCTCGGCCCCGCCCCCGAACTCGATCACACCCCCGTCGGCTTCGCCCTGAGCAGCGTGCTACTTACCCTCGGTGTCACCCGCCTGCGACTCTTTGAAGTCTCCCACGTCCCCGCCGACGTGCTCTTCGCCCGCGTGCCCGACCCCGTCCTCGTCATCGGCGCCGGCGGCCGCCTGCTCCGCGCCAACTCCGCCGCCATCGAGCAGCTGGGCGCCAGCCCCGCCCGCTTCGGCGAACCGCTCGCCGAAACCCTCCCCGCCGCGCCCGGCCTCGCCGCCGTGCTGCTGGAAAACCCCGCGGACACCCGCTGGAAAACCACCCGCGAGGTCGCCGGCGTCTGGTGGGAAATCGAATCCGGTCCGGCCGGGGCCTCCTCGCCCGCCCGCCTCGTCCTCCTGCGCGACATCACCGAGCAGAAAACCGCCGAGCGCCGCCTCGCCGACGCCCTCGCCCGCGCCGAGCGCCTCCGCGGCGAAGCCGACGCGGCCAACGCGGCCAAAAGCGTCTTCCTCGCCCAGGTCAGCCACGATCTTCGCACCCCGCTGCACGCCATCCTCGGCATCTCCGACCTGCTCCGCGCCGGCCAGACCGACGCCCGCATCCGCGCCGACGCCGACACCATCCACGAGGCCGGCCACATCCTCCTCCGGCTCATCAACGACCTGCTTGACCTCAGCCGCATCGAGTCCGGCCGCATCGACCTCGCCTATGAACCATTCCGCCTCGATGAAGTGCTCACCCCCGTCGTCGATCTGCTCGCGGTCAAAGCCCGCACCAAACAACTCACCCTGACCCACTCCATCGATCCGGCCCTTCCCGCCGCCCTCTGCGGAGATGCCGATCGCCTGAGACATATCCTTTTCAACCTCGCCGGCAATGCGGTCAAATTCACCAGCACCGGCTCCATCACCCTCGCCGTCACCTCCTCCCCGGAGGGACTGGCCTTCACCGTGGCCGACACCGGACCCGGCATACCGGCGGACCGCCTGCCCACTCTGTTCGACCCCTTCGACCGCGGGGACGCCGAAGCCGTCCAAGCCATCGAGGGCACCGGACTGGGCCTCGCCATCGCCCGCCGCATCACCCGGGCCTTCGGCGGGGATATCACCGTGGCAAGCCGGCCCGGAGAGGGCTCCGTGTTTACGGTGAACATCCCTCTGCTGCCCTCCGACGCCGACCCGGAGGCCCCCGGTCTGCGCCGGCTTCACGGCCCCCTGCCACCCTCCCGCCGGACCGGCTCCGCCCCGCCGCTGCCCTTCACCGCGCAAAGACCCGGGGACCGCGCCCTTCGGGTGCTTCTAGCCGATGACCAGGAGATCAGCCGTCGCGTCAGCGGCGAGCTGCTCCGCGCCTGCGGTTGCGAAGTCACCATCGCCCGCGACGGCGCCGAGGCCCTCGCTCTGCTTCGCGTCACCCCCCATGACCTCGCCATCCTCGACGGCCAGATGCGCCGCCTCAACGGCTGGGATGTCGCCCGCCGCCTCCGTTCCGGCGAGGCCGGCGAAGCCCCCCGCCTCCTGCCCATCCTCGCCCTCACCGCCGACCTCTCCCCCGAATCCCGCGATCTTTGGCGCTCCGCCGGCGTCGACCAGATCCTCGCCAAACCCGGCGGTCGGGATGCCCTGCAGGCCGCCTTGGCCAAAATCCCCTCCGTTCAAACCCCGCCCACCCACGGGAACACTCCGCCGCCCGCAGAGGCCGCCTCCGGGATTCATCCACCGCCCCCGCCGGCTCAGACCTAAGCTACGCTCTCGCCAAAACGAACCGCACACGCCGCCCACCACCGCCGACCGAAATTTACCCGGCACACCTCGGTATTTGAGTTGGCTCTAACTCTCAACCCGTGGCTTGAAGGGGCATGACCGTTGGCGTCCATCCTTTGGCCGGGTTTGACAAACTCCTGCACTACAAAGTGCCGATCTCTTTGCAGACCGAGCTGGCCGTGGGTTCGTTGGTGCGCATACCCATTCTGAGGAAAATCCATCTGGGGGTGGTCGCTGAATTTTCAGAACCAACCGACTTTCCGGTTGATCGCTGTCATCCCGTGGCCGGTGTCGTCTATCCCTTCCCCGCCCTCCCCGACGACTTGCTGCGGCTGGCGCGCTGGATGAGCAGCTATTACGCCGCGCCCCTGGAAGGCATCATCGAAGCCATGCTGCCTTCCGCCGTGCGCCGGGCCGCCGCCCTGAAACAGGAAAAATGGCTGGCTCCCGCCGGCGACCCGAGCGAAGCCGAACTCGAGGCCTTGAAGCGCCGCGCGCCAGCTCAGGCCAAGCTGCTGGCCTTCCTGCGGTCTCAACCCCGCCCCGTGCCCAAAGCCCTGGCCTTGGAGCGCATGCAGGTCTCGGCTGCCACGGTGGCGGCGCTCATCACCCGGGGCTGGCTGAAGGAGGAAGCCCGTCGAGTTGAGCGGGTGGCCTACACCGATGAACACGCCGCCGGCGAGCACGTCGCCGCTCAGCCCCATCGACTCAACGAGGAACAACAGGCGGCGGTGGACGCCCTGTGCGCCGATCTCGCCCGGGGCGGTTTCGCCGCCCGGCTGCTCTTTGGCGTGACCGGCTCGGGCAAGACCGAGGTCTACCTGCGCGCGGTGCAAACCGCGCTCGCCGCCGGCGGCGGTGTGCTCTTCCTCGTGCCGGAAGTGGCCCTGGCCCCGCAGACCGTCGCCAGATTGCGCTCTCGGCTGGAAGCCGTCGCCCCCGGACGGCGGGTGGTGGTTTGGCACAGCCACTTGTCGGAAGGTGAACGGCTCGACGCCTGGCTGGCCCTCGCCACCGGCGAGGCGCGGGTGGCGGTCGGGGCGCGCTCGGCCGTCTTCGCCCCGGTGCGGGATCTGCGGCTGGTGATCGTGGACGAGGAGCACGAACCGGCCTTTAAACAAGACGAGACGCCGCGCTACCACGGACGCGACACCGCCATCTATCGCGCCAAGCTGGCCGGGGCTCTTTGCGTGCTCGGCTCCGCGACCCCCTCGCTCGAAACCTGGGCCAACGCCGCCGCCGGCAAATACGGCCGGCTGGACCTCACCCGGCGGGTGGACGACCGCGCCCTGCCCTTTCTCGATATCGTGGATATGCGCGTCGAAGTGATGCGTCAGCGCGGTGCGGCGACGCTCTCGCGCCGGCTGGCCGACGCCATGCGCGAACGCCTGCACCGCCGCGAACAGACCATCCTGTTCATCAACCGCCGCGGCTACTCCTCGGCCATGCAATGCCGCAAATGTGGCCACGCCGAGGAATGCCCCCATTGCAGCGTGTCGCTCACCTACCACCGCAGCGACGAGACCCTTCGCTGCCACCTCTGCGGGCACCAGACGGCCGCCCCGGCGCGCTGCCCGGCCTGCGGCTCGCCGGAGATACGCTGGCGCGGCACCGGCACCCAGCGGGTCGAGGAGGCCGTGCGCCGCGTCCTGCCCAATGCTCGTATCGAACGCATAGATACCGATACCATGGCGAAACGCCATCGCTTCCGCGAAGTGCTTTCCGCCTTCCGCGCCGGGCGCATCGACGTGCTGATCGGCACCCAGATGATCGCCAAGGGCCTGGACTTCCCCAACGTGACCCTGGTCGGCCTGGTGGATGCGGACCTTTCCCTGCACGTGCCCGATTTTCGAGCCAACGAGCGCACCTTTCAGCTCCTCGTCCAGGTCTCCGGACGGGCCGGACGGGGCGACCGCGCGGGCGAGGTGGTGGTCCAGACCTTCACCCCGGAGGCCGCCGCCATCCAGTTCGCCCGGCACGCCGATTTCACGGGTTTCGCCGAGGCCGAACTCAAGGTCCGGCGCGACTTCGGCTATCCGCCCGCGCGCCACCTCCTGCACCACTTGTTTCGTGGTCCGAATCCCGAGAAACTGCGCTTCTTCGCGGAGCAATGGAAAAAGCAGGTGGAGACCGCGCTGGGCGAAAAAGTCACCCTGCTGGGGCCGGCCGCCGCACCCATCGAGAAAATCCAGGACGAATACCGCTGGCAGCTTTGGTATCTGTGCAACGCGCCGGTCAGCGGGATCGTGGTCGAAGTGGCGCGGCTTCGCGCCGCGTTCGCCTGGCCGGACGACATGATCCAGGTGCTCGATGTCGATCCGGTTAACTTATGCTGAACCCGCCGTCGGCCGAAAACCCTGCGGCCAGCCCGCCTCAAGCCGCTCCCGCCGCCGGCAGCGGCACGACCAGGGCCTCCAACGTGTCCCGCAAGGCCCGCAAACGCGAGTTGTCCATCGGCTGATCCGGGCGGGCGTTTTCGATGTAAAAGTTGTCGATGGCGATGTCGCGCTCGGTCCCGATGCGGGCGAAAGTGATGTCAAAACCCTGGTCGCTGATCGTCTTGGCCAAACGAAAGAGCAGCCCGATTTCGTCGCGGGCCTGGATCTCGACGATGGTCCGCTGCATGGAGATCTCCTGGTAGACGTCCACCGTGGGCGGGAAACTCGCCTGCGGAGCCGCCGCCAGCTTATCCAGACCGTAGCGCGAGGCGCGCACTTTTTTCGCCTGGGCGATGATCTCGGGGTAGAGGTCCTTGTTGGCCACCAAGGCCTCCTCCACCGTCTTGGCAAAAATCTCCTGCGCCCGGGCGGACTGCACCACGCCGCGGCCAGGCTCGACCACGTAGAAGGTGTCGATCGCGATGTGGTCGTTGCGTGAAATGACCTTGGACGAGAGAATCGAAAGTCCAGCCACGGAAAAAGCGCCGGCGAGTTTATAAAACAAACCCGCCCGGTCCCACGTCACGATATGCACCACGGTGAGCGAGCGGTTCAGGTCGTCGTGCCATTCGATCACCGGCTTGAGGGTGCCCACCGCCTCGGCGCGGGCGATCGAACCGAGCAGGCGATTGACCATGCGGATATGCAGGGCGATTTCGTCCGGGTCGGTGTGGATAAAATAACGTTCGGGCAGCAGATGGAAATGCGCGGTGATTTCGTCCTCGCTGATGCCGGGGATCTTTTTGGCTACGAGTTCCTGGTAGGTCGACTGCATGCGGGCGGTGTTTCGATCGGCGATTCTTCCCGGTCCGTGGGTCAGGTGGTCCAGTGTGGCCCGATAAAGCGTGCCATGCAGGGTGTCCTTGTAGCCGTTCCACAAACCCGCCGCCGTGCCCCGCGCGTCGCAAACCGTGTGGACGTAAAGGTAGCGCAAACGGTCCGGGTCGGGCACGATTTCAGCAAAGGCTTGGGCGGAGGCAGGATCATCGACATCCCGCTTTTGCCAAAAGCGTGCCATGATGAGATGGTTTTTAATAATAAATGAAACAATGTCGCGTTCAGGTGGAGAAATCTCCATCCGCACCAGCAGAGGGAGCGCGATCTCCACGCCGAACTCCGCGTGCCCTTTGATTCCCTTGGCCTTGCCGATGTCGTGGAGCAGTAAAATCAAGTAGAGCAAGGTCGGGTTCGTGGTCTGATGCAGCACCTCGCGATACTTTTTGCTCAACGGATCCGGCGAGGAAAAAACCTGATCGAGCTCACGGATGGCATTGAGCGTATGGATGTCGGCCGTGTAGCGGTGATAAAACTCGTGCTGCACCAGGCAGGTGAGTCCCTGAAACTCGGGTATAAACCGGCCGAGCACGCCGAGCTCATGCATCAAGGCGAGCGTGGGGTGCACCATGCCCGCCTCGGAGAGGATGGCGCGAAAACTGATGTTGGCGTCACGATCCTCGGTGACCCGCCGGGTCAGCAACGGCAGGCCTTCGCGGATCAAACTCTGCAGGGCGAAGTCCGGTTGCGCCCCCAGCGATTGCAGGTGCCGAAACACCCGTACCAACCTCACCGGGTCGTCGGTGAAAACCCGGGACGTCTCGGGCAACAACTCCGTGCCTCGCAGCACAAAGCCATCAATGCGCTTCGAGCGCACGTGCCGGTGCGCGCGCACCGTCTCGCGGAAGGAGATTTTTTTATCCGCCCCCGC
>CAYNUW010000011.1:0-2037 GCA_964400455.1 uncultured Akkermansia sp. | reverse complement strand
GGTGCGATGCACCGCCTGCGCCGAGCGGTAGTAGTCGTGCATGAACTGCTCCACCCGCGCGAGCGCGTCCTGGTGGGTGTAACCCAGCCCGCGGGCGATGCGCGGCTGGGCCTCGAGATCGAGCAGATCGGTGGGACGTTTGCTCTGAAAGTGCAGTTCGTTGCGCACCCGCAGCAAAAAATCGTGGGCGCGGACAAAGTCCCGCAGCTCGTTCCGCTTTAAATACCCCTGCGCCACCAACTCTTCCATCCGGCCGATGCCGAGCTTCACCCGCGCCATCCAAAGGGTGTTCTGATAGTCGCGCAATCCACCGACGCCATTCTTGATCTCCGGCTCCTGCAGAAAAACCGAATCACCATGCTTGGAACGCCGCGTGGCTTGGTCTTCCAGCCTGGCGCGAATGTAACCGCGGGCATCCTCCTGTGTATAGAAACTGTGATACGCCGCCGAAAAACCTTCGAAAAGCGGCTGGGCTCCCGCCACCAAACGCGCCTCCAGCAGGGCGGTCTTGGTCTGGATGTCCTTGCGCGCCTCGGCGAATACCTCGTCGATCGTCCGGGTCGAGTGGCCGACCTTCAGCCCACAATCCCACAACACATAAAGCACTTCGTCGATGAGATGCTGCTGCAGCGGTTGTATGGCCGCACTCTTCACCTTAGACGGGAAGAGAAACATAATATCGATATCGCTAAGCGGACACAGTTCGGAACGCCCGTAGCCCCCCAGGGCCAACAATGAACACGCCGCCGGCAAGGCACCCTGCGTGGTCTCGTAACCCTGCATCGCGTGGGTGAACAAGTGCGCCAACATCACGTCCACCATGCCCGCCCGCGCCCGGGCGACTTCGACCCCGGACTCCCCGCCATCGTGCCGCATGCGAATCATCGCACTCTCCAGGCGCAAGAAGGTCTTGCAGGCAGCCAGACGCTCCGCCCGCGGCATACCTTGGGGGAACGCAAGGCGCTCGCGTGCGTGTTTTTGAATGCGACCGATGATGGGCGTGGTGCTGGGCATGCGCGTCTGGAGACAGAACGGCCACGCGAGGGCGCCGCGTGTCCGTTATCCGCACGCTGAGCACAAAGTCGGCCCGCGCAAAGCTGGAAACGCACGCCCGCGCACGGACCAGTTGCGCCGGAGACCGCCCGCCGTTTTCCTCGCCTTTCATGAACCCTGTTCCCACGCCGACCTCGCCCTCCGCTCCTTGGCGCATCGCCGTGCTCGCCGACACCCACGACCGTATGCCGGCCGGATTGCCGGGCCGCTTGGCCGGCGCCGACGAGCTCTGGCACCTGGGCGACGTCTGCGACCCCGTCACGCTGGTGGAGCTGGAGCTCCTGGGACGTCCCCTCCGCGTGGTGCGGGGCAACAACGACTGGCACGCCGCCTGGCCGCTCACCTTGCGCCTGGAACGCGGCGGCCGAGTTTTTCATCTTGAACACATCGCACCCCGCCGCGCCCCCGCCGGCGCGCATTTTGTGCTCTCCGGCCACACCCACGTGCCATCAGAACACACCGACCCGGATGGGGTGCGCTGGCTCAACCCGGGTTGCATCACCCGACCGCGCGCCCAGGTGCGGAGTTTCGCGTGGCTCCTCATTACGCCCGACGGCCGGGTGACGTGGCAGCCTGAGATTATCGGCTAACCTAACCGCCCGCCAGACCGTCGGCGACCGCTTACTGCGTATAAATCTCGCTCGGAGTGCGGGCGAAAAACTCCTCCATGTAGGCCGTGGTGGCTTTGCCTTCCATGAAAGTGGGGTCGGACATGATGGCCTTTTGCAACGGGATCGTGGTCTTGATCCCGCGAATCAGGTATTCACTCAGCGCGCGGTAGCTACGTTCGAGGGCGATTTTGCGGGTCGATCCATAACAAATCAACTTGCCGATCATCGAATCGTAGTAGGGCGGGATGACGTAACCGCTGTAGGCGTGGCTGTCGACCCGCACGCCGTGGCCGCCGGGGGCATAGTAGAGCCCGATCGTGCCGGGACTGGGCGCAAAGTTACGCGCGGGGTCCTCGGCATTGATGCGGCACTC
>CAYNUW010000010.1:0-26676 GCA_964400455.1 uncultured Akkermansia sp. | reverse complement strand
GTGGGCGCGACGGGCGCAAAAAAGGCGACGAGCGCGAGGCTCGTCGCCGAGAGGATTTTTATGCGTTTAGGGGGATGTTAGCAGGCGCGGCGGCGGCGGGAGCCGGCCAGTCCGAGCACGCCGAGGCCGGCCAGCAGGGCGTAGCTGGAGGGCTCGGGGATGACGGCGGCGTTAAGGAACTGGGCGGGGCTGAGGGCGGCGTTGCTGAAGCGGACCTCATCGAGCGTGCCGCGGAGGAAGTCGCCGCCGCCGCCTGCGTATTGTCCACGGCCGATGGTCCAAGAGGTGGGGGTGGCGAGAGCCAACATGCCGTTGAACCCGGTGGCGCTGCCGACCAGGGTGCCGTCCACGTAAAGGGAGAGCGTGTTGGCGGCGGAATCACCGACGGCGGCGAGGTGATACCAAGTGTTGAGCTGCGGCACGAAGGGGCTGTTGACCTGAACGGTGGTGTTCGAGGCGTTGATCAGTTCGACGCGGAAACCATTTAGAGCGCCACCGGGGAACACGGTTCCGGCGGTGGAGAGGTAAAAGAGCGAGGTGGGGCCGGTGCCCTGGCCGGGGTTGCCGTTGTCATCGCGTCCAATCAAAGTCTGCCAGTTCGAGTAAGCGGAGAGGTTGACGTAGGTCTCGATCGTGAAGTTGACGAAGTTCGTGGTGGCGAGAGTGGAGGCGGCGGGATTGGCCTGGTAGATGTCTCTGCCGCCGCTTGCCCCGTTGAAGTTCATCGCCAGTGAGCTGGTGAAGGGGGTGGGGGCGGTGGAGGTGACGTAGGTCGGGGTGGTGTAGGTGGCCCAGGAGACCATGCCGTTGGTGCCGTCGCCGCCGCCGTTGACGACGAGGCTGCCGGTGGCGCTGCCGCTGCCAACGGAGTTGACGGCGAGACCGTTGGAGCCCTCTTCAAAGGTAAAGTGGGCGATGGTGGTGGCGGAGGCGGTGGCGGCCAGGCCGGTGAGGAGTGCGACGCCGCGAAGCTTACGGGTATGTTTTTGCATGTTTAGCTGGGGTGGTAGTCGAGAATCAAATCGATGTCGGGTGAAGCAAGTCCCATGTGGTGCTCGACGCGGTTAGCTGGAAGGATACTTAAGATAAGTAGATGAAAAGGTAAATGAGTCGAAGTTGGACTGACCGGAGTTGGTTCGGGGGCGGCGGCGCGGTCTGCAAAAACACGACGACGCGCCGGTTTGTCACATGTTGCGGCCTTGCCGGCGGTCGGGCGCGAGACATGCTGAAGGGCAAAATATGTCACCCGTTGCCAAATCAGAACTTTCCGAATACCCAGCGCTCGAGACGGTGCTGGTCTCCGAAGCCGACATTAAAAAACGGCTGCGCAAGCTTGGTGCCGAGATCGCCGAGCTTTACGGAGACGAGGAAATCACGGTGGTGGCGGTGATCAACGGAGCGATCCTGTTCACCGCTGATTTGCTGCGTCATATCGAGAACCCGATCCGTTTGGACTGCATCCGGGTGTCGAGTTATCGCAACGAGACCAAGTCGAACGGGCAACCGCAGGTGCTGGGGCACTTGTCGCTCGATCTGGCCAACCGTCACGTATTGCTGATTGACGACATTTTGGACACGGGCAAGACGCTCTCCTTGATCGTCTCCATGATCAAAAAGATGCAGCCGGCCAGTGTGCGAACCTGCGTGTTGCTGGACAAACGCGGGCGGCGGGAGGTGGAGTTCGAGGCGGATCTGGTCGGGTTTCAGATCCCGGACAAGTTTGTGGTGGGTTACGGTTTGGACTACGCCGAGCGTTACCGGAATCTGCCCTGCATCGGGGTCTTGAAGTCGCATCTGCAAAACCCGCCGGAGTGGGCTTGAGTCGAGGGTCGGGCTAGGCGAGGTCGGCGGGCGAGTTCCAGTTGGCGAGCAGTCCCGGCTGGGTTTCGATACCCGACAGCCAGCCGTGGGCCAGTCCGTGGGCCAGGAGGGGGCGCAAGGCCAGGCGATTCGCGGTCAAGGCGTCGCGGAACAGGCCGGTTCGAGCGGTGGGGTAAACTGCGCAGAGTGGTTCGGGTCGGCCTTGTGGGTCGAGCGGGACGGCGCCGATGTGCGGTGTGGCAGCGGCGAGCAGGCGGCGGAGCAGCTGGGTTTCGACGCGGGGCAGGTCGACCGCGAGGACGAGGAGTCGCGGGTGGGCGGCGGCGGTTAGGCCGGCGACGAGTCCGCCGAGGGGTCCGCAGTCGGGCGCGGCGTCGTCGATGCGGCGCGCGCCGGGCAAAGAGTAGTCGCGCACGACCGGGGCGGCAAGGAGGAGCTCGGAGCAGCCGACGCTTTGGAGCAAGGCGGCCTGGCGGGCGAGCAGGCTCGTGCCGGTGTGGGGATGGGGCAGGAGGGCCTTGTCGCGGCCCATACGCCGGGAGCGGCCGCCGGCGAGCAGGAGGGCGGAGAAGGGGCCTGGAGCGCTCAAGGGAGTCGTCGGAGACGGACCGCGGGTCTCGGACGGGAGCTCAGCTCAAGCCGCCCTGGTGGTTGGCGGGGTTTTTGAGCTGGTCTTTCCACCCGAGCACACGGGCCTGAGCACCGTATTTCTCCGCGGTGGTTTTGTCGCCCTTTTCCATCCAAATGCGGGAAAGGGTGGTGTGGATGAAGACGTCGTCGGGGCGGAGGGCGGCGGCTTTTTCGGCGGCGGCGAGGGCTTCGTCGAGGGTGCGGGCTTGAAAGGCGATTTCGGCGAGGGCGTGCCAGGCGGCGAAGGAGTCAGGGGCGGCGGCCACGGCGCGGCGGAGTTTGTCGACGGCGGCCGCGGTGTCGCCCATGGCGAAGTCGTAGGAGGCGTCGTCGATGAGAGACTGGAGATCGTCGTCGGTCATGGGGGGGAGCGTGATCGAAGTTGGGCAAAAGAAAAGCCGCGTCGCGCGAGCGACGCGGCCTTGAAGGCTGGGGCGGCTGGCGTGCCGCCGGACGGATCAGGATTTGGGAGCGCCGCCGACGAGGGCGAAGGTCAGCTGGATGGCGGGGGCGACTTTGTCCTCGTTGCGGCCGGGTTGGATGCCGTAGTCGCCGCGCTGGATGGTGAAGGCGCCACGAACGACCAACAGGTCGCCGCCCTCTTCGGGTTTGTTGAGGCGGCGGCCGTATTGACCGGGAAGGTAGGAGAGGGTGACGGGGACGGACACGGCCTTGGTCACGCCCTTGAGGGTGAAGTCGCCGCGAGCGTTGGCGGTCCAGCGGTTCTCGCCGGCGGGAGCGACGTCGTCCAGGGAAGTGAAGGCGAAGGAGATCTCGGGGTGTTGCTCCGCGTTGACCCAGTTGGCGCCGACCAAGTGTTCGGTCATTTTCTCGTTGGGGACCTGCAAGGAGGCGGCGGCCACATCGATTTTTCCGGAGGTGGCGGCGGGGGCGGCGGGGTCGAAGGTGACGGTGCCGCTGACATCCGAGGCGGTGCCGGCGATGGGCTCGAGCACGGAGTCGAGGGTGAAGGTGATGGCGTTCACCCCCTTGGGATCTTTGAAGTCAAAGGCCTGGGGGGCGGCGGTGACGCCGACCACGGTGAAGCCGGCGAGAACGATGGTGCGAAGTAGCGAGGTCATGTAGTGGGTGGGTGAATAAGTCAGAGCGAGGAACGGGTTTTAGGACTGCGGGCGGGGATAAAAGTTACGGAGAAAACCACGGTTCCAAAAAGAATTCCGGCCGCCAGGTAGTCGACGCCGGGCACAAAACGTTTTTCGTAGGTGGTGAACTTAATCTCGGTTATCGGGTCCACCTGCACCACGGGAACTTGGTTCTGGGTCCAGCCCCGGTGGTAACCCTTGGCGGCCCAGAAACAGAAGGCGAAGAGGGCGGCCAGCACGCCGAAGCCCCGCAGCAGAATGCGCCAGGCGGCGATGGCGCGGGCGGGAGGCAGGTCGGTGGATTCGCTCATGGGTGGCGGAAGCAAACCCGGCGTGGGCGCGCGGGCAAGCGCGCGGACCGAAATTTTCACAAAATCAACATGGCGTCGCCGTAACTGAAAAACCGATACTCGCGGGCCACGGCCTCGGCGTAGAGTTCGCGCAGCCAGGGTATGCCGTCGGTGGAATCCGGGGTGAGAAAGGCGGAGACGAGGCAGAGCAGGGTGGAGCGGGGCTGGTGGAAGTTGGTGATGAGGGCGTCGACGGCGGCGAAGCGCACCGGGGGGTATAGATAGATGGCGGCTTCGTCGTAGCGCGGGGAGGGGGAGGGCGGCGTGCCGGGCGCGTGTTTGCGCATGAAGTCCTCCAGGGTGCGCACGCTGGTGGTGCCGACGGCGATGCGGCGGGCGCCGGGAGGAGGGGCGAGGACGGCGGCCTGGGTGGCGGGTGGGACTTCGTAGAGCTCGCGGTGAATGGCGTGTTGCTCGATGGTGTCGGAGGCGATCGGTTTAAAGGTGCCGAGGCCGACGTGAAGGGTGAGGTCGGCGGAGCGCACGCCGGCGGCCGCCAGGCGGTCGAGCAATTGAGGGGTGAAGTGCAGGCCGGCGGTGGGTGCGGCGGCGGCGACCTGGCGGGTGCGGTCGGCGTAGACGGTTTGGTAGCGCTCCAGGTCGGCGGCGCGTTCGGCGGGGGTGTGCTGGCGCTCGATGTAGGGCGGCAGGGGGACTTCGCCCAGGCGGTTGGCGACGGCGACGATGTCCGGGTCGGCGGCGCGATCGCAGGTGAAGGCCACGCGGGCGGCGCCTTCGGCGTCTTTTTCCAGCACGGTGCCGGTGAAGGCACCGGCGACGCCAAAGGTGGCGCCCGGCGGCAGCTTTTTGCCGGGACGCAGCAGGCACCACCAGGAGTCGGTGGCGTGGGCGTCGGCGGCGGCGGGACGCAGGAGCAGACATTCGACGGCGCCGCCGGAGGGACGGGTGGCGAGCAGCCGGGCGGGGAGGACGGCGGCGTTGTTGCGGAAGAGGATGTCCCCCGGGCGGAGATAATCTCCGAGGTCGGAGAACACCCGATGCTCCACGCGGCGGGTGGCACGGTCGACGACCATGAGGCGGGAGGCGTCGCGGCGGTCGGCCGGGGTCTGGGCGATGAGCCGGGCGGGCAGGTCGTAGTCGAAGAGGTCGGTGGCGAGCGGCATGGGCGGCCTATACGCTGGAGGGCTTCAGGGGCCCGGGCCAAGTCCGATCAGGCGCGCTCCCGCTTGAGGCGGCGTTCCCAATACCACGCATAAAAGACCGGCACGGAGAACAACGAGGCGAGGTCGAAGATCATGCCGCCGATCACGGGCAGCATCATGGGCGCCATCAGCTCCGCGCCGCGGCCCGTCGCCCACAACACGGGCACCAGCGAGATAAGCGTGGTGGCGTTGGTCATGATCGCGGGGCGGCGCCGGCGCAGGCCCGCCTCGAAAATGCGGCGGTTCACTTCATCCATCGTGCCGGGGTGGGTCTTGAATTTTTCCTGGAGGTAGGTGCCGAGGAGAATGCCGTCGTTGAACATCACGCCGAGCAGGACGAGGAAGCCGATCGTCACCGCCGTCGTGAGCTGTGCGTCCCACAACCACACCAGCACGAAGCCGCCCGCGGTGGTGACGGTGGCGTTGCAGCCGACGATGACCGCCGTGATCAGCCAGGAGCGCGTGCCGATGAAGATGAGCACGACCATCACCGAGAAGGAAACGGCGATCACCCAGCCGAGCGTGCGGTCGGCGTTTATCTTTTGCTCGTAGCGGCCGACCCAGCGGTAGCTCGCGCCGGCGGGCAGCGTGAGTTCGCCCGCCGAAATCGCGGCGCGCAGGCGCTCGTCGGCGGCTCGCACGATGTCGACCTCGGCGGCGCCGGGCGCGGCGTTGAACATCACGTATTGGGTGCGTTTTCCTCCCTCGCTGCGAATCGCCATGGGGCCGATCACGTAGGTTAGGCCGAGTTCGCTGGGGCGTTGGGCGACGACGTGCGCGGAGAGCGAGGCGGGCAGTTTTTCCCCGGCGGGGACCGTGAGCTCGGCGCGGTTTTCGGCGAGCAGGGTGAAGTTGCGCTGCTGGGCGAGCGGCAAGCCCGCCTGGATCTCGGCCGCAGGGCGGGGGAGGTCGAGGGTGTAGACGGTCGGCGTGGCGAGCAGGCTGGCGAGCGGCACGGAACCGTGTTCGCCGGCCATGCCCACCTGGAGGCCTAGGAGTTCGTCGGGGTCGTCGCGGCGTTCGCGCAGATAGCGGATGCGAACGGGATAGCGCAGCGCGCCTTCGACCGAATAGGTGACGGCCATGCCGCCGTAGGCGCTTTCGACGGCTTCGAGCACCATTTCTTGAGTAAAGCCGAAGCGCGCGAGTTTTTCGGGGTCGAGGCGGATCTCGGCGTAGGGTTTCCCGCCCTCGCGCTGCATCTGGGCGTCGGCGGAGCCGGGCGTGGCCTGGATGAGTTTCTCGGCTTTTTCGGCGAAGCGCTCGAGCGCGGCCGCGTCGTCGCCGAGGATTTGCAGCGCCATGAGGCTGCGGATGCCGGTGGAGAGCATGACGACGCGCGTCTCGATGGGTTGCAGCCAACTCGGCGCCACGCCGGGCAGGTCGGTGGCGGCGGCGAGGGCGGCGCGCACCTCGGCGAGGGTGCGAGGGCGGCGCTCGGTCGTGCCGTCGGGGCGCAGGATGTCTTGCACAGGCCAGTCCTTGTAGGGCTTAAGCAGGACGACGGTCTCGATCATGCCGATGGGCGCGGGGTCGAGTGCGGTCTCGGCGCGGCCAAGCTTGCCCATGACGCCGGCGACTTCAGGCACGGACTCGATGCCCTGGTTTTGGATCATCATCACGCGCTGGGTCTCGCCGAGGCCGGCGGTGGCGGGCACGGAGGGCATGAAGAGCAGGCTGCCCTCGTCGAGCGGCGGCAGGAAACTGGAGCCGATGCCGGGGAACCAGTGCGTGAGCGTGGCGTCGAGGTGCGTCGTGCGCAGGTCGCCGCCGGCGAGCTCGATGGTTTTGCGCAGCGGCCAGCTGAGGCGCGGCCAGCCGAGGCCGATCAGGTAACCGCCGCCGGCGAGGACGAGGAGCGAGGCGGCGAAGAGCGCCTTGTGGCGCTGTAAACGAGTGTAGGCCCGGTCGTAGGCGATGTGGATGGCGCGACTGGTCGGGTTTGCCTCGTATTCAACGAGTTTTTCGCGGCCGAGGCGCCACACGGCGGAGCCGACGAGGGCGGCGAGCACGGGGGCGAAAAGCCAGCCGGGGATGGTGAGCGCCCAGCGGCCGTGGTCCAGCGGGAACGCGTAGCCGTCGCGGATGAACCAGCCGAAGGTCAGGCCGGCGAAGAGACCGGCGAGGAGGAGCAGGGGCGTCTTGCGCACTTGCCAGGGCGGCAGGAGCAGGCGGCAGAGCGCGGGCACGAGGAACACGCCCACGAGCACGGCGCCGCTGATGGCGAGGGTCTTGGTGAGGGCGAGGGGAATGAAGAGGCGGCCGGCCTGGTCGGTGAGAGCGAAGATGGGGAGAAACCCGATGACCGTCGTGGCGGCGGAGGTGACGAGCGGCCGGGCGACTTCGCGCGAGGCCGCGACGACGGTCGCGATGATCTCCTCGTTCCACGGCGAGGTCGGCATCGGGCGGCCCTCGCGGCGGCACCTGGCCTGCAAGTCGACCAGGTGCTGGGTGATGTTTTCCGTCATGATGATGCCGAAGTCCACCATCACGCCGATGGCGATGAAGATGCCGGCGAGGCTCATCAGGTTGGCGCTCACCCCCAGGAGGTGCATGACGAGGAAGGCGAAGAGCATGCCGAGCGGAAGGCTGACGGCGGTGGCGAGGCTGGCGCGAAGGTGTAACAGAAAGACCACTACGACCAGCATGGTGGTGACGATCGCCTCGCGGAGGTTGTCGGTCACGGTGGCGTTGGTCTCCTCGATGAGCTGGGAGCGGTCGTAGAAGGCGACGGGCTCCAGTTTCTCGGCGGCGAGGGAGGGGGCGAGGTCGGCTAGGCGTTTTTTCACGCCTTCGATCACGCGTTTCGGATCTTCGTTTACGCGCAGGGCGACGATGGCGCCGACCTGCTCCTGGTGGGCGTCGGCGAGGAGGCCTTGGCGGAATTGGCCGCCGAGGCCGACCTCGGCGATCTGGCCCAGGCGGACGCCGGCGGCTTTCATGCGATCGCCGCGGATGACGATGTTCTCCACGTCTTTCACCGAGCGGATGAAGCCAACGCCGCGGATCATGGTTTCGATGCCGCTCTGTTCGACGCTCATGGCGCCGACGTCGCGACCGGCGGCGCCCACGGCGTCCATGAGCTGGCCGATGGTGACGCCCTGCTCCTCCAGGCGGGTCGGGTCGACGTCGATCTGGTATTCGCGGACCACGCCGCCGGCGGGGGCGACCTCGGCGACGCCGGGCACGGCGCGCAGGGCGGGGACGACGATTTGGTCGAGGACGTAGCGCTTGGACTCGATGTCGCGGGGGCCCTGGAGCGTAAAGGCGTAGACCTGGCCCATGGCGGTGGCGTCGGGGCCGAGTTTGGCGGTGACGCCGGGCGGGAGGATGGTCTGGATCTGCGCGAGGCGTTCGAGCGTGCGGGTGCGGTTTTCGTAGAGGTCGCGGCGGTCCTCGAAGATGACGTAAACGTAGCTCGCGCCATAAAGAGAGAGGCCGCGCACGGTCGACACGCCGGGCAGGCCTTGGAGTTCGCGGGCGAGGCGCGAGGTGACTTGGCGGTCCACGTCCTCGGGCGACTGGCCGGGCCATTCGGACCAGACGATGACCTGGTTGTCCGAAAGGTCGGGAATGGCATCCACCGGCAACTGTCGCCAGGCCCAGAGCCCGGCGAGGGCAAGGCCCAGCGCGATGGCGAGGGTGAGGAAGAGATTGCGGATGGCGAAGGAGAGCATGCTAGTCGCTAGGGTCTGGTAGCCAGAGGCTGGAAACCAGGATTAGTGCCGATGCGCCGGGGCCGGGGCGGAGGCGCCGAGCGGGTAGAGGAGGCTGGGGGTGCCGGCTAGCTGCGCCTGGCTGTCGAGGAGGAAGGCGCCCCGGGTGGCGACCTCGTCGCCGGGAGCCAGGCCGGCCCGGACGACGTAGAGGTCGTTGCCGTTTTCGTCTTCGAGGCGCGGGCCGAGGGCGAGGGGAGCCAGCGCGAACCGGGCGCGGCCGGATTGGTCGCGACCGGTGACTTTCCACGCGACGTTGCGCACGCCGGTGGAGAGCACGGCGGTCTTGGGCACGAGGGCGAATTCACCCCAGGTGGAGCGGTCGCTCGGAACGGCGGGTTTGAGGTCGGGGCCCAGCGCCACTTCAAAGCGGGCGTTGACCAGGCTGCCGGGCGATAGGACGGAGCGCGCGCCGGTGAGGAAGATGCGAACCTCGCGGGCGCGAAGCTCGGGGTTTATCTCGGCAAAGACGCGGCCGGCGACGGCCTGGATCTGCGGGAGCGGACCGGTGTCGTCGCTTTCGAGGCGCACGGGCTGGCCCTCGCGTATCCAGTTGGCGCGGTGTTCGGGCACGTGGACGACCAGCGTGAGCCGGTCGGGGTCGACGAGGCGAAGCAAGGGGGTGTCGGGCATGACCTCGCGGCCGACGGCCAGGGTTTCGTTGACCATCTCTTCGTCGGACAGATTGACGGAGCCGCCAAAGGGGGCGCGGATGGTGATGACGTCGGAGATGGGTTTGCCGGCGGCGATGGCGTCGGCGACCTCGGGGAGGTTCCAGCGGGTGAAGCGTTCGCGAAGGCTGGAGACGAGCGCCTCGTCGCGAAGTTTGAGCGCGGCCTGGAGCTCGCCTTGGGCGGCGATGACCTCGGGGCTGTAGAGGGAGATGACGGGCGCGCCGGCATCGACCACCGAGCAGCAGCCGAAGGTGGCGTCGAAGCGTTCGACGATACGGCCGGCCACGCGGGGAATGACGAGTTTGGTGTAGCGGTTGTCGTATTCGGTGGTGCCATACGCGCGCACGGTGGCGCGGGCCGGGCCGTTGGTGACCACGGTGGTCTCGAGGCCCATGCGGCGGGTCTGCTCGGCGCCGAGTTCGCCGGCCACGACCTTGGTCATCCCCATGCCGCAGACGGGGCAGGTGCCGGGTTTGTTGCCGATGAAGTCCATCATCGGGCAGGCGTAGCGCGCGCCTGCATCCGCGGTGTACTGCGCGGCGTGATCGTGCCCGGCCGCGGAGTGAAAGAGCGCGGATGCCGGAAGGAGACTGACGGTTGTGGCGCCGGCGGCGAGGCCGGCGAGCGCGACGATCCAGGTGGGTAAAGGGCGCATGGCGACAAGTTATCGCGGGGCGATTTCGTTGCGGAGGGCGGAAGGACCGTAGCGTTCGGGGTCCCGGGCAAATCTGGGCGGGCAGGCGGCGCAGCCGAAGCCGATCAGTTTACCCTGATAGGTGACGGGTTTGATGGAGGGATCGACCTCCATGCCGCAGATCGCGCACAGGGTGTTGACCGGGGTTGCATCGGAGGATGGGGCGGAGGCCGTTGGTTCGTGTTCAACGTGCGCGGAGGCCGCGGGTGCCGCCGGAGCGGGAAAGGGATCGTGCAGGATGGTGCGCGTTCCGAGGGCGAGGCCGGCACCGATCACAAAGGTGACGGCGAAAAGGACGAAGGATTTCATGGTGTTTGAAGAACGGAGAAGGGGACGTGTCGCCAGAGCTCGGCGCGCGCGACGCGGGCCGCGAGCCCGGCCTCGATGACCTGCAGTTGGGCGTCGGTTTGGCGTTCGAGGAGTTCGAGCACCAAGATCACGGCGGGAGCGCCGCCGTCCGGGCCGGAGACGGCGCCGACGGAGCGAACCAGCGAGTCGTATTCGGCGTCGATGCGGGCGAGGGTCTCGTCGGCCAGGCGGCGGGTGCTCGCGGCGAGACGCTCGGCGCGTTCCACCCGCGCGAGGGCGGAGCGCGCCTGGTGGCGGGCGGCCTCGCCCTCGGCGCGCGCGGCGCGTTCCTCGGCGAGGGCGGCGGAGGTCTCGGCGCGCGCGGCCCCGCGGGAATGGAAGGGGAGCTCGGTCGTGAAGGCCACGCCCACGGTATCCATGTTGCCCATGGATTGTTCCTCACGTTCGAAGCGCACCGCCACGGAGGTCATGGGGCGGGCAGAGGCGCGGGCTATTCGCGCCAGGGCGGCGGCTTCTCCGCCGCGTGCGGCGGCGAGAGCGAGGGCGACTGGCGCCTCGGGGTTGATCTCGGACGCGGTGGGGGCCGAGTAGGCGGGAAGCGTGGCGGACGGCTGCAGCCCGAGCAGAGCGCGGGCCGCGGACTGCGCGTCGTCGGCCGTGCGGGATTCCTGTTCGATCAGCAGACGCAGGGAGGCGACGCGGGTTTGCAGCGCGAGGCGGTCAGCAATGCGGCCTGAGCCGGAGGCTAGACGGGCGTCGAAAACGGCGATGATGCTTTCGGTGCGGGAGATTTGAGTTTCCCAGAGTTGGAGGCGGGCTTGGGCAGCGTCGGCTTCCGCGAGGGCCAGGGCGGTGTCGGCGGCGGTGCCGGCGGCGATGACCGCGTAGTCGGTCTCGGCCAAGGAGATTTGGGCGGAGGCGCGCGCTTTTTCGGCAGTGCGTTCGCCGGCCTTGGGCAGCGGCTGGCGGAGGCTGATCTCCCACATCGGGTATTGCCCGTCCGATGGTGCGCGGGCCTGGGAATAGGCCGCCTCCAGTTCAGGATTGGGGAGGCGGCCGGCGGCGGCCAGGCGTGCTCGGGCGGATTGGGCCCGTTCGCGGGCGGCGTGCAGGGCGGGTGCGTCGTGGACCGCCGAAGCCAGGGAGGCTGCGGGTGTCCCCGTGGCGGGCAGTGAGGTGAGCAGTCCAACGAGGACGGCCGTTGGTAGCGGGCGAGGCATACCAATGATACGCGCATCCGCAGCCCGCCCCTTGGGGAATGTGGGTGGACCGGCTCAATAAGGGTCCATCACGTGATAAAGCACCCAGTAGGTGCCGGCGGTGAGGATGGCCATGAAGCCGGCCACGAACACGCCGTGGATGGGATTGAAGCCTCCGATGGCGAAGGCGATGAGGGCGAAGAGATTTCCGCCGATGACCACGGTCCAGAAGTCGCGGCGTCGGTTGCGACCCCGGTTATCGGGGCGGGCGGCGGCGAACACGTCGTGTTCGGCGCGGGCGGCGGCTTCGCGTTCGGCGTTGTCGCGCAGCAGGCCGAGCACATGGGTGGCGGCGGTGTCGAGGTCCTGCTCCGGGTTGACGGCGGGGAAAGCGGTGGCGGCTCCCAGAGAAAGTCCGGGGCGGGCGGGGAAGAGGGATGCGTGCAGTTCGGTTTCTTCGCAGATGGGGCGCCAGACGGTGGCTTCGTGGTCGGCGGGATGGACGAGGTCGTCGGGTTTTAGCACGTGGATCTCGGCTTTTTGCCGGAGCACGGCGAGGGAGAAGGGGCCGGTGGAGACTCCGGCTTCGAGTAAATAGTAACGTTCGGCGAGGGGCATGGGGTAGGGCGTAAGCTCAGGGAGGGGGCAAGGGCAGGCGGGCGAGGGCACGTTCGAGGTCCTCGAGGCGCAGGGGTTTGGCGAGGTAGTCGTCCATGCCGTGGGCGAGGGCGGTGTCCCGATCGCCTTCGAGGGCGTTGGCGGTGAGGGCAATGATCCAGGGTTGGCGGATGGTCCCGGCCAGGGCGCGGATGCGCTGGGTGGCCTCGTAGCCGTTTACGCCGGGCATTTGAATGTCCATCAGCACGAGGTCGCGGGGGGCGGCGGCGGCGGCGACGACGGCCGCCGCGCCGTCGGCCACAATCTCGGCCTCGTAGCCGAGGCGTTCGAGCATGCGGCGCACGACGAGTTGGTTGATAACGTTATCTTCGGCGACCAGGATGCGAAGCGGGCGGGAGGGGGTGGGTTTGGTCGGTTGGCTGGGCGAGGGTTCGGGGGTGGCGAGGGCGCGGTCCAAGGCGGCGAGAAGGGCGGCGGGCCGGATGGGTTTGCGGAGGACGGTGGCGACGCCGGCCGAGTGCGCCTCGGCGATCAGCTCCTCCGGGGCGTGCGCGGCGACGAGGAGTGCGCGGGGGCGGCGCTCCGGCGGCAGGGCGGAGAGGTC
This sequence comes from uncultured Akkermansia sp., assembly GCA_964400455.1. Taxonomy (GTDB): domain Bacteria; phylum Verrucomicrobiota; class Verrucomicrobiia; order Opitutales; family Opitutaceae; genus IMCC26134_A. The sequence continues at coordinate 13,795 of CAYNUW010000010.1, read as the reverse complement.
GCGGCAAAGATCCAGTCCGTCGCGGCCCGGCAGCTGGATATCGGCCAGCACGAGGGCGAAGGGCTCGGTTTCGCGGGCGAGGCGGAGGGCGGCGGCGGAATCGGCGGCGACTTCGCAGTCGAGGCCCCAGCGTCGCATCCAAGCGGAGAGGACGGCGGCGGTGGGGGCGTGGGGTTGCACCATGAGGATGCGCAGGCCGCCGAGGCTGGCGCGCGGGGAGAGGTTCTCCGGCGGGGCCGAATCTTCCACCTCGAGTGGAAGCATGAGTCGGAAGACGGAGCCCTGCGGCGAGCTGGCGGCGAGATCGAGGGTGCCGCCCATGAGCCCGGCGAGGCGCCGGGCGATGGCGAGCCCCAGGCCGGTGCCGCCGTGGCGGCGGGCGGTCGAAGCGTCGAGCTGGCTGAAGCTGCGAAACAGCAGGTGGGCGCGATCGGGGGGTATGCCCGGTCCCGTGTCTGAAACGTCGATACACAGGGCTTCGCACGGGGCGGGTTGGTCCGTGGTGGCGGCCGTTTGGGCGCGCACCCGGAGGACGACCTCGCCGGCGGAGGTGAATTTGACCGCGTTGCTGATCAGGTTGCAGAGGATCTGGCGGAAGCGGGTGCCGTCCCCGCGCACCACGCCCGGACAGGCGTGATCGATGTCGGCCACCAAGTGCAGGCCTTTTTCAGCGGCGAGGCCGGCGAAAAGTTGCAGGCTGTCCTCCACCGCCCGGCGGAGTTCGAACGGGTTTTTCTCCAGTTCCATGCCGCCGGACTCGATCTTGGCGTAGTCGAGGATGTCATTGATGAGCACGACCAGGGTTTCGCCGGAGGCGCGCACGGTCTCGACCATTTCGCGCTGGCGGGGATCGAGGTGGGTTTCGCCGAGCAGCTGGGTCATGCCGATGACGCCGTTCATCGGGGTGCGAATTTCGTGGCTGACGGTGGCGAGGAAGGTGTCTTTGGCGCGTGCGGCGGCCTCGGCGGCTTCGCGGGCCTCGATGAGGCGGGTTTCGTAGAGGCGGCGTTCGGTGACGTCCTCGAGGATCCAGACCTCGCCGGGTGAATAGGCGTGGGCGGTGAGTTCGAGCTGACGGGGGCGACCGTCGGCGTGCCGGACGGTCAGTTCGCGGGCTTCGTGAAAGCCGCCGGCGCGGGCGTGTTCGTGAGCGGCGCGGGCGGCGTCGGCATCGGGTCCGAACAGGCGCCGGAACCAGGCTTCCGGGGTGGCAAGTTCGGCGCGGGGGTGACCGAGGGCGGCGACGAGGGGGTCGTTGACCCAGAGGGTGCCGTCCTCAAGGTGGGCGGCGGGTTTGGGCAAGGTCTCGACCATGATGCGCCAGCGGCGGCGGTTGCGCTCGGCCTCTTCGAGGGCGTGGCGGCGGGCGGCTTCGGCGCGTTCGCGGCGGGCGATGGCGACCCCGGTGCCGACGCCGGAGAGGAAGCCGCTGAGCAGGCAGAGCACGATTTGGGCATACCAGGCGCGGCGGATGCCGGCCAGGCGCTCGGCGTAGGTTTCGGCATACCAGTCGACGCCGACGGCTCCGGCGAGGTTGCCGGCCGAGTCAAAAAACGGGGCATAGCCGCTGACAAAGGTGCCCCAGCGATCGACGTAGGGCTCGCGATCGGCGTGGGCGCGGCCGGTGCGCAGGGTGGCGAGCAGGTATTCGGAGGCCTCGGGGTAGGGTTGGAAGATGTGGGATTTTTCCTCGATGCCGTCGGCGGTGAGTTGGCCGGGCGGGGTCGGGTCGAGGACAAAACGCACCTCGTCTCCGACCAGTCGGGTGGTGTAGACGAAGCGGTAGTCGTTGCGTGCGACGCCGTCGTTTTGGCGCCAGTGCAGGGCGCGTTTGAGCGGCTCCAGGGCGGCGGCGTAAGCGGGGGTGTTTTCCTGTTCGCGGTCGGTGAAAGTGAGGTGGAGGTCGCCGTCGATGTCGGCGGCGATGCCGAGCGCGATGCGGAGAAGTTTATCCTGCACCTCGTGTTTGAGCGCGGCCATGGCTCGGTAGTGCAGGACGGCCGAGCAGAAGATGGTCGCGATCAGCACGAGCACGCCGACGAAGGTGGCTTTCCAGCGGATGGAGGTGGGTGAAACGGCGGCGGACATGAAGGTGTCAGAGGTTGAGGGCGCGGGCGGCGGCGAGGCCGATCAGGGCGAGGTCGGGAACGACGCGGGCGGGTTGGCGGAGGCGGCCGGCGACCACGACGGCGGCGCCGCCGGAGAGGAAGATTTCCGCCGGCGGCAGCTTGCGGCCGGCGAATTCGGCCAGCACGGCGTCGAGCAAGGCCTGGATGAGGCCGGCGTAGCCGACGATGGCTCCGATGCGGATGGCTTCGGCGGTGGATTTGCCGATGACGCTGGTCACCGGGGTGGTGAGATCGGTGACGAGCGGGAGTTGGGCGGTGCGTTCGTGCAGGTAACGGGTGACAAGGGCGGGGCCAGGGGTGATGATGCCGCCCTCGTAGCCGCCGTCGGGGGTGACGAGGTCGAAAGTGACGGCGGTGCCGAGGTCGATGACGACGGCTGGGCGGCCGGGTGCGAGGGCGTGGGCGCCGGCGGCGTTGGCGAGCCGGTCCTGGCCGATTTCGGCCGGGCGGGGGTAGGTAATCGGCACGCCGAGTTTCACCCGGTGGGTGAGTTGCCAGACGGGGCGACCGGAGGCGAGGGCGAGCAGGCGGGGGGTGGCGGCGGGCACGACCGAGCAGAAGGCGAGATCCGGGGCGGCGGCGATGCGGGCGGGCAGGCCGGAGGCGGGGTCGTCGAGCTGAGCGGTGGGGTAGTCGGCGAGGTCGGACAGGTTGCCGTCGCGCCAAAGGCCTACGTGGGTGTGGGTGTTGCCGATGTCGATGCAGAGCAGCATGGCGGCGGGAGGTATCAGCGGGAGAGTGGGGGGGAGAGGCTGACCTCGCCGGCGCGGTAGCGATCGGTGCGGCCGTCGGGGTGCCGGAGGAGGAGGCTGCCCTCGTCGTCGATGCCGAGGGCGGTGCCGCGAAGTTCGCGGGAGCCCTGGTGGAGGGTGACGGGGCGGTCTTTCAGGAGGTCGAAGCGGTGCCAAAGCGCCGCGAACTCGTCGCGGTAGTCCCCGGCGAGGAAGCGGTCGTAGGCGGCGAGCACGCGGTTAACTAGGGCGGCGGCGAATTTATTGGGGTCGAGCGGGGCGGCGCTTTGGTCGGCGAGTGAGGTGGCGCGGGCGGCGAGTTCGGCCGGCCAGCCGTCGGCCGGGGGGCGGAGGTTGAGGCCGAGGCCGAAGACGAGGTCGTGGATCTGGTCGGCGTCGAGGCGGGCCTCGGTGAGCATTCCGCCGGCCTTGCGGCCGGAGAAGAGGAGGTCGTTGGGCCATTTGAGACCGGGCGAAACGCGGCAGAAGGAAGCGACAAGGGCGCAGACGTTGACCCCCATCCAGAGGGTGAAAGTCTGCATCCGGGCCGGTTCGACGCGGGGGCGGAAGGCGAAGCTGGCGTAGAGGTTGCCCTCCACGGCGCTGTGCCAGGCGCGACCGAGGCGACCGCGGCCGCGTTCCTGGCGGCGGGCGAGCACGACCAGCGGGGCGCTTCCGTGCTCTGCGAGCAGGCGGGAGGCTTCGTCGTTGGTGCTGCCAAGGGTATCGAAAAAATGGATGCAGGGGTCGCCTTTGGCGGGGCGGCGGTGCCAGTCCACCACGGCGGGGTGGAGAAAGGCGGGGGGGGCGGGCAGGCGGTAGCCGCGGGAGCGAAGGCTTTCGATCTCGAAGCCGGCGGAGCGCAGGCGGTCGAGGTGTTGCCAGACGGCGACGCGGCTGACGCCGAGGCGGCGGGCCAGATCCTCGCCGGAGACGACGCCTTCCGGGCCGGCGTCGAGCAGGGCTCGGAGCATCAGGGTTTCGGTGGCGGAGGGGTTCACGCGGGTCGGGTCAGGGTTGCCAGTCGAGGCCGATGTCCATCCAGCGGGCGCGGTGGACGAGGGCGCCGGTGGAGACAAAGTCGAGGCCGAGGCCGGCGTAGCGGGGGAGGGTTTTGAGGGTGATGCCGCCGCTGGCCTCGGTGAAGGCGCGGCCGGCGACGAGGGCGAGGGCCTTTTTGATGCGGGCGGGGGGGACGTTGTCGAGGAGGACGACGTCGGCTCCGGCGGCGAGCACGGGGGGCAGTTGGTCGAGCCGGTCGACCTCGACCTCGACGGGCAGGTCGGGGGCGGCGAGGCGGGCGCGGGCGACGGCGGCGGCGAGGTCCTGGTCGGAGCCGAGGAGGGCGAGGTGGTTGTCCTTGAGCATGACCCGGTCGAAGAGGCCGAGGCGGTGATTCCAAGCGCCCCCGCAGGCGGCGGCGTATTTTTCCAACATGCGATAGCCGGGGGTGGTTTTGCGGGTGTCGAGCAGGCGGGTGCGGCCGGGGCCGAGGGCGGCGACGTGGTCGGCGGCCGCGGTGGCGACGCCGGAGAGGCGTTGCAGGAAGTTTAACACTACGCGTTCGGCGGCGAGCAGCACGCGGGGGTCGCCTTCGAGGGTGGCGAGCACGGCTCCGGCCGGGACGCGGCGGCCGTCGCGCACGCGCGGGCGAGCGGAGGCGCGGTCGCCGTAGGCGGCGAGGATGAGGGGGAGCAGGGGAAGTCCGCAGACGACCATGGATTCACGGGCGACGAGGTGGGCGCGGCTGATGCGCGGGGCGGTGGCGAGGGCGGCGGTGGAGCGGTCGCCGGTGCGTCCGGGGTCGGGCAGACGGGCGGGAGCCAGTCCGACGCCGCAGAGGTCTTCGTCGCGGGCCAAGTCGACCAGACGGCGGAGATGGCCGGGGTCGAGGTCTTCCCAGGTGAGGCGCAGCAGCAGGCTTTCGAGACGATCGGGCGCGGGCATGAGTAAGGAAATGGGGCGGAGCGGGGCGCTTGTCGAATGGCCAATCGCATCAAGCTGAGTGGTGGTGGCGGTTTTTTCGCTTTCGCCCGGCCGGTCGGTGGCGCGAGACTGGGCATCCATGACCACCGCCCATCTGAAATTGAAAGCCAATGTCCGCGCTCGCGTGCTCGCCGGCCACCCTTGGGTGTTTGCCAACGAGGTCGAGGCGCTGGCCCCGGCGGAGCTGGATGGCGAGACGGTCGAGCTGAAGGACCGCACCGGACGATTCCTCGGCACGGGGTTGTATAATTCGCGTTCGCAGATCGTGTGGCGGCGGCTGGATCGGGACCGGGTGACGCTGGATGCGGCGTGGATCGAGGCGGCGTTGGTGCGGGCGCTGGCGCGGCGGGGCGGGGCGGCAACGCAGGTGAATCGGCGCCTGGTGTGGTCGGAGTCGGATGATTTGCCCGGCGTGGTGGTGGATCAGTTTGGCGGCACGCTGGTGGTGCAGATCCAGACGCTGGGCATGGAGCGGCGTTCGCAGGTCTTGATCGACCTTTTGCAAAAGTTGGTCGAGCCGGAGGAGATCATTCTGCGCAATGATGCCAGCATCCGCCGCCTGGAGGGGTTGCCGCTGGGGGTCAGCACGCGCAGCGGGCGGCCATGGGCTCCGCGTTGGCATGGGATCGACGGGTTCGATTACTGGCTGGACTTGCAGAATGGACAGAAGACCGGGTTTTACCTCGATCAACGCGAGCAGCACGCGGTGGTGGCGCGTTGGTCGGCGGGTCGGCGGGTGCTGGATGCGTTTTGCAACCAGGGCTCCTTCGCGTTGCATGCGGCGCGGGCGGGGGCGGCGCGTGTGCTGGGGCTGGACAGCGCGGCCGACGCCATCGACCAGGCGAGGCGCAATGCGGAGCGCAACGGAGTGAAGGCCGATTTCGAGTGTGTGAACGTCTTTGATTACTTCGGGGAGAAGCGGGACGAGAGCTGGGATCTGATCGTGCTGGATCCTCCGCCCTTCGCGAAGTCGAAGAGTGCGTTGGAGGGTGCGCTGCGTGGCTACAAGGAGCTGAATCTACGGGCGTTGAAGGCGCTGGCTCCGGGCGGTATTCTGGCCACCTACACGTGTTCGCATCACATGCAGGATGCGGAACTGCGCCAGGTGCTGGCCGAGGCGGCGGCGGATGCGAAGCGCCGGGTGCATGTGCTGGCGCACTGCCACCAACCGGTGGATCACCCGGTGTTGGTGACGATGCCGGAGAGCGAGTATCTGCGCGGCTATATCGTGCAGGTGGGTTGAGATAGCGGTTCGGCGGGCGGGCTTGGTCCGGCCAAGCTTCCTTCTTGCGGGCCGGGCTGCGGCGGGTGTGTTTAGGGGGGCAATGCTCTCCGATCCCCGTCTCGACCAACTCGCCGCCGGTCTGACCGGCTTTTCCTGCGCCTTAAAAAAGGGTGAACGCGTCCTGATCGACGCTTTCGACGTGCCCGACACCATGGTCGTGGCCCTGGTGCGGGCGGCCCGCGCGCGGGGTGCGCATCCGCTGGTGCAGATCCATCATGCGCGGGTGAGCCGCGAGCTTATGCTGGGAGCGGAGGAGGCGCAGTTTGCCCCTCATGCCGAGGTGGAGCTTAAGCGCATGGAAAAGATGGACGCCTACATCGCGCTGCGGGGTTCGGATAACATCTTTGAATCCTCCGACGTGCCGTCTTCGCGGGTGCAACTCTACGCGCGTTTGATGAAGCCGGTGCTCGACCATCGGGTTAACAAAACCAAGTGGGTGGTGCTGCGCTGGCCATCGCCCGGCATGGCGCAGCAGGCCGGCATGAGCACCGAGGCTTTCGAGGATTTCTATTTCAAGGTCTGCACGCTCGACTACTCGCGCATGATCCCGGGCATGAAGGCGCTGAAGACGCTGATGGACAAGACCGACCGGGTGCAGATCAAGGGGCCGGGCACGGACCTGAGTTTTTCGATCAAGGGCATCGGCGCGCGGGAGTGCGGCGGACTGCGCAACATCCCCGATGGCGAGGTGTTCTCGTGCCCGGTGAAGGAGTCGGTCGAAGGCGTGATTCAATACAACACGCCCTCGGTCTATCTCGGGACCTCGTTCGAGAACATCCGCCTCGTGTTCCAGAAGGGACGGATCGTGGAGGCGACGTCCAACCAGACCAAACGGTTGAACGAGATTCTGGATAGCGATCCCGGCGCGCGTTATGTCGGCGAGTTTGCGCTGGGCTTCAATCCGCACATTCGCGAGCCGATGCGCGACATCCTCTTTGATGAGAAAATCGCCGGGTCCTTCCACTTCACGCCTGGCCAGGCCTACGAGGGCGTGGGCAATGGCAACAAGAGCCAGGTGCACTGGGACATGGTGAACATCCAGCGTCCGGAGTATGGCGGCGGCGAGATCTGGTTTGATGGCAAACTGATCCGCAAGGACGGGCTGTTCGTGCCGAAGTCGCTGCACAAGTTGAACCCGGAGTATCTGCTGGGCGGCTGAGTGCCCCGCAGGCCGATGAGCCCGATGACCTTCGACACCTTCATCCGGGCGCTGCCCAAGACCGAGACGCACCTGCACCTCGAAGGGGCGCTGCCCTACGCGATGCTGCGGGAGTGGCGCCCGGAGGTGTATCCGGAGAATCCTTACTTCCACGCGGCGGATTTTCGGTTCGGCAGCTTTGCGGAGTTCGACCGGGTGCTGCTGGCGCACGCGCTGCCCTGGTTTGTCTCGCCCGAGCGTTACCACGAGGCGGCGCGGCGGATTTTCGCCGGGCATATCGCGGAGGGGGTTCGATATGTGGAGTGTAGTTTTCACCTGCCGGTGGGGCATTTCATCGGGGTGCCGACGCGCGAGATCGTGGCGGCGATCCGGGCGGCGGTGCCGCGCGGGCTGGAGGTGCGACTCTATGCGGGCATGTTGCGCTCCGATTATGTCGAGCCCTTGCGCGCGCGGATCGACGAACTGGCGGAGCTGGACGGGGTGGCGGGGGTGGATCTGCACGGCGACGAGGCCGCGCCGACCGAGGCCTGGACGGCCGGGGTGTGGGCGCGGATGCGAGCGGCGGGCAAGGGGACCAAGTGCCACGCGGGGGAGTTTGGCGGGGCGGAGCGGGTGCGCGAGGCGATCGAGCGGTTGGGCGTGACGCGGGTGCAGCATGGGGTGCGGGCGGTCGAGGACGCGGCGGTGGTGGCGCTGGCGGCGGAGCGCGGGGTGGTGTTTGATGTGTGCCCGCTCAGCAACCTGCGCCTCGGGGTGGTGCCGGATCTGGCGGCGCATCCGCTGCGGGCGCTTTTGGCGGCGGGGGTGGTCTGCACGGTGAGCACGGATGATCCGCTGGTGCTGAACAACACGGTGGGCGACGAATACCGGGCGCTGGCGGAGGAGGCGGGGTTTTCGCGCGCGGAGCTGGCGCGGGTGGCGGGCAATGGTTGGAAGGTGGCCGACGTAGGCGAGGTGGAGCGGGCGGCGGCATTGGCCGAAATCGACCGCTTGCTCGCGGCGGGCTGAGGAGTAAGGGTTGGGGCATGTCCTCTTCTCCGCAGTTTCACGGCCTGCTGCTTGGCGCAGGCCAGGTAGTCGTCACCCTGCTGGTGTTCGCCTTCGGGCTGCACTCGGCGCCGGAGATGTTCGAGGGGGCGAACCGTTTCGAAAACATCGGGGCGTTCGTGGTGATGATGGCGACGTTCGCGCTCGGACTGCGGGCGCTGCGCAAGCGCCGGCTGGCGGCGGGCGAGGGGTTCGGTTTTGCCGCAGGGGCGCGAGCTACGTTCGTTATCGCGTCGGTGGGCGGATTGGTGAACGCGGCCGGCCAGTATGTTTATGTGACCGCGATCAATCCGGATTTCGGCCGGCATTTGCGGGAGGTGATTCTGCGCGGGGCGAATCTCCCGCCGGAGCAAGCGGCGGCGGCGCAGCAGCAGCTCGATGTCGTGACCTCGCCGGTGTTTCGCGCGATCAGCCAGGGGGGGACGACCCTGTTTTTCGGGCTGTTCATCGGGTTGGCCTACGCGTTTCTGTTTCGTGACCTGACGCCGCCGGCGGAGACGAAACGTGACGAAACCGGCGCGTGATTGCGTTTGCCGAGCGGTTTTGGCCGGGTAGGGTGGAGACATGCTCGAAACCATCAAAAAGACGCTGTTGGCGGGCGTGGGTGCCGCCGTGTTGACCAAGGACAAGGTGCAGGACGCGCTGGACGACTACGTGCGGCAGGGGCGCATCAAGGCCGACGATGCGAGGATCATCGCGGAAAAAATCGCCGAGCGCGGGCGGCGCGAGTTTGAAGAGCTGAGCCGGGAGACCTCGGCGAAGGCGGCGGAGTTGTTTCATCGCAACGATGCGGCGGTGAATGCCCGGCTGGCCGCGTTGGAGGCGCGGGTGGCGGCGTTGGAAGCGGCGGCGAGCGCCGCAGCGGCGCCGGTGCCGACGCGTAATTCCGAGCCCTGAGCCGTGGTGCGCGCGCTCCGCAGTTTCAGCGACTTGTCGACCTTGTCATCTTTGTCCGCGTGACTCCCTTCGCCCTCGTCACCCACGCCGTCCGCGCCAAGGAGATCATCGCGGTGGCGGCGCGTTGCGGTTTCGGCGAGTTGCTGGATCAGCTGGAGTTGCCGGCGGGGTTTTGGCGGCGGTTTTTGCCCCGGGCGAAGGAGCGCCGGCCGGCGTATCAGCGGATACGGTTGGCGCTGGAGGAGCTGGGGCCGGCTTTTATCAAGGCGGGGCAGATGCTGAGCATGAGGCCGGACGCGTTGCCGCCGGCGCTGATCATCGAGCTGCGCAAGCTGAGGAGTCACGTGGCGCCGCTGCCGTTTGCGGAGATGCGGCCGGTGCTGGAGGAGTCGCTGGACCGGCCGTTGAAGGAGGTCTTCGTGGAGTTTGACGAGCGGCCGGCGGCGTCGGCGTCGCTGGCGCAGGTGTATTTTGCGAAGTTGCACGACGGGCGCGAAGTGGCGGTGAAAGTGCAGCGACCGGGGTTGAGGCCGGTGGTGGAGGCGGATCTGGCGTTGTTGGATTTTTTCGTGGGGCAGCTGCACGCGCGGGTGTCGGGTTTGCAGCCTTACGATTTGCCGGCGGTGTTGAAGGAGGTGGGCGCGGCGGTGAGGCGGGAGCTGGACTTCACGCACGAGGCGAGGAATCAGCGGTTTTTCAACGCGACGAATCCGCGACCGGAGCAGGTGTTCGCGCCGGAGGTGGTGGAGGAGTTGAGTGACGAGCGGGTGTTGGTGATGGAGCGGGTGGCGGGGCGGCCGGTGGATGCGCCGGCGCTGGAGCCGGAGGCGGCGCGGCAGCTGGCGCGGGTGGGGGCGGAGTCGCTTTTTCACCAGGTCTTGGTGGCGGGATTTTTCCATGCCGATCCGCATTCGGGCAACGTGTTGGTGGCGGCGGACGGGAGGCTGTGTTTTCTGGATTGGGGTCTGGCGGGGCATCTGACGCGGCGGCTGCGGCTGGCGTTGGCGGATTTGTTTTTGGCGGCGGTGGATCAGGACGCGGAGCGGGTGGTGCAGATCGCGGCGGAGCTGGGCAGTCCGGCGGGGCGGGCGGATTTGCGGGCGATGGAGCGGGACGTGACGCTGGCGTTGCGGGAGGATTTTAACCGGGCGATCGGGCAGGTGAACGTGGGGCGGGCGATGTTGAAGCTGCTGTTTATTTTTGGGCGCAACGGCGTGTCGATCACCAGTGATTATTCGTTGATGGCGAAGGCGGTGCTTTCGATCGAGGAGGTGGCGCGCACGCTGGACCCGGGGTTTGACCTGAAGCGGGCGGCGCGGCCGGTGTTGACGGAGTTGCAGCGGGAGCGGCACGGGCCGAAGGCGGTGGTGAGGGATGCGCGGGCGGTGTTGCGCAGCACCTTGGGCAGCCTGCGGGATCTACCGGCGGAGCTGCACCGGATCATCCGGCGGGTGGAGCACGACGAGTTGACGATCAAGTTTCAGCACCAAGGGCTGGATGATCTGGACGATGCGTTGAAGACGTCGGCCAACCGGATCGCGCTGGGGTTTATCAGCGGCAGTTTGTTGATCGGCAGTTCGTTGATCGTGGCGGCGCGGGGCGGGACGAATACTACGCTGAGCGCGCTTGGGTATCTGCTGGCTTTTCTGATCGCGGCCTACGTGGGCTACGGGATCGTCCGCGAAGGGCGGAGGTGAGGTTGGCGGGGGGCGGCTGGTTCAGGCGCCGGCGGGGGGCTTGGGGGGGATGGGGGCGGCGGAGCCGCCGAAGGGGGCTTGGGTGCGGCCGGTGCGGCCGACGCCGAAGAAGGCGAGCATCTTGCCGACGATCTCGGCGGTGATGGACCGTTCGGCGGCCTGCTGCATTTGGGCGCTGGCGCGGGTGACGGCCTCGGAGTTGCGCAGTTTTCGCGCGGCGACGACCTTGCCCAAGGTCTCGGCGATTTCGGGGCGGCGGCGCACGAGGTCGGCGATGGCGTCCTTGCCGATCTCGAAGGCAAGCGAGTCGGTGGCGGCGGTGATGGTGACGCTGCGGGTCTCGCCGGTGAGCACGCTCATCTCGCCGAAGAACTGGCCGGCCTGGAGCCGTGCCACGCGTGATTCCGGTTCGCCTTCGCGCAGGGAGATCATGACGTTGAGCAGTCCCTCGATGAGGATGAACATGGAGTCGCCGGGGGCGCCGCGTTGGATGACGATGGAGCCCTCGTTAAAGAAGCGTTCCTGGAGATGGCCGCACAGCTGGGTGCGTTCGTCGTCGCTGAGGCCCTTGAAAAGTTCGACGCGGGCGAGGATGGCGGAGCGGTCCTTGAGGGAACGAATGTCGAACTGGCGTTGGGGGCGGCTGTCTTGGAAGACGTCCTGCTTCGGGGTGGCGGGTTGGAGGCCGGCGCGGTGAAGCTGATCGAGCACGGCTTTCCAGACGGCGTGGCGGGCCTTGCCGGGGCCGGCCTGGCGGGGGTCGATGTTGTAGATCAGTTTATACTCCACGCCTTGGGGGGTGACGCTGCGGATGCGGGCTTTGGGAGCGGGCATTTCTTGGACGCCCGAGGTGCCGGCGACGCTGCACAAGGCGGCGTTGAGCACGCGGAGGGCGCGGTCGGAGTCGACATCGAAGTCGAGCAGCAAGGTGACGGCCATCTCGCCGGGGATGGAAGGTTTGGAGAAGTTGGTGAGAACCATGTCGCCCAGCTTGCCGTTGGGGATGACGACGAGGTTATTCTCGGGGGTGACGAGGCGGGTGGTGCGCCAATTGAGCTCGACCACGCGGCCGCTGACGCCGTTGGTGACCTGGATAAAGTCGCCGATCTCGAACGGGCGGTCGAAGTTGACCGCCAGGCCGATGAAGATGTCCATGATGACGTTGCGGAGGGCGAGGCCGATGACGATGGCACCGGCGCCGGAGGCGGCCCAGAAGGGGCCGACGGGCTTTTCGAATACGGCGCTGACCACGCCGGTCAGGGCGAGGGCGTAGATCAGGACGGCGACGACGTCCCGGATCAGCCGCGGCACGGGCACACGTTTGTTGAGTGGTTGCCAGACCACGACGCCAAGCAGGCGGTTGAACAGGTAGGCGAGGGAGAACCAGATACCGATGCCTACCAGGTAGGGGAAGTAGGCGAGGAAGCGCTCGAAGGTGGCGATGCCGAAGCGCACCACGATTTCCTGCTGGTAGAAGTAGGCGGTGAGGAACACCGCCACGGAGGCGAGCGGCCAGCAGAGGGGCCGGAGCACGGGCCAGATGGTCTTCATCGGAGTAGGTGAACTGTCCGGATCTCCGGGGAACTAGAACGAGAAGTTCATGGCCGGGCCGTTGGCGGGGGGCGCCGAGTGCAGGGACATGAGCTGGGTCAGCAGCACGAAGGTGGATTTGGAGTCGAGGTCGTCGTCGGCGATGTAGAACCAGGCGCCGCGATAGGAAATGGCGGTGGCGACCTGGTCGGGGTCGGGTTGGCGGTCGGAGACCTGGACGCGGAAGACGTCGCCGAGCATTTCCTGCCAGTCGAACGGTTGGCCCTGGGCGGTGGTGGTGCGGCGGATTTTACCCGACGTGTAGTGGCGTTCCGGGACCTCGACACCCTGGGCGAGGTAGTTCATGGCGGAGATGAGGGGGCGGGTGGCGACGGTGATACGATCGTCGCCGGCGCGGCGGGCCCCGGGTTGCACCCGGTAGCTGGAGAGTGCGGGGTTGAGCCCCAGGAGCGCCTTGAGTCGCCCGGTTTCCTCACGATCGGCGGCGGCGGGGGCGAAGACCAAGGCGAGGCCCTCCTCGTCGGAGGCCTTGATCAGGTCGATAAGTTGTTCGCGCTGGAGGGCGCGGAGCAGGCGGACGGCTTCGCGGAAGTCGCGAAACTCGGGTTCGCGAGAGGGGGTGGGGCCGGAAGCGGTGGGGGCGTTTTTCAGGCCGTTGAGTTCGGCGACGCCCACGGAAAAGACGCGGTCGAGGGACCACCCGGATTTGACCAGCATGAGAAGCAAGTCCGGGTTCATCGGGTTCATCATCTGGCGGACGAATTTTTCGCCCTCGATGGGAGCGTAGAAGATGGTGGGTTTTTCGTTGATCGAGACGGTTCCGGTGAGGCTGAGGGGGGTGCCGATGACGCGTTCGACGGCGTTCGCGCCGCCGGCACTGACGAATTCGTTGCGGCTGGTGGTGCGGCCGCCGCCGGCGGTGGCGCCGCGCAGCATTTCCTGGGTTGCGGCGATGCGTTCGACCGTTGTGAAATACAGGGGGTCGCGGTAGCGGCAGCGGACGAGATTGAGCAGGAGCTCCTGGTTGTTGGTTTGCTGGACGGCCACGTTGTAATCAGGCCGACTGGAGCGAACGTAGGCGGGGCCCATGGAGGCGCAGCCGGTGAAGAGGGCGGAGAGGGCGACGGTCAGGAGACCGAGGGCGGGTTTGTTCATGCGAAAGCCGGAGGATGTTGGAGGGTGTCGTTTATCGCATTAACTATGCCCGCGTCCACCTAATATAGGGTATAATCCTGGACCACGGGGGGGTTGGCAGGTGTGAAACGCAGTCGATTTCTGGGTGGAATGCGCAAGTATCCTCGCACAAAAAATCC
>CAYNUW010000009.1:25853-28836 GCA_964400455.1 uncultured Akkermansia sp. | reverse complement strand
GAAATAGAACGAGTTGCACGGCAGAATCGGGGTGAAAGCGACGACGAGGCAGGCGATTGATAACGAGGCCAAACCTTAGTCTGGCGCGACCAGCGCTAGCCGGTGCGCGGCCATTTTCGAGACTCAAAAGCAGCCGCCCCGTCCGTGAAGCTCACTCGACGTTTTCGGGCCCAAAAACAAGCAGGGCCCGCCGATTACCCCTAAACGGCGGGCCCTTTTCTTTTCTGGTCCGGCTCAAAGGCCGGACATCCATGTTACCCCTGAAACCCTGCCGAGGCAGGGAAGTGTTTGTAAGAACAAGCTCACGTTTGCATCGGCCATGCCAAGACTCGGAAAAAATGCGGGGGTGAGCGTTTTTTTTCGGATGGCCGACCGACTTGGTCGGTGAATAAGTGGCCCCATGTCAAAATTCGACCTGTGGCGCCGGGTATGGCGGACTGGATTGTTGCTGGCGTGCACCGGGATGGCGGCCGCGCAACCATGGACGGAGGAGCGAGTTTGGACCGGGGCCAATGGCCAGGAGATGCGGGCGCGTCTCGCCGAGGTGAGTGCCGACGGAAAAGTCAGGCTCGCCACCACCACAGGTCAGAACATCGAGGTGCCCGTTGAGCGACTCGCGCGGGAAGACCGGATTTTCGCCTTTCGTTACGCCACGCAGCGTCTGCGCCGGGTGGTGCCGCCCGCGGTCAAGGCCGCGGAGCTGACCGCCGCCGATCGCCTGTCGGTGCCCAGTTTCGATCAGTCGCAGTTTGGTTCGCGGGACGCCGACTGCGTGCCCAACGCCTTTGCCAACTTTGTATTCTGGTGGCACGACCACGGAGTCTTGGCCTTGAAGGCGCCCACCGAGCGCGCGCGTATGGTGCAGAACGCGCATACTCAACTGGCACGTTTATGCCGCACGTCCAACTCCGCCGGCACCGGGTTGGTGGAGCTGATCTCCGGCGCTCAATCTTACATCGCGGCCGAGCAAAACGAGTTGGCCATCCAAGGCGAGGCACGGAGCTTCACCAGTTTGACCGAATTGCAGCGGGCGATTCGTCCTGACATGGCGGTGGTGCTCGGGGTGCGGCTTCGCCGCGGCGCGGCCCTTGATCCCCGCGGCCATGCGGTGAGTCTGGTCGCGTTCGACGCGCCGAGTCGCACCGCAACCTTGCATACCTGGGGCGAACGCATGAGCGGGCAGTGGGTGAAGGTGGTGATCCAGAATCAAGTCTGGTATCAATTCGTCGTGTCTCAGGATCCAGCGCGGGCCGAGCGAAGGCCAGTCCGAGAAGGGGCCTTTGTCATCAAGGCGGACGCGATCGAGGCCGCGCTGCTGGAACTGGTCCCGGCGGCGCGCGCGGCCCCATAGGCTCGGACGCGCGGCGAGGTCGCCGTCAGCCGATCAGGGAGCATCGGCTTCAGTCGGGACGTGGTTGGCTGCGGAACAAAAAAGGCCGGGAAGCACTTTTGTTCGCGCCGTATCCAACCGGTCAGGACTTGGGCGGTTCAGGGGGAGCGGGTGGCGGAGGATTGTCGGGAAGCGGTGTGGTGCGGCCCGAAGTCATCATGGTGGTGCGCACCTGGGCGGTCACCCGCGGCGTTTCACCCTTGGCGGGGGTAGCGGGGGCGGGCGCTTTGGGGGCGGCGATGGCCGGGCGGGCGGGAGCGGCTCGGACGGCGGCCATGGGGGCGGCCACGCCGGTCGGGCCTTGGGCACGGGCGTTCTTGGCCAGCAGCGCGAGCATGTTCTCAAAAACCTGCACGTTGGAGGCGCTGCGGAAGAGTCCGGTGCAGATTTGCAGGCGCACGTTCTGCATCAGCTCTTCGAAGTATTTGTAGGCTTCGCCCTTGTATTCGATCAACGGGTCCTTCTGGCCGTAGCTGCGCAGGCCGATGGAGCGGCGCAGCTCCTCCATCTCGGTCAGGTGCTCCTGCCAATGGTGGTCGATGGCGTTGATGACCACATAACGTTCGATGGCGGCGAGAGCCTCGGGAACTTCGACGGTTTCTTTGGCGGCGTAGCATTCACGCACGCGGCCCAACACGAGGTCGGCCGCCTGGTCGAGGGACTTGCCCTGCACGTCCTCGAGGCGAAGACCGACGGGGAAATGGGTGTTGGCCCAGCCGACAAAACCCTCGGCTCCGGCGCCGGCGGCGGCGGCGCTGGCAGCGTTGCCCCCGAAGCCGGCGGTTTCCAGGCGAGCCTCGATCTCTTCGCGAACCTGTTCGAAGATGATGTCCTTGGCGCGCTCGGCGTGGATCGCGCCATTACGAATTCCATAGACGACCTCGCGCTGCTGATTGAGCACGTCGTCGTATTGGAGCAGGCGTTTGCGTTGAGAAAAATTCTGCTGCTCGACCTTTTTCTGCGCGCTCTCGATCGAGCGATTCAGCCAGGGGTGCTCAAGCTCTTCGCCCTCCTTCATGGAACCTTCCATCATCTTGGAGGCGAGGTTGCCCTGGAGAAAGAGGCGCATGAGGTCGTCCTCGAGAGAAAGGTAAAACTTGGTGAGACCGGGGTCGCCCTGGCGGGAGCAGCGGCCGCGCAGCTGGCGGTCGATGCGGCGGGATTCGTGCCGCTCGGTGCCGATCACGTAGAGGCCGCCGAGCTCGCGCACGCCCTCGCCGAGTTTGATGTCGGTGCCGCGACCGGCCATGTTGGTGGCGATGGTGACAGCGCCGCGCTGACCGGCGCGGGCGACGATCTCGGCCTCCTGCTGGTGAAGCTTGGCGTTGAGCACGGTGTGCACGATGCCCGAGCGCTTCAACATGCGGGAGAGAATCTCGGATTGTTCGACCGAAACGGTGCCGACGAGAACGGGCTGCCCGCGTTTGTTGGCCACCTCGATCTCCTTGACCACGGCGTTGTATTTGTCGCGGCGGGTTTTGAAAATGGAGTCGTTCTTGTCGATGCGGATGCAGGGGCGATTGGTAGGCACCACCAGCACGCCCAGCTTGTAGATATCGTGGAAATCGGTGGCCTCGGTCTCGGCGGTGCCGG
>CAYNUW010000009.1:0-25843 GCA_964400455.1 uncultured Akkermansia sp. | reverse complement strand
GCCGGTCATGCCGGCGAGTTTTTCGTAAAGGCGGAAGTAGTTCTGGATGGTGACGGTGGCGTAGGTGCGGGTCTCACGTTCGATGGTGACGCCCTCCTTGGCCTCGACGGCCTGGTGGAGACCGTCAGACCAGCGGCGGCCGGGCATGACTCGACCGGTGTTTTCATCCACGATCATGACCTTGCCCTCGGCCACGACATACTGGATGTCGCGTTCGTAAAGGGAGTAGGCGCGGAGGAGCTGGGAGATGGCATGGATCTCTTCGGAGATCTTGGAGAAATTCTCCTGCAGGCCGGCGCGGTGGGCTTCTTTCTGCTCGGGAGTGAGGTTCTGCGCGCGTTCGAGGTCGGAGAAGGCGGTGGCGAGGTCCGGCAGGGTGAAGGCCTCGGGGTTGTCGGGGCGAAGAAACCGGCGACCATTTTCGCAGAGATCGGCCTGATGCTGGCGTTCGTCGATGGTATAGAAGAGCTCTTCCTTGAGCGCGTAGAGTTCGCGTTTTTGGAAGTCGGAGTGGAAATCGACCTCGGTCTTGTCGAGGAGCTTGCGCCACTCGGGGGTCTCCATGAGGCCGAGCAGCTGTTTGTTCTTTGGATTGCCCAGCTTGACCTGAAGCATGCGACGGGCGGCGGCGTGACGGTCCTCCGGAGTGAGGGAGGGTTTTTCGAGCGTGGCCTTGGCTTCGGAAACGAAGCGGTTGCAGAGGCGCACCTGCTCCTGGACGAGACGGGCGACGACCGGTTGAAGGCGAGTGTAAGGCTGCTCGCGCTCGATGGGAGCGGGGCCGGAGATGATGAGCGGGGTGCGGGCTTCGTCGACGAGAATGGAGTCGATTTCGTCCACGATGCAGAACCAGTGGTCGCGCTGCACCTGGTCCTCCTTGCGAGTGGCCATGCCGTTGTCACGGAGGTAATCAAAGCCGAACTCGGAGGCGGTGCCGTAAGTGATGTCGCAGCCATACATGTGGCGACGAAGATCGGGGGGCATCTGTTGCTGGATGCAGCCGACGGTGAGGCCGAGGAAGCGATAGAGATACCCCATCCACTCGGAATCGCGGCGGGCCAGATAGTCGTTGACCGTGACGAGCTGGGCGTTGCGGGAGGCGAGGGCGTTCAGATACATCGCGGTGGTGGCGACGAGGGTCTTGCCCTCGCCGGTGGCCATTTCCGCGATACGACCCTGATGCAGGGCGAGACCACCGATGAGCTGGACGTCGAAGTGGACCATGTTCCACTCGAGCTCCTGGCCGCAGACGGTGACTTTGGTGCCAACCAGGCGGCGGGCGGCATTCTTTACGGCCGCGAAGGCCTCGGGGAGGATGGCGTCGAGAGCGACACGTTTATCGGGGGCGGCGGCGACACGCGCCTTGAACTCGGCGGTTTTGGCGCGGAGTTCATCATCGCTCAGCTTTTGGTAAGAGAGCTCCAGCTCGTTGATTTTGGCGACGAGGGGTTTGGCGCGCTCCAGGAATTTACGGTAGTGGCGGCCGGCAAAACGCTTGAAGATAAACGAGAACATGGAACGTCCGACACTAGAGCAGGAGGCGAGGTTGGCAAACGGCAAAATCGGTCGTTTGCACGAGTGCCCAGCGCCATCTATAGATGCAGAGAAAAACGGAGCGAACCCCGACAACGCCGCCGGTGATACGCGGCTGCGTCATTGGGCGCCTCGAAACACAAAACGCGGCACCGATGCGCGCTTCGCAGAAAACCCGAAACCAACAATGTTCGTATTACGAACATTGATCGACACCTGCAATGCCCGCGCGTTTTTGCTCTTAAAGATCAGCTGTCCAAATACTTACATTGTAGTCTCACGCGGTCAATGTTCGTATTACGAACATTGACCGCGTGATAACAGGGCGAGGGGAGCCGTTTGGGCGCAGGTTGTTGGCAGGGCGGCCAGTCGGGGATGGCGATAACACACTACCGCTTCCGGCCGCCGAGGGCGGCGGGGTTGCCCACGGGTTTGCGGAAGACCGTGCGGGGGCCCCCTTCGAGCTGGCCCCTAGTGACGCCTATTTGATTGATGAGCTTAAGCTCACGCCAGAGGTCGGCACCGGCGGCGCGGCCGGTGAGCAGGTCATGGTAGGCGCGCAGGGTGCGGACGACCTCGTCGGGTCCTTCATCGGCAAACTCGACCCGGAAGTGGCGGGCGCCACGCGCGCCGAGGCGGTCGAAAAACTCGGCGCCGGTCTGGGCGCGGGGATTAAAGACCGTGTTACGGCAGCCGGCGTCAGCCTTGAGCGGGAGGAGCGCGCCGGTGCGGTCGCGGAGGGCGACGCGGTGTTTTTCACAGGGTCGTCCACAGTCATGGTAATCCTTGCCGGAGGAGAGAAAGGCGCAAAACACGCAGTGCTCCATGTGAAAGAGCGGCATGTGCTGGTGCAGCGTGATATCAAACCAGGCCGATGGCGCCCCCTCGAGCAGAGCCTCCAACTGGGCGACATCAAGGTCGTAGCTGGCGGTAACGCGCTCGAGGCGATGGCGGGTGATGAAGTATTCGGCGGAGAGGGGGTTGGCGATATTGAGGGAAAAATCGCCGCGCAGTCGCACGCCGGGAGCGGCGGCGGGGAAAAAGCGGAGATGCTCGGCGTTGCGGGCCAGCAGGCCGTCGGGTTCGGCGGAGAGCACCTGCTTGAGTATCCAGTCCTCGCCCGGCTTGAAGACGCGGGGCGGAAGGAGCCAGACGGCGGGAGCCCGCCGCGCGGGACTAACCGATGCCCCCTGATCAACGCCCGAGGCCGAGGCGGTTCGCCAAGCGCGGAAGCGGGCGACGGCGTCGCGGTAGTGCCTGGGGTTTTCGAATTCGCAGTAAAGGTCGGCAAAGGGCACGCCCGCAGCCAACACGGCATCGAGTTGGACGAAGTCGCGGACGAGGGGGATAAGTTCGGGGGCGACGGGTTCGGTCGGCGGGGCGGAGGGTGCGATCCGGGTGGGAACCGCTTCGTCGGAGAGTGACCAGCGGCGGGGGGCGGAGCGGAGGGCCTCGAGCCGGGCGGCGGCGGCGCGACGCACGCGGTTGAGCTCGCTGACCGGGAGCATGAGCGCGCCCTCAAGGCGGTTGTCCAGAGCGGCCAGATGGAAGGGGGTGCCGCCGAGTCGGCCGAGCTGGTCGCGCAGCCGGGTGTCGTCGAGCGAGTGTTGTTC
Source organism: uncultured Akkermansia sp. (assembly GCA_964400455.1). GTDB lineage: Bacteria > Verrucomicrobiota > Verrucomicrobiia > Opitutales > Opitutaceae > IMCC26134_A. Next base: position 22,697 of record CAYNUW010000009.1, on the reverse strand, counting down.
GGCCGGGGCGAGCGGCAAGGCGGAGGCCTCCCGGGCGACATGACCCTGGCCGTCGTCGAGCAGAAGAGTGAGGGGCGAGCCGGCGTGGCCATGGACCTCGGCGCGCACCGGGCGGGTGTGGCGGATCTTTTCACCCTCGAAGGTGGAGCGCAGCTCGCGGTCGAGCGCGGGATCGTTGGTTTTCCAGACGCGGTGGCCGGGGCGGATCCTGGCGAGATCGAGGTCGTCGCGACCGAAACGGAGGTAGGTCTCGCCTGAGCGAGCGTCCGTATTGATTTGGTAGATACGCCCGCCCTCCTCGCCGTCGGCGGGGCGGCCGGCGTCAAACACCACGCCGTCGCCGGGCTTGGCGGGGGCGTCGAGGCGGAGGGCGACGAAATCGGGACCGACACGGGAGACCTGGCCGAGCAGCACGCCGCGTTTGGTGCCGAACCGTCCGTGGGCGAGCTCCTGATTGTTGATGCCGCGAAACCAGCCGGTATAGAGGCCTCGGGAAAAGGCCATGTTCAGCTCGTATTTGGCGGCGGCGGGATCAAAGGCCGAAGCGGCGGGATCGGGCGCGGGCTCGCCATTCAGCTCGGCCATGACGCGGTCGAGGGCCTGGCGATAGGTGCGAGTGATGCTGGCCACGTATTCGGGTGACTTAAGCCGGCCCTCAATCTTGAGGGAGGCGACGCCGGCGCGCACGAGGTCGGGCAAGACATCGAGACCGGAGAGGTCCTGGGGGCTGAGCAGGTAGGCCCGGTCGCCGAGATCCACCGGTTGGCCATCGCTGACGAGTCCATAGGGGAGGCGGCAAGCCTGGGCGCACTCCCCGCGATTGGCGGAGCGGCCGCCGAGAGACTCACTGGTGAGGCACTGGCCGGAGTAGGCGACGCAGAGCGCGCCGTGGACGAAGACCTCCAGCGGGAGGGGCGGCCGGCCGGAGGCGCGCTGGGCGTCCTGAATCTGGTGAATCTCCTTCAGGGAGTTTTCCCGGGCGAGGACGACGAGCTCGGCCCCGAGGTCGCGGGCGAACTCGACGCCGGCGTCGCTGGTTACGGTCATCTGAGTGGAGCCATGGATGGGGAAGTCGGGCGAGAGGCGGCGGATGAGGCGGCAGACGCCGACGTCCTGGACGATGGCGGCATCGACCCCGGCGGCGATGATGGCGCGGAGGTAATCGGCGGCGTCGGCGAGTTCGGGGGTGAAGACGAGCGTGTTAAAGGTGACGTAACCGCGCACGCCGCGCCGGTGCAGAAAAGCCATCAACTCGGGCAGGTCGGCGACGGTGAAATTATTGGCCCTCATGCGAGCGTTGAAGCGCTCGAGGCCGAAAAAGATGGCGTCGGCGCCGTTCTCGACGGCGGCGCGGGCGCACTCCCAATCGCCGGCGGGAGCAAGCAGCTCAGGCCGGGCGAAGGCGGCGGGCGCGACGGTCCGGGAAGCGGAAGGAGACTGGGAGGTGGCGGACATGGGCTGGGGCCAAGGTGGCGAGTTGGGCGGTGTTGTCGAGCGGCGCAAAAAACGCGTGCCGGACGGCGCCCGCTCATGCAAGGTGGGCGGCTTGCTGCATGAACTTCGACTTTGAAACCGTCCTTCCCCGCCTCGGCACCGACTCGCAGAAGTGGCAAAAGTATCCCGGCCGCGACATCCTGCCGATGTGGGTGGCGGACATGGATTTTCGGTCCTCGCCCGCCATCCTGCAGGCCTTGCGCGCGCGGGTGGACCACGGAGTGTTTGGTTACGCCCGGCCGGTGAAGTCCACGGTGGACGCGGTGGTGGACGCTTGCTCCGCGCGTTACGGCTGGGCGATCGACCCGGCGTGGATCGTCTGGCTGCCCGGGCTGGTGTGCGGGCTGAACGTGACCGCGCAGGCCTTCGCGGAGCCGGGCGAGGAGGTGTTGTGCCTGACGCCGGTGTATCCACCGTTTATGACGGCGCCGAAAAATTCCGGGCGGGTTTCGCGGACGGTGCCGCTGGCGCTGCGGGAGGGACCAACCGGGCAGGCGGACGGTCGGTGGGAGATCGACTGGGCGGCGCTGGAGGCAGCGGTGACGCCGCGCACGCGACTGTTTTTTCTCTGTAATCCGCACAATCCGGTGGCGCGGGTGTTTCGCCGGGATGAACTGAAGCGACTGGCCGAATTCTGCGCCCGGCACGACCTGGTGCTGTGTTCCGACGAGATTCACTGCGACCTAATCTTGGAGCCGGAACTGCCTCACCTGCCGACGGCGCTGGTGGCGCCTGAGCACGCGGCGCGCACGGTCACCTTGATGGCACCGAGCAAGACCTACAACGTGCCCGGATTGGGAACCTCGTTCGCGATCATCCCCGACCCGGCGCTGCGAGCGCGTTTTGTGCGGGCGACGGCGGGTATCGTGGCGGAGGTGACGTGCCTCGGGTTCGCGGCCTGCGAGGCGGCTTATCGGGACAGCGAGGATTGGCGGCAGGCCCTGCTGGCGACACTGCGCGGCAATCGGGATCGTCTGGTGGCCGCTCTGCGCGGCGGCGAGCTGCCCGGGGTGAGGCTGGCGGCTCCGATGGAGGCGACGTATCTGGCGTGGCTGGATGTTTCGGCACTCGGGTTGTCCGACCCAGTGGCGCACTTCGAGGCGCATGGGGTGGGCTTGAGCGACGGAGCATTTTTCGGGGCCGCCCGCGGCACGCACGTGCGCATCAACCTGGGGTGCCCCAGAGTGACGCTGGATGAGGGCATACGCCGAATGGGTGCGGCGATTCGGGACGGTAGGTAGGCCTCAGGCGAACAGTCGGGCCAGTTCGCGGGCTTCGTGATCTTCGGACCGATACGACGCGAGTCTGGCCAATTCGGAGCGCAGAGTGTCGGACAAGGACCAGTCGCGAATCTCACCAAACGCCAAAGCGAAACGACCGGCCAGGGCGAGACGCCACAGGGGAGTGGCGTCGGTAGCGTGGGCGCGGTAGGCAAGTTGAAAGGGTTCGCGCTCGTTGGACCAAGTTCCGGCGAGGTGCCGGTGAAGCAGCGCGTGGGTGGCGTCTACGGCGTTAGCGAGGGGCTGGTCCGCAGCGCGAACCGGCGGGGTAACTGGTTCGATTTCGTGGAGATGCACCTCCTCGGGGCCGGAGACAAAAACGTGGCTTTCGCGCAAACCTACACCGTGCAAAGTAGCAGGGATCAGGATCGTCACAAACACGGCACCCGCGCCATTCCATTGAGTGGTTTGGAAATGCAGGACTTCGGAGGTCATGGGGCCGGGTATCGAGGTCTAGGGACGGGCGCGGAGCATGAAGGAGGGACGGTGCAACTCCCTAAAAGTAACACGGAGCAGGCCTTATTGTCTGTAGGTGCGAGGCGGTTTGTTCTGTAGGGGAAAGCCCTACAGCCGCCCTAGGCGGCAGGGGAAGCGCGGTAGAGCAAAGCTCTATCTTTCAAAGATTTCCCAACATTACTCCGCTTCCGGCAGCGCGCGGCCTATGTTCAGGAGGTGATTACGAAGTGTGATGATCCTGGCGATCTACCCAGCGCACGGCATCGCGGACAAGAGCGGCACCGTCTTGGCAGCCCAACTTCTCCTTGATGCGGGCGCAGTAGGCCTGGACGGTTTTGATGCTGACGTTGAGTTCGTTGGCGATGCGACGGGTGCTTTGGCCACTGCCGATGCGGCCAAAGACCTCGAGTTCGCGATCGCTGAGGCGTTCGACCTCGCCGCCGGGCGGGCAAAGGCCGGGGGAAACGGCGCGCTCCGCGAGGCGGGCGAGCGTCTGCCGGCTGCCATAGATGCGCCCGGAGGCGACTTCACGAACCGCCTCAACGATTTGTTCGGTGGATTCGCGTTTGGTGACGTAGCCACGCGCACCGGCGCGAAAAGCACGCTCAATAAAGATCATCTCCTCGTGCATGGAGAGCACGATGACGCGCACGGCCGGGAGGTGGGCACCGAGGTCCTTGATCAGGTCGATGCCGGAGGAGTCGCTCAGGACAAGGTCGATGACGGCGACATCGGGGGGGACGGCCAGCATCTGGGCGAGACCCTCGCGGGCGGTGGCGGCGGTGCCGGTGACCTGGAGGGAGTCGTCTTCGCGGAGGAGATTACACAGCCATTCGCGGACCAGGGGGTGGTCGTCGACCAAGAAAACGCGAATGGGGACGGCGGCGGACATGCGGTCAGACAGGGGCCGAGAGCGGGACGCGGCAGTCGACGCGGGTGCCGCCGTCCGGAGCGGGCGAGATGGTCAGCCGACCGCCTATGAGTTCGGCGCGCTGAGCCATGATTTGCAGACCAACGCCGCGGGCGGCAGCTTCGGCCGGGATGCCGCAGCCGTCGTCCGTGACGAGCAAGGTGGCGAGAGTGCGTTGGATTTGAACGTGGATGGAAAGCTTTTTGGCGCGGGAGTGGCGGAGAGTGTTACGGACGGCCTCGCGGGCGATGTAGAAAAGATGGGTGGCGGTGCGAACGTCGAGGCGAGAGGTTTCGCCGTCCGCAAAGACGGAACAAGGCAGGTGGTGTTCGTGGCTGGCTTGGCCGGCTAGCTCCTCCAATTCGGGCACGAGATCCTCCGGACGGATGGATTCGAGCAGGATGCCGCGCGCGATGTGGCGGGTTTGCTCGATACCGGCCTGGACGAGGCGTTCAACGGCGCGAGCGTCAGCGGCGAAGGGGTCGGAGCGGGCGGCGAGGCGGTTGGAAAGCACCCGGGCGGCTAGTGCGGTGGCCGTAAGATGTTGACCAAGACCGTCATGAAGATCTCGACCGATGGCGCCGCGCTCACGGATCCCGGCCTCGGCAAGATCGGCTTGCAGGCGCTCTCGGGCCTCGACCGCCTGACGCAGGGCGGCGGTGCGGGTCTGGACCCTTCGCTCAAGCTCGCGGTTAAGTTCGTAGAGTTGGTGGAGGATAAGAATGATAACAATGTTTACCAGTAACAAGCTAAGGCGGTTAGCTAGAGCTGCATAAAAATCTTCTGAGTTAGCGATTGAGACCCCCTCAAAATTCACTGCCCCGTAAAAACGGACGACCGCGCTCACCAGTGCGATGGAAATGCCCCACCAGAGCCCAAGCCAGCTGACGGCCAAGATCATGGGAATGATATAGAAGGCCTGGCGCGAAAAGCCGCCCTCAGAGGCCGTGTAAATCCAGGCAATGATCGCTGTAACTAAGACAACAATAAGGGCCGAGACCGGACGACTTTGCCTAGGCGGATGAAGCAGGGCATGAAACACCCGCTGCGTGATGGTAGCCGCAGGGGTGGAGCCAACGGCTGCGGGGGGGCAATTAGTTGTTTGTTCCGTCACCTTTCTCCTGACACAGCAGTGATCATACCATCCTCGCATCCAGGGCGGGAATCTGTCTCAAGCGTGAAGGTTGCCGTTCGGATTACCTTTCATCGCATTACCAACAGCTAGGAGTGTTCGAGTATGCTCAGGGCGTTCAGGCTGACAGATGGAGGGACCAACAAGGTAAAAATGAGCCAAGTTGGTCGACCGATCCCGATTTAGTGGCTGGCAAATTGTCTGACAACATCCAACTATGCGGTATGGATTTTAAAGCCGCCGGTCTCGGCAAGCCTCGCGCCTGCCGGCTTGAGCATCTTCGGCACGCGAACCGACAGCCAACGACCCGTCTATTTCGAAGCGTTTACCCCACCCGTTCGATAATTTCGACACGTCCTATGAATCGACTCTATTTTTGCCTACTGCTGGGTTTGTTGCCGGCTCTCGCCAAAGGGAATAACGACGCGGCGATGTCCACGGCTACCGCCGTTTCCGAGCTTTGGGGCTCGGCCGGTGAAAAATGGTCGCCGGGCGGGATGTTACCCGATTTTTCCCACGTCGGTTATCGCGGCGGAGAGGTAAGTCCGCCCGACCTGCCGGTGGTCAATAATGTGCGGGATTTCGGAGCCAAGGGAGACGGGGTGACCGATGATACCCGGGCGATTCAAGCCGCCATCGACGCTACAAAGGCCGGCGCCGTTTTTGTGCCGCCGGGTCGCTATTTGATTTCCGATTTCATCCGCATCACTCGCTCCGGTGTCGTTTTGCGCGGCGCGGCACCGGACAAGTCCGTGCTTTGGTTTCCCAAGGGCCTGGACGAGCTGCATCCGCGCGAAGCGCGGACCACCACCGGCAGTCTGGCCAGCGGTTACTCCTTCGACGGTGGATTCATCAATATCACCGGCGATTATGGGGAAAAAACACTCGCGCGCATCACGACGACTGCAATGCGCGGCACGCAGGAAATTCAAGTGGATGACGCCTCCGCCGTGCAAACCGGCCGGCTGGTCGTCGTCGCGGTCCGCGATGATGCGGGCAACACGCTTGCCCGTCACCTTTACAGCGATGACTCCGGTTCCGTTCACAAACTGAAGTCCTATCAGACACGCATGACCCTGCGGGTGGTTTCCAAGCAAGGTAACACCGTGCGTCTGGATCGTCCGCTGCGTTTTGATACCAGGCCGGAGTGGAATCCGGAGTTGCGTTCGTTCGAGCCCACGGTGACCGAATCCGGCATTGAGCGTCTGGGCTTCGTTTTTCCGCCCACGCGTTATGCCGGACATTTTAAGGAAACGGGTTATAATGCCATCGAGCTCCGGGGAGTGTATCATTGTTGGGTTCGTGATGTGGCCATTCACAATGCGGATATGGGCGTGAATGTAGTGGCGCGCTCATGCACCATCGATCATGTGCGTCTGACCGCCGATCCGCAGAGGGGCAGAAACGATGGCGGCGTGCCCGATTGCACGGGGCACCACGGCATCCAGCTAAAACGCGCGGAGGATAATCTAGTGACGAATTTTGATATCGATGCGCCGTATATCCATGATCTCAGCGTGGAGCTGGCTTCGGGGAACGTCTTCGCCGGCGGGCGCGGCCGCGACCTGTGTTTCGACCACCATCGGGCGGTGCCCCATGAAAATCTGTTCACGGACATACATGTCGGCCGGGGTCGGCGTCCCTGGGCGTCAGGCGGCGGTGCAGACCTCGGGCGGCACAGTGCGGGGCGTAATGTTTTCTGGAACATTCGATCGGACCGGGATCTTAAGCCGCCGGCCAAGACCTGGGGACCGGCGACCTTGATTTTCGTGGGCCTGCAAACCTCCGCGCCGGCCGGTGTCGTGAGTCGTGCGCCGTGGATTGAAACCTTCCCGAGTGGAGTTCTTACGCCGGCAAACCTGTATGAAGCCCAACTCCAACACCGTCTGGCAAAAACGCGTCGAGACCGCTCCGACCTGAAAAGGCGCGATTTCAACTATCACAAGTGACTCCAGATAAGAGTGCTTCCGAAACTTATCGCTGGTGTTCGGCCTAACCACCCAGCCAACTCGAAACTACGTCCGACATGCCAATACGAAGGCGAAGAGTCAGACGGTTACGTTCGTTAACTTGGTAGAATGATAGCATGAGCGGAAGGTTAGGAGATCACCTGGAGGTGGTAGCGACGGACCAAACGATAGCGGTGTTTAAACTAGGACCCTAAGAACGAGACAAAGGCGTGTGCTCTTAAGAGGTTACCGTCTCGCAAAAAAGCATGTTAGTCTAATGTTCCTACAACGTTGATCTTTCGTTTTAATGACTCAACGCGAGCATGTCAGCGTAAACAACCACCATGGTTGTTTTTCCTGCATCACCAACCTCAACCCCGGCCCGAGCCTGCCAGCTAGGAAGGCTCTAGCCACAATAACCCTAAAAAATGCTGTCATCACACCCCAAACGCATGGGCATTCTGCCCACCGTAAAATCGAAGTTACCCCGGTCCCTTAACACACTCCCCGTCGGTCTTGGTATCTTGGTCGCGGGACTTAGCGTTCCCTCTGCCCAAGCGCAAACCTTATACTGGGACGAAAATGGTGCCAGTGTTGGCTTCGGTAATGTCTCTGGCGGCACAAACTGGTCTTCGACTGCCTCTTTGTTTTCTACCAGTTCCACCGGAGAGACTGCGCCCACGGGAACACTAGCGACCACCACGAACAACCAAGCAACTTTTGGCACAGATAGCACAAACGGCCTTGGAGGGGGAACGATCACCGTTAGTGGGACAGTTGATATTGGAACTATTCGTTTGGGCCGCGGGACTGGGCAGGGTGCAGTTACCCTTTCGGGCGGAACAATCAATTTTGGTGCAATCGGCACCATTATCGGTGCATCGTCGGTTCTAACGATCAATTCAGCGATTACGGGCGCAGGCACTACGCTAAACCTAACCGCCAACAATGGTGCGGGGGGCAGCAACCTGGGCGGGGGCTACACCGGGGGAGGCACCTTAAATATCTCGGGTTCAAGCACCACCAACCTTACGGCTGGCTCTTACACGGTGGCCACCGTGACGACTTCCGCTAACAGCAACGGGCGCAACCTGAACTTGAACGGCTCCAGCACATTGGTGACAGCAGGCAATGTCTTCGCGACTGGAGTTGCCGGAAACTTAGGGTTCAATGGCGGAACGCTCCGAAGCAATAACGCATCCGGCATCAGCGTTTTCGACAACAACAACAGCATCGCTGTAGGCACCAACGGCGCCACCTTCGATACCACCGTCGGCAACATCACCCTTGGCACGGGCGTCGCCCTAAGCACCCTAAACAACGTTACGGTGAAGGGTGCCTCCGGGAGAACCTTCTCCGCCAATGCGGGTTCCTTAGCCACAGGCCATACCCTCGGCTTCGATCTCGGCGGCGTTACCATCAACAACTCGGTCCCACTGCTCACGCTGACCACCTTTACCGAGACCCTAAACGGGGGCAGTTACAACGTAAACTTCGCAGGGTTTAACTTCAATTCCACCGGCGCATACAAGCTAGTGGGCTTCACTAGCATATCCGGCACCTTCGCCAGCACCGACTTCGTGGCCACCAACTCCAGCCTTGGGTCCGGCTTGAGCGGCAGTTTCGTTTTAGACGGCTCCAGCCTCTCTTACGAAGTGTCAGCCATCCCCGAGCCATCAACCTTTGCTGCATTTACCGGAATTCTCGTCTTGGGTTTAGCCGGCTCTCGCCGTCGTCACGCCTCGGCGTAACTCGTAAACGACTCAACGGGCGCGAAATGCAAAAAAGGAAGGCGCTGGGCGACCTCCGCTTCGGTCACCTTGGCCGGGCGCCTTTCTCTTCTGGCGAACGGTGAGTTTGTTCCCCATCACTTTGGCCCCGGACTTTTCTGGGACCAGGGTGATGGTAAAAAGTGGTGCGTGAGCCGAGGTGCTCCGGCAAACTGCCCCCCATGGCCAAACGAGATATAAAACGTGAACTTAGCGCCTTCTACCACGCTTCGGCCAGAACGGTGGCGGAGGTGATCGTGCCGGAGTTTTTATACCTCATGATCGACGGCGAGGGCGATCCCAACACCGCTCCGGAATATGCCCACGCTGTCGAGGCGCTTTTCACGGTATCTTACAAAGTAAAATTCTCACTCAAACGCGGCCCTCTGGCGATCGACTACGGCGTGATGCCACTGGAGGGGCTCTGGTGGGCGGATGATTGGTCGGTTTTTGCGACGGGCGATCGGGCGCGGTGGAAGTGGACCATGATGATCATGCAGCCAGACTTCGTGAGTGAGGCGCTCCTCCACGACACGATCGACGGATTGGTAAGGACCAAGGGGCTACCCGCGCTCAGCCGACTGCGGTTGGAGCGTTTTTCCGAAGGGCCTTGCGCCCAAATTCTACACGTAGGCCCCTTCACCGCCGAGGGCCCGACCATCGCCCGACTCCATGCACACGTCGACCAGCGTGGCGAGCGGGTGGGCAAACACCATGAAATCTACCTGAGCGACGTTCGCCGCGCCGCACCTGAGCGATGGCGAACCGTGCTGCGCCAGCCCATGCAATCGGCTCGTTCTGGTGGCAGTGAGTGAAGGCGATAGCAATTCGCTAAACCAATGCCATTATATTATAAACCATTATAGAATATATTAAAATAGAATAGAGCTTGTTGCCGGCTTCAGCCAACGATTCTGATGCGCCGTCATGAAACGACGTTTGACTGCATTTTTGATGGTGGCGGTGTTGGCCTGCTTGACCGGGTGCGCCACTTACCGGCCGGTGGCGCTGGCGCCCGAGGCGGCAGCCCAACTAACGGGCGCGTCCATCGCTCCGACTGCGCGAAGCGACAGCGATCTTTACGTTTATTCCACCGGTGACGCGGCGATGGGGGCTTTAGGAGGGGCTATCGGCGGTGCGATCGCGGCGGGCATGGGCGACCAAGAGGTCAACGACCGTTTGCGCGAAGCTGGTATCGTTTATCCTAATCGGCAACTTCGGGCGCGGTTGCTCGCCCGTTTGAGTGAGCGGCACGGGTTGACGATTTTGAGCGATGAGGGCGTGGCGCTGGATGAGAAAGGGAGCGAGTTCGCACCGGCGCAATCTACCACCCTCGCCAGTTACGTGCTAGATACGGATGCGGCGTGGATGTGCTCCTACCTGCCGCTGAATTGGGTGCGTTATCAATTTCAGGTCGTCTTCACCGCGCGCTTGCTGGAGCGCAGCACGGGACGCGTGCTTTTCGCGGAGCGCTTTTTGTGGCGAACGCCCAAGGAGTTGGGGCACCCCTCGCGCGACGAATTTACCACCGACCCGGTCAAAGGGGTGCGCGCGCAACTCGATACGGCCCTGGCTGCCGCAGAGGCTCGTTTTGCAGAGAAACTCGGGCTTTGATCAACGGATGAATCTCTCGTTTCGCATTTCAACTTAACCATGAGCAGGCTGTTCAGATCGCCGATACCGTGACCTCGGGTAAGGAAAAACAGCTCAACACCCGGCCTTTCCGTTGAGCATCGGCCCTCTTTCGGGCGATATTAAAAAAGGACTGGCGTCGCACGAGGCGACGCCAGTCGTCGGTGTATCCACCGGCAATGCGCTTTTAGACTCAGGGCAGGATGACGCCGTCGATCACGTGGATGACCCCGTTTGATCCGACGAGGTCCGTAGCCACGACCTTCGCGCCATCAATCATGACCGCGCCGTTTTGCACGGTGATGGTGGCTTCCTTACCGTTGACCGTCTTGACCTTCCCCGGCTTGACGTCGGCAGCCAGCACCTTGCCCGGCACCACGTGGTAGGTGAGGACGGCGGTTAACTTGGCTTTGTTTTCAGGTTTGAGTAGGCCTTCCACCGTGCCGGCCGGGAGTTTGGCGAAGGCGGCGTTGGTCGGCGCGAAGATAGTGAAGGGTCCGGCGCCGGACAGGGTTTCCACCAGGCCGGCTGCCTTCACGGCAGCTACCAGGGTGGTGTGGTCGGCCGAACCGACGGCGAGATCGACAACCGTTTTGGCCGGTTGCGTGTGATCGTGGTGGGCCGCTTGGAGCGAGCCGATGCCTAGGGACAGAAGAGCGAAGAGATAACGTAGTTTCACGTGTAGCGATGGTTCTGAGTTGCACGGGGACCGCGGAACAGCTGGTCTTGCCGTGGCGAATCGATCATCCTGAAAGCCGCGCCGCGCGAACCACGAAAAAGGGTATCAGTAGTGACGCCAGCATGACGCGGGGTGCTACTAACCAGGCGCAAAACTTGCTTTAGCGTGATTTTGAGGGGGTCCTCCAGACCCTGTGGTCAAGGTGTATCGCCCCGGTGGCTCGCCCCGGCGGCCGGTTTGCACCGCTGGCTGCGTGGCGCTGCGGTGACGGTTTGCGCGGCAGCCTCGGGTGGTCATGATGCCGAATGGCCGACGGACCGGTGCTGGAAGTGGTTTGGTTCAAGCGCGACCTGCGGGTGAGGGATCACGAGCCGCTGGTCGAGGCCTGTGCGCGGGCGCGGGCCTCGGGCGGCTGGGTGTTGGGGTTTTACGCCATCGAGCCCTCCGTCGTGCTGGCTCCGGACTACGCCGGACGGCACTGGGCGGCGACGCGCGAGGCTCTGCTGGAGCTGCGGGCGGCGTTGGCGGCCATCGGTCTGCCGCTGGCAGTGCGGCAGGGCGAGGTGGTGGAGCTGCTGGAGCGTCTGCGGGCCCACGCGGCCGGGCGCGGGGCGCGGCTCGCCCTCTGGTCGCACGAGGAGACGGGCAACGGCGCGACCTACGCGCGGGACCGGGCGGTGCGACGCTGGACTCGCGAATGCCGAGTCGAATGGACCGAGCGGGCGCAATGCGGCGTGGTGCGGCGTCTGCGCTCGCGCGAGGGCTGGGCGGCGGGATGGGAGGCGCGCATGGCGCGGCCCCTCGCGCCGGTCTTGGAGCCGGGCGCGGCGCCAGGGTGGACCGGGGCGGCGCCGGGTGAACCGCCCGAGGCGGCGGAGCTCGGGCTGGCGGAGGACAGGTGCCCGGGGCGGCAGCGCGCCGGCGAGGCGGAGGCGCGCGGGCTGCTGGACAGTTTTCTCTCGTATCGAGGCAGAGACTACAGCCGGGAGATGTCCAGTCCGCGCACGGCGGCGCAGGCCTGCTCGCGGCTCAGCGTGCCGCTGGCCCTCGGCACCCTCTCGCTGCGCACCGTGGTGCGGGCGGCCAGGGCGCGGGTGGAGGAGCTGCGCGAGGCGCGGGCGGCCGGCGCCGACACCGGGGGATATCGCGTCGGCGCGTTGCGCTCGTTCATCGCCCGGCTGCACTGGCACTGTCACTTCATGCAGAAGCTGGAGGACGAGCCGCGCATCGAAGCGCAGGCGTTTTTGCCCGCGCTGGACGAGCTGCGCGCGGGGCCTTGGACGCCGGAGCGCGAGCGGCGGCTGGAGGCCTGGGCGGAGGGGCGGACCGGCTATCCGTTCATCGACGCCTGCATGAGGTCGCTGCGCGACACGGGTTGGATCAACTTTCGTATGCGGGCGATGTTGATGTCGTTCGCGAGTTACGACCTGTGGCTGCCCTGGCGGGAGAGCGGCCTGCGCCTGGCGCGGTTGTTCACCGATTATGAACCGGGCATCCACTGGCCGCAGGTGCAGATGCAGAGCGGCACCACGGGCATCAACACCCTGCGCATGTATTCTCCGGTCAAACAATCGCTCGACCAGGATCCGCGCGGGGAGTTCATCCGGCGCTGGGTGCCGGAGCTGGGGGCGGTGCCGGACGTGTTTGTGCACGAGCCCTGGCGCATGCCGGCCGAGGCGCAACGCGCGGCGGGCTGCGTCATGGGCGAGGTTTATCCGTTCCCGGTGGTGGACCACGGCGAGGCGGTGCGCGAGGCCCGCGCGCGGTTTTCGGCGGTAAAAAGGCGGGCCGGACACCGCGAGGAGGCCCGGGCGGTTTTCGTGCGGCACGGCAGCCGCAAGCGACCGGGCACGGAGGTGATCGAGCCGAGGTGGTTTGAGGCGGACGGCAGGCAGTCGGGCGCCGCCGGGCAGCTGGAGCTGGGGGTGTGAACGTCCGCTAGCCGGACAAGCCGGCGGCGAGCACGGCGACCCGGGCGAACCACAGGGCGGTGCGCAGCCCGTTCAGGCGAACCAGACGGCGGATGACGGCGGGATCGGGGTGGTTTTGCAGCCGACGATGCGCCGGCACGATCAGGGCGAAGGTCAGTATCCAGACGGCGGCGACGAGGGCCAGCCCCAGCGGCGCGAGGGGCGCGGCGGAGGGCGACCAGAGCCAGGCCAACGCGAGTCCCAGCTCCGCCAGCATGAGCGGGGCGGCCACCCAGCCCATCGCGCCGGTGTAGGCGGCGTGGTAGGCGCGAAAGCCTTCGGTCGGCATCGCGGCGAGCAGGCGGCGGAAGAGCGGGTATACGGCGACTTGCACCGTCCAGCAAAGACCGGCGAGCGCGGCGGTGACGAGGGCTTGGGCGAGGAGCAGCGAGGACATGCCCTTGGAGAAGGCGCGATTTTTCCGTTTAGGGCGACTGTTCCACGCGGAGGCGCAGGAAACGCCGGGGCGCGGCGGGAGTGGGGCCGGGCTCGTCGAGTTCGGCCCAGCCGTCGACCAGGCGGGGCGCGGGCGAGGTGGAGGAATCGAAGCGGACCTCGCTCCAATCGACCAGGTCGGGCGAGGCCTCCACGCGATAGAGCAGGTCGGTCAGGCCGGCATCGTAGGGGAAGCGATAAACCCAGCCCGAGCCGGTGGCGGCGGGAACGAGGCGGGGCAGGCGAGGGCCGGGTGGATCGTCGCGGTCCAGGCCCAGGGCGTAGCGCAGGAGGTTGGGCGCGCCCAGGCCGGACGGGTCGGCGGCGAGACCGGAGACCGCCGGGTCGGCGAGTTCGGACACCGAGAAGCGGTTCGCGCGCCAGGCGGCGAACCCGGAAGGCGGGAGGCTGACGGTGATTTCATCGAGGCGCAGTTCGGCACGGGCGCCCGAGGCGCCGGCCACGAGGTGGTAACGCCAAAGCAGTTCGAGCGAGGGCCGTCCCAGCAGCGCGGGCGGGAGGTCCAGCAAGTAAGTGGTAGAGTGGCCGGCGGTGTCCGAGCGGAGATATTCCAAAGGCGCCCCCGACGAGTCGGTCACATCGGCCCAGGCGGCGGTGGGCGCGAGTCGGTATTGGAGGCGCAGGGCGTAGACGCGTATGTTGGGCGAGACCGTGCCCGCGGTCCAAGCGAGGCGGGCGGCGGGCAGGTCGCGGGTGTCGAGGGCGAGCAGGGCTCCGCCCAGGTCGCGGCCGCGGCCGGTGTTGATGAAGGAGACACCGTTTTCGCCCAGGCCGTTGATGCGAGTGCGAGAGGTGAGTCGGTAGGGATAGCCCTGGTTGGCGAGGTCGGCGGCGGCGAGATCGGCCGGAGGCACGTGGTAGGCGCGGTCGAGCGTGGTGGTCAGGGTGGAGTCGTTTTCCGTGCCTTGCAGGAAGATCATGGCGGTCGGGTAGGTCAGCTCGGGCGCGGCGGGGTCCCAGGTGGTGAAGGCGTAGGGTCCGTCGGCCAGGCGATGGGGCGCGGGCAGGACGAGCACGCGCACGGTGAGGGCTGCGGTGGCGCCGGCGGGATCGGCGGCGGTGAGGGTAAGCTCGGTTTCGCCCCGGCGCAGGCCGGCGATGCGCAGCCGGTCGGGCGTGGCGAGCAGGGTGGCGGCGGCGTGGGCGGGGCGGGCCGCGGTCGCGGCGAGGATCAGGGGGTCGCCGTCGGGATCGGCAAACAGGCCGGAGAGGTCGAGCTCGGCCGGGGCGGCTCCCTCGCGCACGACGACGGGGCCGAGGGGGGCGGAGAGCTCGGGCGGATGGTTGACCGAAGCGTCGCGGGCGGCGTGGACGGTGAAGTTGTCGAAACGATTGTTGCCGGCGAGGCCGCCCGAGCCTTGGGCGAAGGTGAGGCGCAGACCGAAGCGAGGATTGTCGCCGGCGGAGGCGATGGCGGAGAAATCGAGTTCGACCACGGCCGGCGCGCCATCGGGCGGTGCGACGGTGGCGAAGGGGACGTGGGTGAGGCCGCCGTCGAGGGTGTAGGCGATCTCCTGGAGGCCCGCGCCCTGGCCGGAGCGGCGCGTTTCATAACGCACGACCGGGGGGAGCAGTCCGGTGGTTGGCAGCGCGAAGGAGAGCGTGGCGCCGAGCGGATTGTTGAGGCGCAGGTGGGCGCCGGCGAGGTCGCCGTTTTGGGCGTTGGCGGCGGCGAAGTCCTGGCCGGTGCCGGACGTGGTTTCGGAGGTGGCGGCGGGAGCGACGGTCAGAGCGGCGCCCGGGCGGGAGACCGAGGGCGTGAGCAACCGGGTGGTGTCGTTGAAGTTCCAGTAATGAACCAGCACGGGCACCGGCAGAGGTTCGAACAAGGCGTTCAAAGCGAGGCCGGCGGCGGGATTTACGACCAGAGTAGATGAGGTGTCGGCGGGACGGCCGGCCCAGCCGGCGAAGCGGTGGCCCGGCACGGGCACGGCGGTGACGGTGATGGGGACGGTCGGGTAGTAGGCGCCAGTCCAGCTGTAGGGGGCGGTGCCGGTGGCCGGCATGCCCGGCTCGCCCGGCCGCAGGGCGAGAGTATTTACGAGCAGGTGGCCGCGGGCGGGATCGGGGGTGGAGAAGGTGACGTTCACGGCGGCGCCCAAGCCGAAGCGGGCGGCGAGCAGGGAGCGCAGGACGGCGGGGCGGTTGACGGCGAAGGTGCGGAGGAAGTCGGCGTTGGTGGAGCCCTGGTTGCGCCAGCGGGCGCCGTGTTCGCCATAGTGAGGGGAAATGACGGCCTGCATGGCGGTGAGAAGGGAGCCGACCCGCGACGGCAGGAACGAGGTCTGCAGGTGGTCGGCGAAGGTATTGATAAACCGGTGACGGAAGTCGGCGTTGGCCAGCAGGCGCACCAGGAGCACGCGCGACCAGTCATCGGCAGGCGTGAGGGCGTGGGTGAAGGTGTCGTGACTGGCGTTGGCGAAGGCGAGGTCGAGGTCGAAGAGGACCCAGCGCCAGCGGCCGTCGAGGGTGGCGGGAGCGCCGGGGGTGGGGTCGGGGGTGCGCACACGCCAGAAGTCGGTGTTGTTCTGGGGCCAATCGGTGTTGGCGGCGTAGATCTGGGCGGCGCTGTAGCGGGCGAAGTTGTCCACGTCCATGCGGGCGGCGACGTAGGCGTAGTGGACGGGATCGGATAGATCGTTGGCGGCGGCGTAGGCGCGCAGGGCGAGGAAGTCGGCGCGGTCGGAGGGCAGGCCCTCCTCGACGATGGCGTCGTTGTTGAGGATGGCGACCTGGTCGGGGTCGGCGCCATGGTGGCTCTGGATGAAGTAGCGGTCGACGCGTTCGCGGAAGTTGATGATGCCCCAGAACTCGCCGTTGATGAAGTGGACGGCGGGGCGGTAGCCCTGGCGATCGAGGCGAAGCGGACTGGCGACCTCCTGGAGGAGGGCGTCGCGCAGCAGGGTGGCGCCGAGGCCGTTCCAGGCGGTGGTGAAGTCGTTGCCGGAGTTGCGCAGCAGGAAGCGGCGGTAGGAGGAGACGGGGAGGCCGGTGCCCAGCCCGACACGGCCGGGCAAGAGCGGGTGGTCTACGATTTCGGAATCGTCGTAGGCCTCGTGGGCGTAGAAGCGCAGCGTCTTCATGGGGAAGGCGCGGGACCAGCCGCCGTGCAGGCGCACGCCGAGGTTCTGGCCGAGCACGCGGCCCTGGCCGGGGACGAAGAGTTCGAAGTGGACGGGTTTTTCGGTGGCAGGGCCGCGGCGGTTGTAGTTGGCGGGGAGGGGCGGGGAGACGGCGGCCGAGGTGCCGGCGCGCCAGTCGTCGAAGTCACGGCCGGCGACGTAGAGACCGTTCTCGTAACCGATGAGGTCCTCGTCGTCGAGGGCGAGCGAGACGACAGGCAGAAAGTAACGATTTTCTCCGTAGGGAGTTACGAAGTAGGTATGAGTAACCACCGGACCAGGCAACGCGCCCTCGCGAACGAGACGGGCGCGGACCACGGTCCCTTTGAACATCGCCACGCTGGGAGCGTAGTTGGAAGCCGAGCGATCGTAAGTGGTGTGGGCGAGGGAGAGCCGATTAGGTTGGGAGGTGCGGTCAGAGATAAGAATCGGAGCGGAGTAGGTCCGGGTCAGCGTGGTGCCGGTGAGCAGCGAACCGATGGGGTTGCCGGGGTCGCGTGGATATTGGTTTTTATAGGTGTAGGTGCCGCCGCCTAGGCGGGACGGATCGGGTTCGGAGCCATCGAGCGTGTAGAGAATAGTGGCGGCCGGATCCGGGGAAGAAAGGGTCAAGGCAAAGCCGGTGGTGCGGAAGCCGCCAGGGGCGGAAAAGTCGGGCTTGGGCAACGTGGAGGCGGCGGGAGGGGTGGTGTTGGCCGCGCCGGGGGTGGGCTGAGCGAAGTAGGCCCAGGTGGCGGGGTCATCGGCGCGGCGGCCGTAGGCCACGTTGCCGGGCAGGGCCTGGGCGGGGGCGGCGTCGAGCGGCGTGCCGTCGGGCGCGGTAAGGTGGAGGCTTTCGCCGGTCGAGGAGATTTTGAAGGCGGCGTGGAGTTCGCCCCGGGCGGTGAGCAGGCGGGTGGCGGGTATAGGGGTTTCGAAGATACCGTTGGGCAGGCGCCAGCGAACCGAGAGATGGTCGCCGCCCGCGCTCTCTTTCTGAAGAGCGACGACCGCGTAGCGGCGACCGGCGACGAGCGAGACGGCGGCGGACTGTTGGGCGGTGTATTTGTCCCACTGGCGAAAGTTCGAAAAGCCGGGCACGGAGCAGATGACGACGGCCTTGGCGGGGTCGTCATCTGGACTGAGGCGGAGTTCGCAGCCGTCGTCGCCGGAGATCCAAAAGGTGTAGTTGCCGGTGGTCGGCGGCACGAGGAACCCGCGCAGGCGCCGTCCGTAATTGTCGCCGGCGTCAACCGCCGTCTCAAAACCGTCGTCGAGCGTGGAGCGTTCGCTAGGGAACTCGGGGAAAAACGGGGCGGAAACAAGGTCGTCGAGGGTGGCGCCGCCGATGTTGGCGTAAATTTCCTGAATCAGGCCCGGAGCGGGAATCCCCGGCCGGTTTTTCTCGCTGGCGCGCACCACGACATAAGCGCCCGGGGACAGAACGTAGTCGGGAAAGACCCATTTGAAAGGCGCGTCGGCGCGGTCGCTGAGACCATGACCGGCGAGATTGAGCGCCGTCGTGCCGGGGTTGTGGAGCTCGATCCAGTCCTCGTAGTCGCCGTCTTCGTCGGGCAAGCCGCCGCGATTGGCGGAGACGTATTCGTTGATGACGACGGATCGAGCGGTGGCTGCGCACGCCAAGAGCAGCAGCAGGGTCGCAAAGGTAGCTCTTAAACTCAGGGGCATAGGGGAGCCGCAAGTTATCGAGGAGTAGTTTGGGAGACAAGGCGCGCCGGGCTGCGACTTCGGTAGGCAGTAAACCTCGGCCAAGAAAGGTGCGGCACCTTTGACAAGCTAGGCCGTGAAGCGCTTTCTGATCCCATGTCGCTCGCCGATTTGCGCAAAGATTACAGTTTATCCGGGCTCTTGGAGAAGGACCTGGCCAAGGACCCCTTTCGCCAGTTCGAGAAATGGTTTCAGGAAGCAGAGGCGGCCAAGGTGATCGAGCCCAACGCGATGACCCTGGCCACGGTGGACGCGGAGGGGCGGCCCTCGGCGCGGACCGTGCTGCTCAAAGGGCTAGATGGGCGAGGGTTCGTCTTTTATACCAACTACGAAAGTCGCAAGGGACGCGAGCTGGCGGCGCGACCCCGGGCGACACTGGTGTTTCCCTGGCTGGCCTTGGAGCGCCAGGTGATCGTCGAAGGTGCGGTGACGCGGGTGTCGCGCGAGGAGAGCGCGGCCTACTTCCACTCACGTCCACGAGCCAGCCAACTGGGGGCCTGGGCCTCGCCGCAGAGTTCGTTGATCGCCGATCGCGCGACGATCGAAGAGGCTTACAAGGCCTTGGACAAGAAATACGCCGGCCAGGAGATACCGCTGCCGCCGTTTTGGGGCGGCTATCGGCTGGCGCCGGAGACGGTCGAGTTTTGGCAGGGGCGCCGCAGCCGTCTGCACGACCGACTGCGTTATCGTCGCGGCGCGCCGGGCGGCGATTGGCTGGTGGAACGGCTGGCGTCCTGAAGCACGAGCCCCCTAGCCTGTTCGCATGTTGCTCCATTTGGTTCGCCACGCCCATGCCTTGACGGCGGAGGAGGATTCCCTCCGTCCGTTGAGCGCGCGCGGCCGGGGGGAGGTGGCGCGTTTGGCGGCCATGCTCGGGGCTGCGGGAACGTTTGCGCCGACACAGATCTGGCACAGTCCGCTCGCACGCTCGCGACAGACGGCGGACGAACTGGCGACGAGACTGGGGCTGGATCCGGCGATGGTCGAGGTGCCGGGTCTGTTGCCCGAGGACGATCCGCGACCCTTGGCGGATCACCTGGAACTGCATCCGCTCGATCGAGGCGACTTGTGCATCGTGGGACACGAACCCCACCTTTCGGCCCTGGCTGGCTTGCTGGTGCGCGGACGCACCGCCCACCCGCCGATCGTGCTGCACAAGTGCGCCGCACTGGCGCTTGAGCCGGCCGGTGGCATAAACAAACGCACCGGACTGCGACGCTGGCGGGTGCGTTGGCTACTCGCGCCGGAACTCTTGCCCGCCCCGTCCGTCACCCCTTTCCCGCGTCCCCTATGAAGATCTTTCTTACCGGAGCGTCCGGCCTGGTCGGCGCCGCTGTCGCCGAGGCCGCCCAGCGTCGAGGCCATAACGTGGTCGGCGTGGTCAACGCCTCCGTCCTGCCCATCGCGGGCCTGACGGAAAAACGTCGGCTGGACCTGGGCGACGCCCACGCGCTGACGGCGGCGGTGCTCGATTGTTTCCCCGACGCGATCGTGAACTGCGCAGCGGTGGCGGAGCCGGCGGCCTGCGAAGCCGACCCCGCCGGCTCGCAGGCGCTCAACGTGGCCCTGCCCGCCACGCTGGCCAAGCTGGCGCATCATCTCAGCGCGCGGCTGGTGCACGTATCCACCGAACAAGTTTTTGCCGGCGATAAACCGCCTTATGCGACCGGGGATACGCCGAGGCCGGTGAATCTTTACGGTCGGCAGAAGTTGGAATCCGAGCGGGTGGTGACCGCGGCTGCGCCCGAGTTTGCCGCCGTGGTGCGCGCGCCCTTGCTCACCGGGAACAGTCCCGGCGGGGCGCGCAGCCTGCACGAGCGGTTGCTGGGAGATTGGGCGGCCGGCAAGACCCCGCGCCTTTATCGCGACGAAATTCGCCAGCCCTGCACGGCGGGCAACCTCGCCGATGTGCTGGTGGAGCTGTGCGAGCGGCGGGAGCAACGCGGGGTTTTTCACTGGGCGGGCGCCGAAGCGCTTTCCCGGGTGGAGCTGGCCCGGCGCGTGCGGACGCGTTTCCGCCTGTCCGCCGCGCAGGCTCCCATCATCGAGGTCTCGCGCGCGGACGATCCGGCGGCGGCCGCCAAGCGACCGGCCAACCTGGCGCTAGACCTAAAACCGCTGGCGGGGCTGCTGCGCACGCCGTTGGAATCGTTTGACGCCCAGCTGGACCAGCTGGTGGTTCCGCCGCCGGTGCGCGCGTGGTATGCGGCCCTGCCCGGCGAGGTTTGAGCGGCGCGAGGCCGTCGTCGTCCCGTCTCTCCGCCATGCCCGTCCTGCGCCACCTGCCCGCCCGAGCCGACTCCGCCGCCGCCAACATGGCGGCCGATCTCCTGCTGCTGAAGCGGTATCCGGATAGTCGTGACGCCAGGCTTCGGCTCTACAGCTGGCACCGGCCGGCGGTGAGTTTCGGTTACTCGCAGAGGCTGGCCTGGGTGCGGGAGCGGCTGCCGGCCGGCGCGGCCGGCGCGGCCGGTCTGGAGCTGGTGCGGCGGCCAAGCGGCGGCGGCGTGGTGGATCACCGCGACGACTGGACCTACGCGCTGGTGGTGCCGCGCGGACACGAGCTGGAGGCGGCGCGGGCGCTGGAGAGCTATCGCGCGGTGCACGCGGCGCTGGCGCGGGCGCTGGCGGCGTGCGGCCAGGACGCGGTGCTGAAGGCGCGCTGCGAGGAGCCGGCGGAGGGCGCGGCTTGCGCGGCGCGCGGGCCGGGCGTGTGCTTCGAAAAACCCGAGTTGTTCGACGTGGTGCGCGCGGACACGGGGGCGAAGATCGCCGGGGCGGCGCAGAAGCGGACCCGGGAGGGGCTGTTGTTGCAAGGTTCGGTGGCGCGGGCGGCGGCCACGGGGGTGGGTGATTGGGACCGGCTGGGAGCGGCGTTCGCGGAGGCGTTGGCCGAGACGCTCGGGTGGTCGGCGGAGGAGTCGCCGTGGCCGGAATACCCGGAAGGCGAAGCGGAGGCGCTGACGGAACAATTCGCCTCGGTGGAGTGGCTGGAACTGCGTTGAAGCCCGAAGGGGGGCGAAAAAAACCGCGCCCCGAAGGGGGGCGCGGCGTGATGGGAGCGCCAGGAAAGGGCGGTCGCCGGGCGATCAGATGTGGATGGCCTCGTTGCTGGTGGCGGCGGCGGCCTCGGCGAGGGCCTCGGAGAGGGTCGGATGGGCGTGGATGGTCTGGTGCACGTCCTCGACGGTAGCCTCGAGGCTGATGGCGAGGCCGTATTCGGCGATGAGCTCGGTGGCGTCGCTGCCGACGATGTGGGCGCCGTAGATCTCGCCGGTCTTGGCGTCGGAGATGACCTTGACGAAGCCGTCGCTGTCGGCCGAGGCCACGGCCTTGCCGGAGGCGGTGAAGGGGAATTTCCCGACCTTGTAGTCGAGCTTCTTCTCCTTGGCAGCTTTTTCGGTGAGGCCGGTGGAGGCGACCTGGGGCTGGCAGTAGGTGCAGCCGGGGAAGCCGGTGACGCGCTTGGGGGTGCCGTGGCCGAACATGCCGTTGACGGCATTGACGGCCTCGAAGGTGGCGATGTGGGCGAGCCAGGGCGGCCCGATGATATCGCCGGCGGCGTAGATGCCCTTGATCGAGGTTTCGTAGTTTTGGTCCACCTTGACGTAGCCGCGGTCGAGTTCGAGCTGGGCGCCGCGGCCGAGCAGGCCCTCGGTGTTGGCGGTGACGCCGATGGCGGAGAGGAGGACGTCGGACTCGACCTCGGTGCGTTTGTCACCCTCGACCAGGTCGATCTTCACCGAGTCTTTGCCGACGCGGAAGTTTTCGCACTTGGTGTTCACGTGAACCTTGATGCCTTGTTTCTCGAAGGCGCGGTGCACGGCTTTGGAGGCGTCCTCGTCCTCGACCGGGAGGATGTTGGGCAGCATTTCGACGAGGGTGACCTTGGTGCCGAGGGCGTTGAAAAAGTAGGCGAACTCCACGCCGATGGCGCCGGCGCCGACGATGGTCACGGCCTTGGGCTGGATTTTGGTGTCGAGGGCTTCGCGGGAGGTCATGACGCGCACGCCGTCGTAATCGAGGCCGGGGATGCGGCGCATTTTGCAGCCGGTGGCGATGAGAATGCGTTTGGCCTTGAGGTAGGCGCCTTTTTTCTCGCCGGAGGTGATCTCCACCATGCCGGCGGCGGGCACGTGGG